>NZ_AZFZ01000099.1 GCF_001435895.1 Lentilactobacillus parafarraginis DSM 18390 = JCM 14109 | reverse complement strand
TCGGGCCTTTGTAAGACTCTAAACAGGTTCTTATACTAGTTTAGAGAGGGCGACATAATGATCATTCAAACAAAGGGACTTACTAAAACTTATCAATCAAAAGTGGTGGTTGACCATATTGATTTAGCAATCAAAGAAGGAAGCTTAACTGCTCTACTAGGACCCAATGGCGCTGGTAAAACAACCACTATATCGATGCTCACAAAGATCTTAAATCCAACCAGTGGAATGATCAAGATGAAACCAGACATAAAGATTAGCATGGTATTTCAACAGAGTATTTTAGATAATGATTTGACAGTTATGGAAAATTTGAGTATTCGAAATAGACTTTATAAAGAAGCCAAATCTAATCATATTGATGCTTTGATTCAGAAAATCGGGTTAACTGAATTTATTAATCAAAAATACGGCCGACTTTCTGGTGGGCAACGGCGACGAGTTGATATAGCAAGAGCTCTACTTAATCAACCTGATATTATTTTTTTGGATGAGCCAACTACGGGTTTGGATATCCAAACCCGCTCGGCAATTTGGAAATTGTTGCATTCATTGCAAAGTCAAAATAATTTAACCATTATTTTGACGACACACTATCTTGAAGAAGCAGACAATGCAGATGAGGTTTATATTATTGATCATGGCAAAATAATTGCCAGCGGATCCGCTGATGAAATTAAAACACAAAACTCCAGCAGTAAACTCGTGATTGTTTCTGAACAAGCTGATCAATTAATGGCATTGATACCAAGTAAAATAATTCATACGCAGATTAATCATAAAACCATTTGTTTAAAGGCTAATTCTGACGAAGCACTCTCATTATTATTAAAGTTTCGTATTTTCATTAAAACGTTCACTTATCAAGAGGGAACGATGGATGATGCTTTTTTGTCATTAACCGGAAGGAAGATGCATTGATATGATTACTTTAACAAGGAGAAATCTACTGTTGTATTTCCGCAATCGCCCCGGAGTATTCTTTTCATTATTGGGAGCAATGATTTCATTTCTCTTATATGTTGTCTTTCTAAAAAAGTCAATGATAAGTAGCTGGAAAACTGTCCCTAGTTCTCACCAATTACTTGATTTTTGGTTGATTGGAGGGACTTTATCAGTGACTGCCATCACAACCACCCTTACCTCACTTGGACAATTAGTAAAAGATAAAGAACGCAAGGTTATTAAAGATTTTTATTTAACAGACCTTTCTCATTTTGAAATCACCATGAGCTATATGTTAAGTGCCGCTTTGATTGGCTTTATTATGCAAATAGTTATGTTCGCACTGATGATAGGATACTTTTCAATCACAGATAACTTGACCATGCCATGGGAGTCGCTACCAGCTGTAATTTGCGTTGCTCTTTTTAGCTCTTTACTAGCAGTTGTAATTAATATGCTGTTTATCCAGTTTATTAGTCGCTTTGATTCCTTGAACGCTATAGGAACAATTGTTGGCACGGCCTCTGGCTTTTTAGTGGGTACCTATATTCCAATTGGTATTCTTCCTAACTTTGCGCAGTTACTTATCAAATTAACTCCGGGTGCATATGTAGCAGCAATTTATCGACAAATACTTATGGCAGATAAATTAAAAACCGCTTTTCATGGTCAGCAAAGCCATTTTGAAAAAACGATGGGGATTAAGTTAGAGTGGCATCATTTATTAACTGGAATGCAAACGACTGTGCTCCTTACCGTAGTTTTTTTATTAGGAATAGCAGTTTTACTAATTGTTGACTTAATTCGAAGCAAGGAAAATGTGAGAACGGTTGATTGAGATAGCAATATGATGAAACAAGTAGACCAATGTTTTGTGATTATTGGGTAGATTGTAAAATTAATCCGAACGCTGTTCGGACAAAAAAGATCAGCTTCCTTTAAAATGGTGTTTACCACAAACACATCTTTTAGGAGCTGATCTTTTGTCTAGTATAACCTATTCTGAACGAATTAAAATCGAAACCTTTTGTGAACTAGGCCTGTCCAATGTCCAAATGAGCGATCGCCTAAAACGATCACCTGCCACAATTTCTTATGAATTAGCTTGATGTGAACCTTACCAGGCCGAAGTGGCCCAAACAGATGCCGAATACAAGCGGTCACGATGTGGCCGAAAGACTAAGATGTGGCCGAAAGACTAAATTGAATGACAAATTAAGGCAAATAATTTTAAACCATTTACGGCTAAGTTGGTCACCAGAAATGATAGCTCACGAATTTAAACTAGCGACTAAATCAATTTATAATTGGTTAAATCAAGGGAAAATTGAGTTTTCTTTAAATGATTTGCCTGAACATGGCGTGCGCCAACGGCGTAACCTTGACCAACGTTCTAAATATAATCAATCATTAGGACGGTCAATTGAACAGCGACCCATCGTGGTTAATCGACGTAATCGCATCGGTGATTTTGAATTAGATACAATTGTTGGCCCCCGTGGGCATAGTAAGGCAGTTTTATTAACCTTAATCGATCGCAAATCACGGTTCCTTTGGGCCTACCGATTAAAAAACCGGACAGCAGTAACTGTTAATGAAGCCCTAAATAAGTTTCTAGCAACTTTTAATGGCCCGGTGCATAGTTTTACGGTGGACCGTGGCACTGAGTTTAGCGGTCTAGTATCACTTGAAGCACAATACGGTATTAAGACCTATTACTGCCATGCTTATACGCCAGCTGAGCGCGGCAGTAATGAACGATTTAATCGGAACTTACGCTATTTTTATCCTAAGGGGACTTATTTTGAGCACATTAGTGCTCAAGGCTTGAAAACTACCTTACCCGAAATTAATCAGAGACCACTTAAAATACTTGACTGGCAAACACCTTATCAGGTCATGCTGACCAATTTGTCAAAAAATTCGGATTAAATTTGCAATCTACCGTAATTATTTGTAACAAAAATCGTTCGTGGATTTTTAACAGGTCCCTGTGCAATCAATTGCTTACTAAACTGCATATTTTGCAAGGTCGTCTTCGATTGCGTCTCCGCCCAGCCATCCGTTTCAGGAAGGCCATGCGCAATGGCGTATTCCAGCATGGCTTGGTCTTCCGGAACCGTTTCATCACCACCCTGACCACCTGAGAAAATCATCACGGCCCGATGATGCGTCTTGCGTTGTTGCTTCTGATAAAAGCGCAGTCCACGCATGATTCGTTGCCCTAGCAATGGCGAGACACGGTCTCCATCTAACAAGCCAGCCCCAAGCACAATAATATAATCTTGTCGCAGACGGGGCCAATTGAATTGATAAATCGTCAGCATCGTCAGATAGTTATAAAACCAAGGTAAAAAATGACCAGATTCGGAAATACCGTCAAAAAATAACTCACGGGCTGCGGCACATGACTACTCAACAGATTGCCTAAAAATGGCAAAATCAGAATGGCCAGTCCCAAGTACAAGGTCAGCATATTCGCCAACGTATGACTCTCATGACGCCACATGATCCACGCATTCCATAAGAGCAAGAAAGCTTGTAAGGTAAAAATCAGCCCAATCAACAGGATCAGCAACACAAACAACGTCCCACTGATAATGATCAACCAGTGGATATTGCTACCTAAGATTGTAATCGCCAGCATGGTTAAAAACGAATAGAAAAATAGCGAAAACCAAATACCGTTACCTAGGCGAACCTTATCGCGATGATAACGCCAACCAAAAATGGTTCCAAATATGAGTGGTACTAACCAGCCCCAGTAAAACATTGATGGAACTGGAACCCAAACCGCTGCGTCATTCACATCAATACCCCCGCATTAAGTTTTATTTCAGCTTCCATCATAAAGGACTCCCCGCGGGACTGCAATCAGGAGTCATTACTTCAACTGTTTTTGTTCATTATAGAAATTACGGTAAGCTAAATAGCACGCAATGATTGACCCCAAACTAGTCGCTGATAAGAGCATGAACGTGACCATAATTTGATACTTAATGGCCCGTACTGGATCGACCCCTGCAAAGATCAAACCGGACATCATCCCTGGCAGACTGACTAGACCCACAGTCTTTGCCGAATCAATGGTTGGTGACATCCCCGTACGAATCGCCTCACGCACGATGGCAATCGAAGCATCAAGTAGACCAGCCCCTAACGCCAACCGTTCAAGCACACCTTGCCGCTGGTCACGAAACTGACTATTGAGGCTGCGATAAGCCAGCCCAATTGCGACCATTGAATTCGACGCAATCATACCAGAAATGGGAATCATTTGCGATGGCACAAACTTAATCGCACCAGATAGCACGAGGACGCCGAGTGTTACCCCCGTACTAACAAAAATGGCTAATAACGAAATGGCTAATGCATGGTCAATCCCCGGCCCCCGTTTTTTCGCATTCCAAGCCGCATTGAAGATAATGAAGCCCATCATCGCCAGCGTTAGCCACAAATTGTTGACTCGGAAAATATACTTTAGCAAGTAACCCACGATAAATAGTTGTACAACAGCCCGCACGACACCAATGACGATGTCCCTATCCAAGCCAAGTTTCTGCCACAAACTAATTCCTAACGCGACGAGCACTAACATTGCCGCCAAAAATAGCGACGTATTATTAACTGCTAAATTCATGCGTGTACCTCCAATCTGCCAGCAACCACTTTCGCTAATTGATCTGCCGCAGCAATCTCTGTCGCGTCATGAGTAATCATGATCGTTGTCACGTGATCCTGCTCATTTAACTGTCGTAACCAGGCGTGCACGATTTGCTTATTATTTTCATCCAAACCAGCTGTCACCTCATCTAATAACAACACTTTTGGTAAGAATAAGATGTTGCGAATCAGCGCGACCCGCTGCCGTTCACCACCGGAAAGCTCGATAATCGGCTGATGCAGGGTTCGTTCGGACAGCCCAACATTATTTAACGCCGTTACCACTCGTTGCGTATCCATGACTTGCTTACGAATTTGGTACGGGAAAGCTAAGTTATCTGCCACCGTCTCACCAAATAACGTCGGTTGTTGGAAACAATATGAGACTTGCCGCCGATACATGATTGGGTCATAACTTTCAATCGGCTGCCCATCAAAAATCAAGGTCCCACTTGTTTTAGAAATCATGGCCGCAATGATCCGTAATAACGTACTTTTCCCACCACCGGATGGTCCCGTCAATGTAATATGAGCCCCAGCTGGAATCTGCCAATCAACATCATGTAAAATATGTTGATCAGCGATTTGATAATTAACTTTTTCTAAACTAATCAATGAATTCATATGCCCACCCCCGATTACTAATTTAGAATCATTATAACCTGACTGTTAGGCGACTTTCAAACAATCCTCCTCAGTTATCCTGTGTCTTTCCACATGCTATAATGGAGGTTAACACAGTTCACAGAAAAACGAGGTCAAAATCAAACTTATGCCACAATCTAATCATTATTCGCACCAATCCCGATCGCACAATGATCGGCGCCGACAACAGCCGGATGAAAAAGTGCAAGCGACCGTTAACATCGGCCAGCGTTTTCCACTGACCATTGGGATGACTAATCCTTAGAAGCTGTCCAAGATCTATGATTT
>NZ_AZFZ01000098.1 GCF_001435895.1 Lentilactobacillus parafarraginis DSM 18390 = JCM 14109 | reverse complement strand
TGAAATAAAGTTTTCAGACGGACCCTAGTACTTTAAAGGATGATGGCAGTATCCTGCGTCAAGGCTTTAGTAATCTTGAAAATTATGTATTGGTGAATCATGACGAACAGTTAAAAGTTTATCAGGATATTGTTAATAAGTTGAATTTAGGTGTAAACAATAAAAATGATGTTAGTAAGCCAACACACTTTATTACAACCCATAGTCCCAATGCACCTGCAGACGTTGTTTTAGTTGATGAGGCACATCTACTTTGGACTCAAGGAAAACAGGCATATCGTGGTCAGAATCAGTTGGAAGATATTTTGAAGCGTTCTCGTATCACCGTTGCAATATTTGATAAGAATCAGATGTTAAAGACTGAAGAGTATCTTGAACCGGATGATATCAGAAGAATGGAAGAGCGTGCAGATTCTCAAGGTAATTTGATAATGTTGAGCAATCAACTACGGATAAATGCGAATGCCGCTACAATCAAGTGGATTCGGGATATTACTGAGAAGAAGATGATTTCTAAAATTCCTAAGGATGATAATTACGATCTCAGGATCTTTAGTGATGCTAAGAAAATGTACGAAGCCATTCAGCATAAAGCTCAAGACGAAGATAAGGGGTTATCGCGTATATTAGCAACGTTTGATTGGAAGTACAACAGTAAACGAAAGCCGGATAATGCGGATTATTGGATGGTTACTGCTGGAGACTTATCTTTGCCATGGAACCTTCAGTTGAAGCCAAAAAATGCCCGTTCACTGAAAAAGCTTGCTTGGGCTGAACAACCCCAGACAATTAATGAGGTTGGATCCACTTATACAATTCAAGGATTTGATCTTAATTACAGTGGTGTCATTATTGGGCCCTCTGTGAAATATCGTCACGGACATATTGTGTTTGATCCAAGTGAAAGTGAAAATACAAATGCAATTCGAAATAGAACATTGAAAAATGGTAAGAAGATGAAGGTAGCCGACCGGCTGTTACCAAATGAGTTGAATGTGTTATTAACTCGTGGGGTTAACGGGCTTTATATTTATGCGGTGGATGATGAGTTGAGAAGGGCCCTCTTGGAGGCGGAAAATAGAACTTGATAACATGCGGCCAATGGCAACTTGTCGTTACCATATACAAATTTCTGAACATATTACTTAATACAGCATCGAATTCGTATTTAAATGACTGGAGTGACCAACTATGCCCCAAAGTTACATCCAACATCTCGCAATTCTCTATGACAAAATAACCCAGCAGCTGGACTCATCCATCCAACTACCGGGCATTAATCATACCAATTATTTTTACTTACAAAAGCTAGCAGAACATCCCGGACTAACTCAGAGTGATTTTTCGCAATTCGTTAAGTTGACCCAAAGCACAGTTACCCGGGCGATTAACAAACTCGTTAAGCTGGGCTATGTTCAACGGAAGGTTGCCCAAAATGATGGTCGACGTGTTGAACTAGGTCTCACCCAAGCCGGTGTTGATGCAAGCAAGCAAATTAACCGACTTGTAGATCAGTTGAACCGGACATTTGAAAATCTCGACGAAAATCACGCGCTTTTTACCAAATTAAATCAAGCAAATCAGGCGTTCACCACTACGCATTCTTAAAAGTGGGATTGTCTTTGAACATATGCCAGACCATCTCATCTTGCTTACGGTTAGTAGCTTTGTCGGCATCATACTGTTCCTTGGATGTCCCATACGTAATGTCGTAGTTATCGGCCTCAATCTGCTGCATAACGGCGGGGATAAATTCATCCAAACTCACACCATAAGTGTGCTCGGACGCTCCTCCCAGAGACGTATTTACTGCTGGTGGAAAGATTTCGAAAACTTTAGTGCTTTCATCTTCCATTTGCCATCTTAATGCCTGGGTAAATCCGTGAACGCCGAACTTTGAAGCCGTGTACAGCGGGACCCAAGAACCTGGGTTAATTACCAGACCAGAGGAAACGTTGATGATGGCGCCATTACCGTTTTGATTTATCTGCTTGAGAAGTAACATAATCAAATGTAACTGTGCTTCTAAGTTAATGGCTAGTTCCTGATGGTAAAATTCCCAACTTTTATCAAGATGGTTAAGATTGATCCAGCGCTGGATACCGGCATTGTTGATTAGTACGTCCAGTTCAGCATCATTATCTGTTATCCATTGAGCAAGTTTCTCCCTGTCACCCGCTTTGGATAAATCGGCCTGATAAGTTTGCAACTCA
The DNA here is from genome assembly GCF_001435895.1 of Lentilactobacillus parafarraginis DSM 18390 = JCM 14109. Classification (GTDB taxonomy): domain Bacteria; phylum Bacillota; class Bacilli; order Lactobacillales; family Lactobacillaceae; genus Lentilactobacillus; species Lentilactobacillus parafarraginis. The sequence goes on along the minus strand of NZ_AZFZ01000098.1, from coordinate 3,464 downwards.
GGGACATCGGCCTTTGCCTTAGTAATGTGGTCATTGTCAAAATCAACTACTAATACACTGCTACCAGCCTCGATGAAGGCTTTTGCCAATCCCAGCCCAATGCCTGTTGTACCACCGGTAATGAGTACATGATGACCTGATAATTTCATAAAGAACCCCTCCTTTAATTTGTTGCAAGCATAGTTTAACATATAATACATGCACTTGCATTTAATTTGTGATATGAGTTACAATTAATTCAAAGACTTGTGGTTCAATATTTGGATATAATTTGATAATACGAGGAGTGACCATTATGATTTTAGTAACGTCTGCAGCCGGGCATACTGGCCGTTATTTTGTCGCTGCGCTGGTTAAGGCTGGCTTTGAAGTTGCTGCCACGGATGTGAATCCAGTTGTTCGTGACTTGCCGGGAATTAAAGAGGCATTTGTTGGTGATCTAACGGATATTGACTTCATTGATAAGTTGACCGCTTCGTCTGATCAAATTGTTTACATTCCACCGCTCTTTAATTCAGAAGAGGCGTTGATTGGCAAACAACTTATTGATTCCGCGATTGCTCATCACGCGAAGCAATTTATATTTATTTCGGTCACTCATCCAATCTTAACGAGTTTGTGGCAGCACATTGCTAAAAGGGATGTTGAGGAGCACTTGATATATCAAGGGATGAGTCATCATTTACTCTACACAATTCTGCAGCCGATGCATTACATGCACAATTTTGATCCGAAAGTGATTCACCAAACGGGGAAGTACCGAATCTTCTACGATATCGACGCCGAGGTTGCCTACGTTGATCCTGTTGATGTTGGTGAGGTGATCGCTAAAGTCGCAAAGAATCCGCAAACATATGATAAAGCGACATTTGAATTGGTTGGGACGGAGCCTTATTCGCCGCGAGATCTTGTTGACACGTATAATGAAATAACTGGCGAACACGCGGTGACCGAGTACGTGTCAGTCACCGAATTCTTGGATGAAATCAATGCAAAGGATCTCTATTTCCGTCAGGGGTTTAAACATTTGGCAGATAGTTACAGCGCGTGGGGATTGGATGGTAATCCCTATGTTCTCACCAAATTATTGGGAAGAAAACCGACGACAATCGATAGCTATATTCGTCGCGTTTTAAAATTGCGTTGACGTGGGCCGCTTTTAATAAAACCCATCTTGAATCTTGACAGGAAGTAGCCACACACCCATCCTTGAATCTATTTAGCCGTGAAGGTGATTTGACCTGAACACTATCTGTCATATGGTGCTGCCAGTGCGATTACCGGACAAACAATTTTGGCGGATGGGGGGTATAGTATTTGGTAAAGTCTCTATGTCCAAACTGAATTGTGAAAGTTAAAGTGCCGGCGTTTGTCGGCACTTTTAATTTGCCTTTGGGATCGACATGTTGACAATATATCGAAGTAACAGGAAACAGCCAGAAAGTTTCTCCTTTTACAACTTATTTAGCTTGAAATCCGATAAAATGATGATGGAAAGTTCGATCATTGTGTCATGCTAGTCACTTTATTGACTTAATTTCCCATCAAGGAGGCCGCAACCTTGAAAATTGAAGATCTACAAAATAAACTACCCAAAACCGTTCAGAAAGTTGAAGAAGGACCCAACGAATACCAGCTGGCTTATGACTACATTTATAATTATTTGGACGATCGTGATCATCCGGCAATTCCGACCTATGTTTATTCCGTTGATCGTGAAAAAGGCACGACCAGAGAAATCGAGATTTTTAAGATGAATTTGGGGATTGAAGCCGCCCCCTATGCACTTCAGCTATATACTGATTTCAAGGCTTGGGTGCTTAAAATCGAAAACGACATGTACTTAATTGATCAGAAACGCAATATCCTTAAGCATGCGATTATATATGATGTGGATTGGGAACATGAAGAAGCAATTACCGTTCAAGTGTTTATGTATTTAGCTGATGGAGGAGATATTGATGATAGTCGAGAGACCGCCGATGAGGCCGAAGGATCAGATAGCATATAACAAAGCCAGAGCAAAACGGCGCAAGAACCTGTGGATTTTCTGGACGGTGACGTTTCTTTCGTTGGCGTTAATATTCTGGCGGTTCACACTGGCAACGTTGATTGGGGCGATAGCGAGTGNTGGACGTTGCCGTTGTTTAGCTATATGTTTTATAATGATCGTCATCGCAGGTAGGGAGGATGATACATTCAATTTTTAAAATATACATACATCGTTAGATAGTTCAGGGCACGCAATAATTAAAATGCAATTATACTTATCTGATAAGTAAATGGTAAACTTAATAAGCACCATAGAATTGATGATGAGGGGTATCTAATGATGAATAAGCTTACTATTGCAACAACTGTTTTTATTTTGGCATCAGCTTCCGGTATGACGGTAAATGGGCAGTCAACCAAACAGATTAAAGTTCAGAAGTTTACAGAACGTTCAAAATACATAAGCGGTATGGCCATCCCGCGTGCAAAGCTTCACTTAAAAAGAGCTGGCACGTCGTATGGCTATGGAATCGCTAATAGGAAAGGACATTTTCGATTCCGACTGAAAAGTAAGATGAAGGGTGGATGGAAATACACCTTAATTGCGACAAGGCATGGATATCGGACAATAAAAGTGGTTGTGTCTCCAACGGCTTCTCCAGATAAGAAACGCGTTCGGACAAGTTTACCTGTAAATCAACCACAATCAGTAACTCCGGCACAATCGACTTCAAGTTCACACCAGACTCAAGATAATCAACATCCACAGCAAATCTCAGAAGCTCCTCAAGTTAATAAACCTGCTGTAACGCCTGCGCCAATGGAAGTTGGTCAGTCCCAAAGCACGATGAGTCCTGAATTTGCAAACCATCTGAATGGAAGAATACTTGGGAATGCTAATGGTTCATCATCAACAGTCCGTGCATCAAATACAGTGATCAAGGATTCTTCAAGTAATCCAGCTATTGATGATAGGAATATGAATTCTGATAAAACTGACGAATTAGCAAAACAGATTGACCTTCTATACAGCAAATCCAATGATTTAATGGAACAGCAAGATCAAGCCTCAGATAAAGCAGATGAAGATCGTGATGATCAGGAATTATTGAGGGCGGGTGAGAATGCTTGGTTAGAAAACATTGAAATTTGGCAGAATAAGTTAAAAGAAGATTCAAAGAACGATGACCCCTATGGTAATAAGTTTGCGGACCAGGATCATCTAGAGTCAGCACAATATGACCTCAACAGATATTACGAATTGGTGGCGAAGGGTGTAACAATAGATCAGTTGAGAGAGGATCAACGAATTCAAACTAGAACAGCTAATTATTTGGGGGCTGATCGAAAATCAGTTATGGCTCAAATTAGAGAATTGGAAGAGCAATTCAATCAGCTTGGTGGGAGCTACTAAATCACCGCATATGTATATAATTTAGAATTTCCCCGATTTAAAATTGAAGTGCAACACT
>NZ_AZFZ01000097.1 GCF_001435895.1 Lentilactobacillus parafarraginis DSM 18390 = JCM 14109 | reverse complement strand
TTGTAGTCTGTATTACTTGCCAGACTGAGTGTAATTGAGTTCACTTTTGAAAAATTAGGGTTATAGCCCTTCTTGAGATACCCACGCCAGACAAACCCAGTTATGGTTTTTTTAGATAATGGTGAAAAATTGGATACCAAATAGTACACCGATTTCTTACCATTATGTTTAAGGATAATGATACCTGTACGATACCAACTAGAATTAGGATAGTTTTTTAGGTTAGCAATTTTTTGTTTGTGATTTAAATGTTTCCATACATAAGCGTTTTTCTGAAAGCTTTTGGCATGGTAGATAGTTCCACCAGCAGGAAACGAAGATTTAACAACCGTATACTGACTACTGGCCTGAACCGTGGGTTGTTGCACTGCAATCCCCATAGTTACAGCAAACAAGCCCATTAGAATAAAACTGACAAGCTTCTTGTTCATGATAAAACCTCTCCCTTCGACAACCTAATTATCTACTGATGTGCTATCGTACACAAGCAATTTACATAAGTGCAACGAGTTTTTAATACTTTTGTGGCCGTCAANACTTTTGACTTTCCCCAAAATTAATCAACTATTTCGAGAGATAACCTTAAAGTTTTATAGAGTAAGGTAGCTTATCTTTCATGGAGGTAGCGGAATCTTTGAGAGCGTAACACTAATCCTGGCATTTTGACGATCTCCTGCACTATATTTTGGGCCATTGGAACCCTGCTAATCAAGTTAAATCCAGGGTTCATAATCGCAGTATATCACAAAAGCAGCCCCCTCAAATCTATTCGATAGATTCAAGGGGCTGTTTTAACAACTTTTCCGAGGGGCGATAACTACAATATGGACCCTAAATAGATTTAATAACCACAACTACTCATAACGATCATCATGTGAATTTAGACCGAAGCATTAAATATTCCAACCCAAAATAAACTTTCCTATCGAAAGCGAAAAAAGTAACCCAATAAATATACCAATTGATAATAGAATAATTATCCTAAACTTACTTACTTTAGTTCTGCGCATAGACGGAATACTTCCAGTATTAAGATATTTAGCTAATTGCTTGTATGTGTTCAATCCGAGTCTTTTAGTTTCCATAGTAAGATTAACGGTCAGAATAACTCCGATAGTTGAAAAAAAGGTTACAAGCATCATAGACAATGTAAAAGATATCCACCTACCCACGATTAAAGATAAATACGTGGCTATTATAGTTATCCCAATGTCAATACATCTCTTTTTGTTCCTTTTCATTAAAGCATTTGCCCTTATAACGTCAACATCATCAGAGAGCAAATCTTTTAATGTAATACCGTAAAGTTCACAAAGTAAAATTAAACTCTGAATATCAGGAATTGTTTTCCCATTTTCCCAGTGAGAAACAGTTTGATGGGAAACATGGCTTGTCGGCAATCTGTGAACCAAATTTTGGCGATTAGCTACTTTAGTTGGCAAAACGGCACCCAAGAGTCTAAGAACGCTATTAAGCACCCGTAGCGGGTGTGGATTTATTTTACAGATACATGAGTGAAGGTTGCTCAGCAAACGCGCAGCAGCGCGCAAACGAGCTCAAAAAGGGAGACCCGTTATCGATAAATTCAATGCTCATAGCGATAAAAAACATCGGTTCAGCGCCGGTTAATCCAAAACAATGGTGCTGGTTTGGATAGGTCCTAAAACTAAATCTATTTGGTTTGGCATCGAGGGCGACAAGCGCAAAGCTATTAGCGATCACCTAACGACCATTTTCTCAAACAATAATGCCCAAATGTGCCGTAAAGGTGGACTCCAAAGTTATGGTTTTGACACAAATCCTCAAGTCCAGTTTCCCGTGTTTACTAGGCCATGTGAAGATGCGCCGACAACCGCTATTAGACAAGGGTGCGCTTTTACCCCCCCCATTGTGCGATAACTAACAGCTTTAAACGCATCATCCAGCATAAAGGCGACAACAAATTTACTGAGTTTTAGGGCATACCAACTAAGCCTAATTAGAGCTGATCTTGGTTATTAGGCATAGGCAGGGGTATTAGAATTTTCAGGATAGTTTGCTGGGTCATAATGCAATTCCTGAAGGAATTTATCACCGCATTCTTCAAAATAGTTTTTCAGGGAAACCATGATGTACTTCTCAACCCCGACCGGATTAGCTGTTTTTTTGTTGGCGGTGAATAGAATGCGGCGCAAGTTTTCAGCTAGACTGTCGCGCATGTCGGTGTTTTGTTCGAGTGACAAAGCGAGGCCAATATCCTTCACTTCACGATGATTCTTGTAGACGGCTTTTTTAGCTTTATAGATTAGGCCGCCGTAATTGTATAGTTTATCAGCATTGCCAAAGGAGAGGGCCTTCATAATCGAGACGGCTTGTTCTGGTAATCCCCCCTGGTGGATGAGTTGATCGGCAATGATATTGGTTGCCATATCGTTAAGCACTGGTTGCTGGCTGGTTTTCGGTTGTTTTGAAGTTGGCTGGCCGTTAGTTTCCCCTGGTTGCGGAGTGTTAGCTACGGTTTGGGGTCCTGACTTTGGTGAGCTTGTGAAAATCGCGCTATTTAGTCCATTTTGTGTATTATCTGTATTAATTGTTTTATATGTCAAAGTATGATTAAAAGTCTGATTTGGTAGAAATTTTTTCCAGCCCCCCCAGCAAAATTTTCTAGGGGTGTACCAGAATGGGGAACTTGCTGTGGCAAACCGTGGAATGAAAATGCGGTAAGTAGAATTGGTTGGCGTGTTGTAGCGAGTAATCCACTGTTCATCGGTTAATTCGGCCATGTAGTTAGCGACTGTCCGGACAGAAACGTTGATATCCCGAGCCATCTGCTCATTGGAGTAGATGATAAAAAACGCTTTTTTATCTTTGTCAAAATAATCGAGGGGCCGTTTAATGGACGATTCCATGCGATCATATAAATGATTGATGATGGAACACTTGGTTGGGTTAAAGCCCTTTTTTTCAAAAAAGTTAAATTGGCGAATAAATTGTTTAGTTCCCTTGATGGTATGCATGATTAAGATCTCCTATCAAAAAAGAGCGACAAGGTTACTTTCCTTGCAGCTCTTTTTTAACTGATTAATCATCATGGATCATGATTAAATCGGGATTCCTAAGGGGTATGTATAGAAATCGTCATCAAAATATGGTATACTTTTGTTGTTGAAATGCCGGGTGTGTCTAACACCCACAAAACAATACGAAAAGTATTCTCAATATTTTTGACTGAACGTTAAAAAGGTCGTGCAAGAAGGGAAGGTTCTTGTGTGGCTGCATGAATGGTAAGGCAATACCATGCACGCAACGTTCTCTTTTTTTATCTTTATTTTTATGGGTTCGCAACTTTGCGTTCCCTTTTTTTATTTACAAGCATATTGTACCTGACGCCAGTTGGTGTGTAAAGCCTAAATTAAGCGTTATTGGTGTCTATAAACATTCGCAAAAGTTCACTTGTATAACAAGTAAATAATATTTACAAGTAAACTTTATTTACAAGTAAATTTTATTTACTTGTAAATGGATGACTGCCTATATCCGCTACTATATAGCTTTTCCATATATCGTAAATAATATTTACAAGTAAACTTTATTTACAAGTAAATTTTATTTACATGTAAATAAATATAAACTTTCCTTTGAAAAAGTTGTAATTGGCCAAAATATTTTTTTGTATACAGTTGAAAACACAACTTCGAAAATGTATACTCTTGCTAAGGAGATGATTGTATGAGTGCAGACGTATTTGTTGTAGGGAATTTTAAGGGCGGCGTTGGTAAGACGAAAACCGTGACTATGCTTTCCTATATATCAGCGGTAAACAAACACAGGAGAACTTTAGTGGTTGATTTGGACCCACAGGCCAATGCTACCAGTATATTAGCGAAAACAGGTAATATAACAGATATTAGCAAGAATATTACCGATGGTTTTACGAACGGTGATCTTACTAATCAGATCACTCCGATTATTCCTAATCTTGATTTAATTGCGTCTAATACACAATTTAGTCGTTTACCCAAAATGTTATTACAGTCTTTTCCTGACGATGATAAAAGACAGGTTACATATCTGAGACAATTGTTAAAACCATTGCGAGAACAATATGAAGCCATCTACCTAGATGTGCCACCAACCATTAGCGATTTTTCGGATAATGCAATGATGGCATCAGACTACTGTATTATAATTTTACAAACGCAGGAACTGAGCTTTGATGGTGCAAAAACTTACATTAACTACATGCAATATCTGATTGATAATTACGGAGCCGAATTGGACATTGTTGGAATACTGCCGTGCATGTTACGTGCTGGTGGGCGTGTTGATAAGAAAGTACTTTCAGATGCACGCCAAGAGTTTGGGAATAACGTCTTGAATACAATAGTTACTTATCAAGAACGACTTAAAGCATATGATGCTGAAGGTATATCAATGGGTAAAATTTATACTGGTCAGAACGATCAGTGGGATCAACGTGCACATAAAGTGTTCGAAAATGTTTTAGACGAAATTGATCTTCATAAATTAGCACTACAAGAGGAAGAAGGTTAAAAAATGGACGATAGTCAAAAGAAAAAATTGCCACAAATTAAGCCGGTACTCGAGCATCCTCAATCTTCTCTTAAAAGTAAGACTGTTAATATTAAAGGGCAAAACAGTTTTGGGCCAATTACTGGTATGCAGACTCAATCAAAGCAACCCGACAAAAAGAAAAAAAAAGCTATGACAGTACAACGTGTTTCTAAAGAAAGCGTTGAGAAACTACGTGTTTTGTCGTATTTTCTTCCACCAGAGGAGGCCCATGAAAAGAAAACTTTCGATTCTCTTCTTAACCGTTTAATTCAGACATATACTGAAACGTCCATGAATAATCGACAAAAAGATATGTATAATACTCTACTTGAAAAAGAGCGAGAGCAGTAAATTTAGCCAGCACAACCGATACTTTTTTTGTGCTTTATGTTATACAAGTAAATAATATTTACAAGTAAACTGAATTTACTTGTAAATATTATTTACTTGTATAACATATGCTAGGTTTCCTTGAAGGATAAATTTATGATCTATTGTTATCTACAGTGACTTCGATCCAATCTATCTGTTCATTGTTTGTTAATATCAAGAGATCCGATCAGTAGCTATCAATAACTTGATCCGTTTCTAATTAGTCAAAGTAAAATTAGCGATCCTATGGATTGAAGTCAATATTTGAGACAGATTTTAAGAGACATTCAGAACCGCGTTTACCTTCCACAGCTCAAATAAATCATTAATCGCGATTAATAACTTATTTGAACCATGGAAAGCATTAAATCAGGCGGCCATTTGGCTCGTAAGTGTTGCGATTTCAACTTGTAAGGGGGTCTGGTAGCCCAGTGAACTATGAATTCTCTTCCTATTGTAGAAAGCATGCACATATTCAAAAAGGACAGCAGCGGCAGTTTCATAATTCTCAAAGACCGGCACTGGATAAACACATTCCTTTTTGAGGGAAGCATGAAAAGGTTCCATTGGCGCATTATCATACGGACAACCCTTACGGCTGTATGAGTGGCGGATATGTAGTTCAGTTAACCGTTGATTGTAATCATCGCTGGTATACTGTGATCCTAAATCCGTATGGATAATCAGGTCCCCAGTAATGGTTCGATTTTTAACCGCGCTTTCCAGGGTCTTTAAGACTAAATCAGTAGCCATCTTTTTTGAGAACGAATAGCCGATAATTCGTCTTGAGTGCAGGTCT
>NZ_AZFZ01000096.1 GCF_001435895.1 Lentilactobacillus parafarraginis DSM 18390 = JCM 14109 | reverse complement strand
AATTGGCTCACTTTATTTTAGCAGTTACAAACGGTTAAATCTCATTTATCCGAAGAAGAAAAGTTTCAAAGAAAGGATATGCAGGCGTCAATGTTTGCCTATCCTGAACTTAATGTAACGCCACCTGGCTGGTTACATGGATCTGCCATTACTGAATGGAATCGAGTTGTCCCGTATCTGAAAGCTAACACGCCTATTAGTGAATTAGACCGATCATTGTTAGCCACATACTGTGAAGATTATCGACTAATTCAAGCTGCTGAAGCGGATTTAAAGAAGCATGGGATTGTGCAAACGGGCAAAACCGGTATGCGAAAGAAGAATCCCTACATTGACGTTTTGTCGGCAGCTACCAAAGATATGAAATCATTAGCTAATGATTTAGGCATGAGTATTGGATCGCGGGCTCGAATGGAATTAAACAAGGCTAAAACCAAAGAGACACCTAAAGATAAATTTGAAGAGGCTATGAAATGAATAGAGAAGAATTAAAAAGCATGGGGGTTAATGAAATTGATGACGTAGCAGATTTTCTTGCATACAATACAGAAATATTAGACTTAGATGAAGTAAATGGTATGTATTTATCTACCAATTTGATTTATGTTAAACAGGTTTTACATCATGAAATTATTGTTGGTAAGAAAATCGAGTTGGCTATCAAACGTTTTGTTAGTGATTTAAATCGCTCAATTAATGAAAAAGATTATCCATTTTACTTTGATGGTCATCAAGCCGATAGCGCCATTGAATTTATTGAGTTACTTCCCAAAACTGATGGTTCAAAACTAGAATTACAACCCTTTCAAAAGTGGATTATTGGTGAATTATATGGTTGGCGTGAAAAATCAACTGGTGATCGGCGATATGATAGAGCATTCATTTCGATGGCTAGAAAGTGCGGCAAGACGTATTTAGCTAGTTGTTTTGCAGCACTTGGATTAATTAAAGAGAAAGTACCAGCGAGGAATCGGCAGGTATTGTTTGTTGCCAATAGCGCGAAGCAGGCACGGTTGGGATATAACATGTTGTCTTCGGAATTTGAACAAGTCAGAAAACAATCACCATATGTGCGAACCCGAGTAAAAGTTCGGCGAAATAAGATTACGGATAACCTCACTGGTTCAACATGTCAAGCATTGTCGTCTAATACAAATACTTTGGAGGGGTATGGTGCCTCTACGGGGATCTTGGACGAGTTCGATCAGGCTAAGACGAGAGCTACTTACACCGCTCTACAAACTGGTCAAACAAATGTGCCAAATTCCTTATTGATGATCATTTCCACATCCGGAGTTAATATTAATTGTCCAATGCATGATGAGTATGAAATGCTGACCGATGTTCTTACTGGTAAAACGAAAGCTGATCGTTACTTCATTGCTATTTGGGAGTTGGATAAACGTGAAGAAGTATTTGACCCCAATAATTGGATTAAGGCCAATCCGTTACTTTGCGAACCGACTGTTAATAAAAGAATGACCACTAAATTAAAATCTGACTTGGATCTGGCTGTTAAACAAAACAATTTAATTCCATTTTTGAGTAAGTCTATGAATATGTGGGTGCAAGCCTCTGATGATTCCTATATCAGTGCTGATGATTGGAGCAAGGGAAAGCTTAAAAAAATTCCCGATCTGAATAACCGTGATGTATTTATTGGCATTGATTTATCGAAGAGTAATGATCTGACAGCAGTTAGTTGGCTGGTACCAATTGGTAACGGTCAGTTTTATTGTGACAGTCATTCCTGGGTAGGAACCAAGTACGGATTATCAAGCAAGATTAAGCGTGATGGTATCGACTATCGTTCTATGGAACGAGCCGGCGAGTGTTCGATTACCAGATTGGATAGTGGCATTATTGATTACGATGAGGTATTTGATTATATCCAAGAACTAGTTGGTAAATATAATTGGAATGTCAAAGCCATCGCTTATGATCCTTACAATTTTACGGCACTTTTAACCAAGTTTGAAAAGGCTAATTATCCACTGTTTGAAGTGAGGCAGGGTCTGAAAACGCTTAACATTCCAACTCGTAACTTCCGTGATCAGCTTTACGATGGCAAGATTAAACATAATGGCAACAAGATTCTGGCCTATGCGGTCAATAATGCTATTTTGAAAGTTGTGAATAATGGTTGGCAACTTGATAAAGCCCGCAATAGCAACCGGATTGACCCGATAGCAGCCTTAATCTGTGCTTACGTTTCAGGCATGGACTATTACCAAGAAAGTGAGGATATCAGTCATGCAAACAGTTATTACGAAAGTGACGACTTTTCTTTCTAGCTACATTCAAACAATTTTATTAATCCTGGGGTTGATGGTGATTATCATTGGCCTGGCTGGTATCTTGGGATTTTATATTGCGCTAATCTTTGCTGGCATTTTCCTGGTCGTTTTAGCGCTTTTAATTAATTACGAAAAAAATAAACAAAAGTGAGGTGATATATATATGAGTTTCTTTGTCAAAACCAACACCACTAATGATGATCCATTTACCGATGCCTTGGTTAGTCTTTCAAGCGATGATCCATATACGTATGTTTCGATTTCAGCGTTGCGTAATAGCGATATTTTTACTGCTATTAATATTATTGCTGGTGATTTAGCCGGCAATCCAGTATTATGTGATACGCCAATTTTTAACACTATGATTAACCAAACTCCTAATCCCAGTATGAGTGGTTACAGCCTCAAGTATGCTTTGGCTGCTAATATGCTTTTGAATGGGAATGCGTTTGCTGAAATCCGTGGTCATGACTTAATTTTCATTCCCAATAGTCAAATGACCGTAACACAAGACGATGTGAGTGGCCGGTTAACCTACACTTACTCACCTGATGGTCAAACTAAGCGCGTCATTACGCCTGGTAGCATTCTTCATTTTAAGTATTTCACTAAAGATGGTGTCAGCGGAATTAGTCCGCTGTTTGCTTTAAGAGATGAACAACAAATTCAGTCGGCCAGCAATCAATTACTGACTGGCTTTTTTAATAGTGGTATTCATGGTACGAAAGTTGTTCAAGTTCACAAGGCTGAATTAAGTAAACAGGCAAAAGATAATATTCGAGAACAGTTTGACGATGCAACGACTGGTACCAATGCCTTGGGTACCATGGTGATTGATGACAGTATGGATGTTAGCAATTTAGAATTAAACACAGATGTATTGAAACTGGTTAATTCTAATGATTGGACAACTCGCCAAATTGCCGAATGTTTTCAGCTTCCAGTTGAGCGGTTGGGAGTTGAAAATGAACATTCTAACCAGGAACAAAGCAATTTACAGTACATCCAGTCCTCATTACAACATTATATGGATTGCATGACTAGTGAATTGAGTTTTAAACTAGGGCATCAATTTGCGTATAACACGGATAATTTACTAAGCCTAGATCCTGAAGCCCAACAAAAACAAGCTGTTAATGGTTTTATTAATGGTGTTTTAACTAGGAATGAAGCCAGGGCTAAGATCGGCTTGAATCCAACTGATGATGGAAACATATTTGTAAATATCAATAAGAATGGAGCTGAAAATAGTGGAGAAAATGGATAGACGGTTAACGATTAAAGCGGAGTTGCGGGCACAACAGCCACAAGCCGAAACTCCCGAAGATGATACACAACAGCCACAAGATGACCAGCAAGGCAAAACGATTTCTGGCTATGCTATTGTGTGGAACTCACCAAGCAAGGATTTAGGCGGCTTTACAGAAGTAGTTACACCTAATGCACTTGATAATGTTGATTTATCTGATGTTTTAATGCTAAATAATCACGATTATACGCAAGTTTTGGCTAGTGTTAAGGCTGGCACATTGACATTAACACCAGATGAAAAAGGCTTAGCATTTACCGCACAATTACCTAATACAAGTTTTGCTAATGACGTATACGAGGAGATTACAAGCGGCAATGTTGATTCATGCAGTTTTGGTTTTGAGGTCAATGATGGCGGCGATACATGGTCTAAGGACGATCAAGGCAATGTTACGAGAACAATCAATCAAGTTAAAAGCTTGTTTGACGTATCCGTAGTTGCTGTTCCCGCTTATGACGATACCAATGTTCAAGTTGACACCCGTAGTTATGAAAAATTTATTAACAAAAAGAAAGAGGTTAAGAAAATGACAGAAAAGAAAATTATTGATCCTAACGATCCAGAAAAGAACCATACTACCGAAAAGCCTAAAACCGAAGTCCGTTCATTTGAGGATTACATTCGGTCACATGGTGAAATGCGAGACGGTGTAACAACGCAGGGTGCCTCAGCAGTTATTCCTAAGGAATTAATTACACCGGTATTCCAATTAAAGACTTCCCGATACAACTTGGCACAATACGCAACGGTTAAACAAGTTTCAGCTGGTTCTGGGACATATCCAATTGCCACCAGTCAGCAAACCGCAGTGTTGGCCACCAAAGATGAACTAGCCCAAATGGCTGACATTAATGCGAATATGTTTACTAATGTTCCGTTTGACGTTAAAACACGAGCGGGTCAGATTGCATTATCGAATGAAGTTGTGGAGGACTCTGAAGTTGATATTGTGGGTGAGGTTAAGAACCAGCTACAACAATTGGTTGATAATACTGACAACCAACAAATTATGGCGTTATTGGCTGCTAACTTTAGTAAAGTAAGTGCTACTAATGTTGACGATCTTAAAAAGATTTATAACGTTACCCTTGACCCAGCACTAAGTAAGATGTGGTTAGTTAATCAGTCTGGTTTCAATTACTTGGACACTTTGAAAGATAGCGAAGGGCGTTACCTCTTACAACCAAATCCAACCGCAGCTTCTGGTTTTAGTTTGTTAGGTTCACCAGTAGTGATGATTAGTGACAAGTTATTGCCTAACAATACGGATGGAACCTTTCCAATGATTGTTGGTGATTTATCACAAGCGGTAGCTGTCTTCCGTAGAAACCAAGTAAGCTGTCAATGGGATAAATTCGATCAATTCAGTCAAGGACTATCCGTAATCGTGCGAAATGATTATGAAGTTATTGATAAAAGCGCGGTAGTTAACGTTTCACTGGGTACTCCAGCTGGTAAATAGGATTTCAAGGGAGTGTTAAGCTCCCTATACATAAATGAAAACCGATAAAGGATGTGATTAATAATGGCTGTTACGGTTAACGACATAAAAAATAGTTTAAGAATCGACGTTACTAACGACGATGATATGATTCAAACATATATAAATACCGCCATTGACTACGTTATTAATGCGGTGGATAGCTCAAAGAGTGCCACTGATTTTGCTGGTTATGAACAGTTTGATTTTGCAGTTTCTTTACTAACCCAATTTTGGTATTCTAATCGGAATATTGATATGCAAAACACGCCTTATCAGGTAGTTAGCATGATTCAACAACTACGTGGAATAGTTTAAAAAACTAGGTAATCTAGTCTAATAAATGATATAATGTAGATGTAGTGAGAGATCACTATACCGGCCGGTTTATCTGTGCAAGATAATTGATTATTGTAGGTCGATTCAATTGCTATCAGCTAACACAAGTAAGCATCATCAGCTTATTTAAATCCAAATTAAGCACGGGAAACCGTGCTTTTTGTGTACATATTTATTTTAAATGAATGATTTAGAACACCGCTGAAAGTCGAGGTCGTTCTGAATGGCCTTAAACTTGTCATTACTAAATAAGGGAGTAATCATATGCGTGAAGATATTAAAAAAATCCGAAACTTACTAAAAGAGTATGCAAAACTAAAAAAGGAGCTGGCTAATTTTAGCCAACTCGCAAGTCCAGCGATGGACAGTATTTCGTGTCATGTTCATAAAAATGGTGTTGAAAATAGCGTACAATACCCCTTAGGGTTGACACTTT
>NZ_AZFZ01000095.1 GCF_001435895.1 Lentilactobacillus parafarraginis DSM 18390 = JCM 14109 | reverse complement strand
ACTCAATTTAGATCTCAAACAGTTTCTAAGACATGTTCTCGGTGACAAGCATACAGATGATTTTGTAGAAAATCTGCATCAAATTCAAAAATATTTTGATGGTAAGCTGAATTGACAGACATTATGATGATCTCTCAAAAATTATTATATTGACTGGTAGAGCCTACCCCGACAATCTTCTACGCTCTGAACAAACATCAGCAGCCCTGAACAGCTGATGTTTGTTCAGAGCTATTTTGTAGTGTTCTGATTGTTACATGGCCTAAAAGTATTTATTAAAGAGAACGCTTAATATGAGCGAACCAGAGTTTCGTGAAGTTAATCGCTCCTACTTTTGGATTGATAAATTGGCAATAAAACATCATCAACTAACAATTCCAATTTGCGCTCCGTTAACGGCTGATTAGTAAAAAGTTGAAATCTGAGCCAATCGAATGGTAGCAATGCAATCTCCTCAGGCAAATCTGTCTTTATGATTTCGCCTCTTTTTTTTGCCCGTGTAAGAATGTGATCAAGAGCGTTAAGATCGATCGCGTTTCCTTCGCTCATTAATTGTTGAATCGTCGTATTTTCTTCTTTAGTTGCCTCCCCCAGCAGTTCTGTGATGCGGAAGTCCTTAAATGTTTGCATACTAATAATGAATCGCTGAAGCAGCTGCAATAAATCTTCGCGTAACGAATGACCTGTCAAAGTGAAATCATCCGTTCGGCCGTGATTTTCTGTCGTTATCTTGTCCTGAATTGCGGCAATTGCCAGAGAGAATGGCGTCTGCCATCGACGATAAATAACTGATTTGCTGGTATTAGCCAAATCGGCAACATCAGCGAAATTGAAATTTAAAAATCCCTTAGTTTTCAGAAGCTGTAAGGCTGCCTGATAAATCGCTTGTTCCAGTTCGGCACCCCGACGACGTTTTTGAACCATAATAATGACTCTCCTTTTATAAGATACTTAGAGTATCTTATTGCATTTTTTATCTTCATAGTGTATTATATCAATTATCGTTTTAAGATACTAATAGTTTCTTATTCAGGAGGAAAAATGTAATGAATAAACAAATCCCAAAATCCACAATCATCATCGCCTGGGTTGTTGTCTTTGGTGCAATGGCCCCATTACTTGATTCGACAATGATTAATATTGCGATTAATAAATTGGTTAATAGTTTTGATAGTTCTGTCACAACAGTTCAATGGACCATTACCTGTTATGTATTGGCAACTGGAATTGCTGTTCCATTTTCAAGTTGGTTATTAAATAAATTTGATGGTAAACATGTCTTTATGCTTAGTGAAATTTTATTCGGCATCGGTTCCATTTTAGCCGCAGTTTCACCAAACATTCAATTTCTAATTGGGGCACGCCTGGTTCAAGGATTTGCTGGTGGTTTAATTATGCCACTGCTAACCACCCTTTTGGTTCAAACTGCCGGAGCCGCTGTTATGGGGCAAATGATGGCAACGGTCGGTTTACCCATGATCTTGGGTCCTCTGATCGGGCCTGTCATCGGCGGGATTATCATCAAATTTTTGTCTTGGCAATGGATTTTTTGGATTAACGTTCCCGTAACGCTGACGTCAATTGGTTTAATTATTTGGAAAATGCCTAATTACCCTGCACAAAATCGATCCGCAAAATTAGATCTTATCGGAACACTGCTTCTGATTGGATCCAGCACCAGTATCATTTATGGAATGGTTAAAGCTGCCCACAAGGCCAATTTTAGCAATTCATCAACGCTCACTTTTTTGGCAGCGGGCGTTTCGCTACTAATTATCTACGTTATTTGGGGCGCCATTCGCGGGGAAAAAGCAGTTATCCCGCTTAATTTGTTTAGACATGGATCCTTCAATGGATCAATTATTGGCTTGTTTATTGCTGGAACTGTTCTTAATGGTGCCATGTTATTGTTGCCACTCTTTTTCCAGAACGTGCGTCATATGAGTGTCTTGATGGCCTCACTGGCGTTGATCCCCCAAGGATTGGGGATGTTGATTTCCCGCCCACTCACCGGCCGATTGACCGATTCAATTGGTGCAAAGTATGTCGTTCTTGTCAGTGTGTTTATTGCTTTTGTGGGTACGATTCCTTTTTACTGGATCACTCAAAGCACACCGTACTGGATCATTGCCGTTGTTCTGCTGGTTCGTGGAATTGGGGCCGGTGGTATTTTGACGCCATTGATGGCTGATTCTTATTCCGGAATGAGGACTGACCAAATTTCGAGCGCCACAATCGGTTCACGGATCTTGCAAAATATCGGCAGTGCCTTTGGTTCAGCATTAGTTACAACTGTCGTAACTGCTTTTTCAGCTTCGCACGTTAAAAGTTTTCAGCATCAATTAAAAACTGGTAGCCTCAAACCGGCATCAAGGCAATTGGCTACTTTTATCCACCAACATTTAGTTGCTATTCGACTTGACGCATTTCAACAAGGATTTTTAATGATTTCCCTGGCGGCACTGTTAATCATTCTGCCGACCCTGCTACTTTCTAACAAAATGAAATCAAAAGAATAAGCAGATGCAGGTTACCAAACTACGTGAAGTATTCAAGAGCCTTGCCTGAAGGAAGGTTGATTCGATCATGAAAAACGATATCTTAACAATCATGCATGGGTGGTACATTGCCCTTGGCGTTGTCCTGTGGCTTACACTGGTTACAATTTTTGTTTCGAAACGATACCTCAGCAGCTCCCCGGTTAATTGGGCTAAATTGTATTTAACTCCTATACTATTTATTGTATTTGGTATTGAGAAAATCGTCCGCTTTCGACATTTGGCCGCCACTTTAACAATTTTCTTAGTGATTATTGTGTTAGCCAGTTTCTTTGGTGCTCACTTGGCCTACAAATACCAATCTTTTTTCTGGCGAGAAAATCAAATCAAAATGATTGGCGGCAAATACGCCATTAGTTTAATGATTATGAATGTCATCGTGATGCTGCTGATTAATTTCCATGGTTGGGTAAACCCTGAAAGTTATGAGACTTGGTCATATACATTAACCTATGCAATCATTTCGGCAATTGTTAAGGGGTTGTTAATTGGCCAATCGGTTAATATGTGGTGGCATTTGAAAGTGCTGCCTAAGAACCTGTCTTGAATGCTATTTAATAATTGGTGAGTTCTTTTCAGAATCTGTAATCGTTAGTATGATCCTAATCGAAACAAAAATGAGCTGTGTCCTCGAAGATAACGGGAAGGATTCGAAGAAACAGCTCATTTTAATTCGATTGGTTTTGAATTTGGAGATAATCTTAGGACTCCAAAGAACCCAATTCTGTATGGCATTTATGGCGCCAAATCGATTATTAATATACTTCGTATCTTTGAAAATCGTCAGGATGTTGTTATTCGGATGATAAAATACTTGATTAACGATAAGTCAAAAATAGCGATATAAGACTCCTAAACAATGATGGCCAATACCCTCAATAAATCGGGGGCTTTTTGTTACAAACACCATATCCACTCATAGCAAAAAGCCACCAATCTCTCAGCGACCTTCTTTATCAAACTCGATTAAATTCACCTAAGCGTCCCTTGATTTATTGAGGTCAACACTTGGATATAACCAAATGAGAAATTGTTGTAAATTTGCAGCAAACATCGTATACTTTTTCCAAGAGGTGAGCCAAATGAAATTACCAAATTCCGGAATTAACAATATCAAACCAATTTCTGAATTGCGCTCCTATAATAAGCTTTTAGACGAAGTAACCCCTGAAAATCCTGTCATTCTTACCAAAAACGGCTATGGCAAGTATGCCATTATTGATATTTCCGAGTACGAAAAATACGAACGAACTCAAATTGCCAACGAATTAGTCCAAATTGTTGATCACGCTCGCAAGGGTAATTTGCATTCATTAGAGGATGTTAAAAAGGAAATCATGAACCGATGACTTATACGCTAAACCTCTTCGATGATGCAAGAGATGATATCCAGTTATTAGCAGCTTATTTAGATGATAAATTCGACAGGTCTATCAGTGATAAGGTGCTATCAGGACTATTTGATCAACTTGAAAACTTACGAAGCTTTACAAAGGTCGGCAAACCTATCGAAACGCTCGGAACAAATACGGGTTTGACCGGATTCTATTATCTTAGAACTCCGAAGAACACGATCTTGTATGACGTTAATGACGCTGAATCAGTCATTAATATTCTTCGTATTTTTGACAATCGCCAAGATGTTGTTATTCGAATGATGAAGTATTTAGTTAACTATAAGCCAAAATAACGCTCTAAGTTCTTAAACAGTTACACCAAGGCCGTCGACAAATGTCGGGGGCTATTTTCATACTATCATCACACCCAACACAAAAAGCCGCCAATTTCTCAGCGACTTTCCTTACCAAACTCGATTCAATTCACCTATGCGTCCCCCGAGGACTAAATGGTAGGTTTCATACATTCAAATAGATTAATAAACGGTTGATATAACAGCGTTCTTGCCAACTCTCGTATTCACATTTTCACTTATCTTGAATAATAGTGCCGCAAGAATGCCGCACATAATTAATCGTACTGGCGGGGCAGCAACTGTTAATCTTTTTGGTTAACAGTTTTTTTGTACTAATTCTACTTAGTAGTAGAATCAATAACGAAAGAAGGGTTAAATCATGGTTCAGAATACTGAAGTTGGATTAATAAAATTTACACCAGACACTAATGAATTAGCTAACAACAAAATCTTTTATCTTTCAAAAGTGAGTACTTTTTTAAACTCATCTCAGAAGCCTAATGATAAAATTAATGATCCTGATGAGGGATATGCTTACTTAATGAATGGAGAAAAGATTTCATATAAGGACATTATCAAGCATTACTCAGGGATGTGTCAATCGTACATTAGCTGTTTTACAATACTTTATGACAGCGATTTTGACGAAAATGGAAAAATAAAAAAATGTGTGGCTAACTGTATCAAAGAAAGTAACAACTTAGGTACTAAAAGAGATGCGGTAATATTTAACTTGCAGCCCAAATATAACATGCTAAATACTTTAGATCGTATGGCTCATAATACAGTTGAATTTATCAATAGAGATATTAAAAAGCCCTTAATTGGTGAGGACGGGGTGCAATTATTTCCAACTATGAATTCATTCAAATTTTGTGAGGACCTAAAAAGGGAAGATTTGAATTTAGCGCTTTCTTTTTGTTCTAATATAAGTAAGGGTGGTTTCCCTCGCCATTTTAACAAAGATATGTTAGCTTATTTAAAGAGGAAAGGATTATTAGAAGAGGAAAACAAAAAAACAGATGTAACATTGACAGCGAATAAAATCGTTTATAATCCGGGAAAAATAAGATTTGAAGATAAAGAACATTTTTTTGATCACTTACAAACTGGTGAAGTAACAACAAATGAAATGAACAAATACTTAAAAATATGTTTAGGCGAGAAGGATGATCAATATTCTGATCAGCATGAGTATAGGTTGTTAGTAACTGAATTTGGTGGCACAAACACTTTCCCCTGTGCTATAAAATTATTAACACCTGACAATACTCAACCGTGGTGGGCAAAAATCAAAAAATATAATGAAGTTGATTGTCTTACAATTTCTGATTTTAAAGAATCAGATGGAAATCTAAGAACCGAAAAAATTAAATACACACCTTAATCATTTTAAATAGTCAATGAAAGAATCGCTTTATTCTTAATTTTATTAAACCCTCTTACTGATACACCGAGCTTTTTACTGGCTTCCACACGACTGTATTGCTTATTCATAATGTAATCGTGTAAGATGAATTGATATCGTGGATCATCTATTGAATTAAGGGCATCTTCAATCCTTTTAACTTTATAAGCCTGGTCAGTATAATGCACCAAGCTAGGTACTGTACCCTGTCAAGTTGACACATT
>NZ_AZFZ01000094.1 GCF_001435895.1 Lentilactobacillus parafarraginis DSM 18390 = JCM 14109 | reverse complement strand
TTTTTAGTACCAAAACTTGACGTAGGAGCACCTAGGGGCGCAATCTGGTAAACCTTGATCATGGTGTTATTAGTCAACCCCATGTCAAGCAACCGGCGACGCAGGGCCCGATCCCCGACCATTTTGCGGACAATCCCGGATTTGCCAACCGTCAAATCAGAAAGTGAGTGGAGCTTTTCGCCGGCGGATTCGGTCATGCTGCGAACGACAATCCGTTCGGCAACATCCAAGCTAATGGCTAATCGCTGGCCCTGAAAATAAATCATCATCCCACTTGAATCGGTTGCTAGTGAAATAACCGTCAATCTTTTGCCGGCAATCATTCCCATTTCGGATAATCGGCGAACAATGCCCTTACCGCCTAAAACATTCATGATCACGTAATCGCCGCGGCGCTTGGTGTCAGCAAGTGATTCCATCATTATCACCTTCTTAGTTTATACTTTTGGAATATTAAATTATGTAAATTAATAACCGTTTAGGCTTGCCAAATACATTGTCCTGGCATATATTGATAACCAAATCTTACGGTCATTTCGTGAAAATGTCAATACGGTAAGAAAAAGATTAGTTTGTTCTCATTATTTAGTGATAACGGTTACAAAGTGACATCGATTTGTAACTTACAAGATTCTCAAAACGGTTGATATTTAACCAGACATCCCCTATACTCTTTGGTAAGCAAGCTTCTCGGTACGAAGCTGTGGTTAAGTATTAGTCATTTTATTCGTAAGTCTACGAGTGCAGCGGGACTTAAAATTAAAATACTGCACGACAAAGTAGTTGGCTGACATGGGCCAGCTGCTTTTTTTCTGGCCAAAAATTAGGGAAGTCCCTCATAATGATTTTGCAAAAACGTGCGCCCCAAGAGCCAACCATCGCGATGGCACTTAGGACGCACGTTTAGAATTTGGTGAAATTTTCCCGATATCTACACTTATCAATCTTACTTTCCCTCATCGGTCGCCGGCGCCTTCTTACGGGACCCCAGGTAACGAACCAGCACAACCAGCAGGGCAACCGCCGAAATGGCCGTTGCCATCCAGAAGACGTTATAAAACGCGTGCACAAAATTCTCACCGTCGGCCGGCGTGATTCGGGTCACCCCGGGAAGCTGGAAGAACAGCATCGATGACGCGAAGCTAATGCCGATGGTCATCCCCAACGTCCGGGCAAATGAGTTAAACGACCCGGCAATTCCCGAGAGACTCTTATCGACCATTCCCATGGTCAGCGCGTTGTTTGGCGACAGGAAGATTGCCATCCCCATCCCGTTGAGGATGATCGGCGGAATGATCTTGACCATGTCCAGGCCGGCCGGGAAAAAGGCGTAGCCGATCTGAGAGATCATCAAGATAACCAGCCCAATAACCGTCATCAATTCCCGGTTAATTCGGTCTGCCAGCACCCCGGCAAACGGCGTGGTCACCAGCATTGCCACCGACTGCAGCATGATGACCAGCCCGCTGGCAAACGGACTCATCTCATTGTAGCTCTGCAGATAGAATGGCAGCAGAATGTTGGAAACGGCATTCACCAGCATTACCAGCATCAGGGCAAATATCGACGTCATGAAGCCGCGATTTCGCAGCACTTCCGGCGCAATCCACGGCAGGTTGGCCTTGTCATCCTGAATGAAGGAGTAAATGGTGATTGCCCCGCCAACCAGGAAGAAGCCCAACCCAATCAGTAATTTTGACCGACCGCTTTGGAAGAACGATCCGCTGAGGAAGAAGAGGATGATCCCCAAAGTAAAGAGATTCTGGCCGGTCCAGTTGGCGCCTCTGGTCACTTCACGAACGTGGGCCCAGGACTCCTTTGGCACCGGCAGAAACTTGAAGCCCAGCCAGAGCACCAGAATGCCCAGGGGAATATTGATCCAGTAAATCCAGCGCCAACTGGACAGCGAAATGATGAGCCCGCCAATTCCGGGCCCGGAAATCGAACCAACCGAAATGAACATTGAAATCATCGCCAGCGCCTCAGCCCGTTTCTTATCGGGGAAGTACTGGGTGACAATCCCCATCGAATTGGCCATAATCATGGCCGACCCAATGGCCTGAATAACCCGGCCGAATAAAATAACGATGTAATCCGGGGCAAAGCCAGTGATAGCTGACCCAATTAAAAAGGCAATTCCCCCGGCTAAGAAGACGACATTTTTCGATAAGATATCGCCGATGTGGCCAAACATGACCAGCAAAATGGCAGTGGTGATCAGCCCAATTTGAACGATCCAGGTGGCCATACTGCTCGAAATGGCCATCGAAATTGCAATCTTAGGAATTGCTAAGTTCGTGCTTGACCCTGACAGGGACGTTAAAAACGAAAACATCCCGAGGACGATGATAATTGATAGATTTTTCCCACGACTTTCAGCCATAGCGTTTCCTCCTTACTTTTCAACTTTATTTATAACACTGCCCCGCTGAAAAATAAGAAATAACGCTTTAGGAGTTTGCACCGGTCGCTGTTATCACCCTTTAATTGTCAAGGAGCCCATTGCCGCTACCCGGTTTAATGCAGCCCTTTCTTGTGCCGCTTATAGTCATGGATAATTTGTAACGCCCGTTTACGGGTCTTGATGTTGGGGCTCTTCATCCGCCGGCGGGCACTTGCTAAATCCTGCTTTTCCATTTAAATCGACCTCAATTCTTCATTATTAATTGGAAATCAGTTACTTTTTCTAAATAGTAACGATTACGATTTATAATTATGCGTAAAATGCGACCGTCTGTCAAGGCCGTTTTGCAGATTGACTATCTCTAAACTAAAAAATCGCCCAGCACCAACCTTCGTTGGCCCGGACAATTCTCGGGAGAAAACAAGATTTCAACAAATGTGAGCAAGCCCGCCGGTTCACCTATCACCACTTCAACCAGTTAGGATTGTCGTGCCCCTTGACAACCCAAATATACCCGCGGTTCTGTGATAAATAAGGCGCCTTGGCAACCCAGCCAAAATCTGTAGAATTCCAGATGGTCACCTTGGAATCAGTGACCAGGACCAGCTTTTGGATGGTTTTTGACGTTGCCGGGTTGACCTGATAAACCATGACTGGGCGCTTAACGTGAACGACTCGGGGCTTATACCAATAGGATGAATAATAACCGGGCAATCCACTGGCATGTGACGGGCTGACAGTAACCAGTCCGGCCGACAGAAGAAGCCCGACAGTGACAAGAAACAGTAACTTCCGAAACATCTCACATCACCCCCTACTTCGATTCACCTTCATAGTAGCGCGGCAATTGCACGATTATGTAAAGGGGGTGTAAAAATTGTGTAAAAGTATTTTTGCCTCAAATTACCCCCCAAAAAGGCGTTCTCAAGCGGATAGAATCTGCCTGAAAACACCTGCATTCTTGTTAAAAATTGATCGCAATTAATAGTAGACATGGACGTATTTTGAATTACCACTAACGTAGCCGCCGGCAACCCGATAACGCAACGTGCCCCGCTGGTTGAAGTCATGACCGCGGGAATAGTCGGAGTGGTGAACTTTCAGAACGGTCCCCTTCTTAAAGTGTCGATTGCGGTTAGTCAGGTTAACGGTTGCGTACCGGTTAACACTGGTTTTCGCCCGCACCTTAGTCACTTGCGCGTGCCTTCCCATATTAACTAACTTGCGGTTGGCAGTGACGTACTTGCCATTGCTTAAAATGAAACGGGTGGTCAAGTTGTGCTTCATGATCCCTTTCACCTTCAAAACGGTGCCCTGTTTGTAAGTGGTGACTTTTCCGGTCAAGTCTTCCCGCTTATAAGCATGAACGCCCTTTGGTGAGATCACCGTAATTTGCGCGTGTTTGGTTGCGTAGTAAACTGGACGGATATATTTCCGACTGGCGGTAATGTAGCCCGTCATGCCGGCCGTCTTGGACTGATGATTGACATCGGTCACTTGATAACGCAGCTTACCAGTGATTGACCGAGCATAGCCGGTGATTACAAACATTGGCCGATAGATCCGTGGCTTGTTAGCGTACCACCGCTGCCGGTTGGCCTTGGTGAAACTGGTGTTGCGATACAGGCCAATCTTCTTAATGGCGTAGACCGCACTCCCTTTCACCCCAGCGTAGTTTGGTAACTGCGGGCCGGGCTGACTTGGTGGCGTTGGTTGACTTGGTGGCGTTGGTTGACTTGGCGTGACCGCCGAGCTGGAACTGCTGGCCGAACTGCTGCTTGCCGGTGGGGTGACTGAAGGAGGATTACCGCCCGGGGTTACCGGTACGGTAGCTTTCTTAACGGTTAATTTGAGTGTTTCCGTCACGTTGCCGTTCTTATAGGTAACGGTATAGACACCGGGTGTCTTGTGAAGGGTCGATAAATCTTTGACCGGATTGCCCTTCTCGTCGGTCGCAGTGACCGTGATATCTTTAAAATCAACCGGTTTTCCTGCCGCATCGGTGGCGCTGGCGAAGTCGTCAATTGGCTGCCAGGATTGACCCGCCGTAATGGTCTGAGAAGGCTGCTTAAGCTTCAGACTCGTTTGGTCTTTGGCAACGTCAATCGTCATTGTGGCCGTCTTTGTCACGCCGCTGAGGAGCGGATCAGTTGTAAACGTGACGGTGTATTGACCTGGGTTTTGGGTTAACTGGTCGAGTGGAATAATCTCGCCTTTAGAATCTGTAATCGTATAGTGAATATTTTCTGAAGGAATATTTGTACCATCAGAATTAATTGCTTGTTTAATCTCACTTCGAATATCCGCATCAGTAATTACTTGATCTTGATCGAAGTGTTTTTTTGGCGTGACAGTTAGAGCCGCTTGATCCTGTTTGATGATGAGCGTAAACGGTTTGTGAACGTCGCCGTTTATATAGTTGAAATGATACTCACCTGGTGCTCGTTTCGAAATTTCATTAGCAATCGTTTCCTTATCAACCCGTTGGCCATTTTCGTCGACAAATACATTTTGAGCGTTATCGTACGTATCAGTTTTGTCCTTAGTATCCGTACTTGACGCCAGATCAATCACACTCCATGGATCCCATTTTTGCCCCTCATAAACGGTGGCATCATTAGTCCCATTCTTAAGTGTGAGGTCAAAGTTACGTTTCCAAACGTACGTTGCAGAAGTCAGCGGTCCTGTGAGATCTTTGATCGGATTCTTAATGAACTTGCTGTGTGAGATCGGATCACCAGTCCACTGAGGATTTTCAGGCGTCCCACTACCAACAGCAACCCATTGGTGACCAGTATCCGGTAACGAAGCAAGAAAACTAGCTGTGATATGACTGCTCAACGTAATTTGAGATAATTTTGTATCGTACAAAAACACCCTATCCAGGCCATGTCGCTCAGCCCCAGCAGTGTCAAAATGATCCAATCGGAGTGTCGTCAACCCTTCATTACCAAAAAACATTGTGTCCATATTGGTGCTGTTCGATGTATAAAATCGGGAAAGGTCTAAATCTGTAAGTGAACGATCCCAGGTAAACATCCCAAATAAACTACTAGCCCCAGATACATCAATATTGCGAATTCCTTCAATATTTCGTAAATTCTGTAAATTAGTGAAGAAAGAGGCGGGTCCGTGTCCCGTTAATCTAATCTGATATGGAATATCAAACCCCGTGACTGTTGAATCTTGATACCAAGGCGCCGTTTCATATGCATTTTCACTGTATTCACCGGCGCTAGTAAACATACAGACGCCGTTCTTAAATGTCCATGAAATCGTCCCAATCGTCCCACTATCACCGTCCGTGATCTTGGGACTGGCCGCCGTCATTTTCGTCATCTGACTTGTCCCGGCTGGACTGTCACTGGCTGCACTAGCGACAACGGCTTTCGAATCCATTGGCACCATCATCATTCCCGTAAGAACTAGCGAACTTATCAACAATCGCTTACTCAAGCTACATCTAAGTGTCTTCATGACGCATCTCCCCTAGTCAATCCTCGTAATGTCTAAAGTTCCTAAGTTTTATCC
>NZ_AZFZ01000093.1 GCF_001435895.1 Lentilactobacillus parafarraginis DSM 18390 = JCM 14109 | reverse complement strand
GTTGTCGACGGTTCGAGCCCGCCTGCCGGAGTTATTATTTAATTGGAGAGTTGTCCGAGCTGGCCGAAGGAGCATCATTGGAAATGATGTAAACGGGTAAAAGCCTGTTTCAAGGGTTCGAATCCCTTACTCTCCGTAACCGAATAATAAGTTTTATGACCCGTTGGTCAAGTGGTTAAGACACCGCCCTTTCACGGCGGTAACATGGGTTCAAATCCCGTACGGGTCACTTTGGAGGATTAGCTCAGCTGGGAGAGCATCTGCCTTACAAGCAGGAGGTCACAGGTTCGATCCCTGTATCCTCCATTCCATAACAGCCTGGTTCGTTGGTCTAGTTGGTTAGGACGCCTGCCTGTCACGCAGGAGATCACGAGTTCGAGTCTCGTACGGACCGTTGTTATGTATTTGAAAATTGAATACACAACTTAGTATTATTATATCTGTTAATGGTATGGCTCGGTAGCTCAGTCGGTAGAGCAATGGATTGAAGCTCCATGTGTCGGCAGTTCGATTCTGTCCCGCGCCATTTACGGAGGGGTAGCGAAGTCTGGCTAAACGCGGCGGACTGTAAATCCGCTCCTTCGGGTTCGGTGGTTCGAATCCACTCCCCTCCATTTATAGGGATATAGTTTAATGGTAGAACTACGGTCTCCAAAACCGTCGGTGTGGGTTCAACTCCTACTATCCCTGTTAATAATACTATGGCGGTAGTGGTGAAGTGGTTAACACATCGGTTTGTGGATCCGACACGCGTGGGTTCGATTCCCACCTACCGCCCTTTGATTGGGTTATAGCCAAGTGGTAAGGCAACAGACTTTGACTCTGTCATGCGCTGGTTCGAATCCAGCTAACCCAGTTGGGTTAGGGTTAGCCAAAGTTATGGCGGTATAGCCAAGTGGTAAGGCAGAGGTCTGCAAAACCTTCATCGTCGGTTCGAATCCGATTACCGCCTTTAACCATATTATGGCCAATCAATCTATTTATTTATCATTATGCCGGAGTGGCGGAACTGGCAGACGCGCTGGACTCAAAATCCAGTGATCGTTGAGATCGTGTGGGTTCGAACCCCATCTCCGGTACTACATGGCCACATATGATGTTTCATAATCGAGAAGAACGTTGATATAACAGCGTTCTTCTTTTTTTGTGGTTAAAATCATTACATAGATTCACATAGTTTATCAAAAGTCTGGTCATTTTAGGTCATTATGCATAAAAATCGTGACCCAAACAATGACCCATTTTAAGTCGACATTTCCTCAAGTTTATTCATATACGAAATTGTTTTTTTAGATTCTTCATTTTGTAATTCTTGAATAATGTGAAGATAAACATGGATCGTGATATCAACATTCTGATGATCTAACTGATGAGATGATAGAGAGAATCGCTAGTCGGTCGAAGGACGAGAGGAGAGCCCCATACGCACATGGGAGGGCTTGCATTACCTTAGTGGATCCTGATGCGTTTGCTCGCGTTTAGAATTGCTTTGGGCTTTGTATGAAACAAATCTCTTCTAAAATATCAAAGCGTCTCTTTTGTCCTTGAATTATGGCCGAGGGCAATAAGTGCGCGATCCAGCATCAATGCGCAAAAAAAGGATTGATGCCATGACATCAATCCCTGAGAGTTTCAAACTAATTAGCAAACCTATTATTGTTTCCTGAAATGTCAATTTAAATTAGAAAAATGTTGAAAGCTGTTCATCTGTGATATTCTTCATGAATACTTCAACAGGTGTGCGATAGTGAAGTGATTTCCGTGGAATTCGATTACGGTATGACATGAGTTGGGTAATTAATTCATCAGGTAGGTTGCGGAAGTCTAATCGTTTACTGAGACCGTCACGGCGTAAAATGCCATTATTATTCTCGTTAAGTCCACGTTGATTGGGTGCCCCGACTTCCGCAAAATAAGTATGAATGTCATGCTTATTAGCGATGTCACGCCAACCAGCGAATTCTTTACCGTTGTCAAAGGTAATTGACTTAACCAAGTGACGGGGCATTTTTGAAAGCCATTTATCTAAGTGACAATTAACTGCTTCATCAGTTTTGCGATGAACATTGAGAACAATCATGACTTTGGATTGACGTTCTACCAAGGTCATGACAGCTCCACGATGGGCTTTGCCTTGAACAGTATCGGCTTCAAAGTGACCGAACTCATCCTGGTAATGAGGGAAGTCTTGATAACGTTGATAGATACTGCGTCCAAGCTGACCAGCCTTACCACGTCGTTCGACATAGCCATTGGGGTGACGTTTACCCTTCATCGGTAACTGTTGAGCATTGAAATTATACTGTCCTCGAGCAAACATCCGATAAAGGGTCCGCATACTACAGCTAATGGCATGTTCCTTACGACCAATAATGGTATCCGGTGTCCAGCCAGCTTTAATTTGGTCGTTAATATACTCAACTTCATTTTGGGGTAACTGAGCTTGTTTTCGACCACAGTGACGTTTATTACGCTGGTATTTTTCAAGATATTGTTCAATGGTTTTACCGCCATTAAGGAAACGATAAATTCGATAAATCGTTTCCTGACTACGCTTGAGAAGTTTGGCGGTTTGATAGGCTTTAGTTCCTTGGTGCCAAAAATCAGCTATGAGGGTTAATTCACGTGTGGTAAGATGTCTATAGGTCATTTGTGATGTTCCTTTACTTTTGTTTGTGGTTATTCAAAAGTCTATCACAAATGGCCTTTTTCTAACTTAATTTTACAAACGGCGTTTAAATAAGAAGGGCTATACGTTCAAAATTTTGTTTAGAAAGTCTCGTAATCGCTCATTCTTTGGATGTTCGAAGATTTGATCTGGAGTACCTTGTTCAAGAATTTGACCATCATCAACGAACACGACCCGGTCGGCGACTTCTTTTGCAAAGCCCATTTCGTGAGTAACAACAATCATTGTCATTCCATTTTTAGCCAAGTTCTTCATAACTTGAAGGACGTCTCCAACCATTTCAGGATCTAAGGCTGACGTTGGTTCATCAAACAGCATAATATCCGGATTCATTGCGAGCGCCCGCGCAATCGCAACTCGTTGCTGCTGACCACCCGATAACGATTGGACCCGCGCATCAAATTTTTCCGATAAGCCAACCGTCTCTAGCAACCGTTTGGCCTGGTCACTTGCAGCCTTCTTATCTTCAATCTTTAATTCAACCGGAGCAAGCATGATATTTTCGCCAACGGTTAAATTATTGAACAGATTAAAGTGTTGAAACACCATGCCGATATTTTTACGAACGGTGTTGATGTCGGCATTTTTATTTGCAATGTCGACATTATCAATGATAATCGATCCGGAAGTTGGTTCTTCAAGCTTATTCAGTGTTCGTAACAGGGTACTCTTACCAGATCCAGAAGGACCAATGATGACGACCACCTCGTTATTGTTGACTGTCAAATTGATTCCCTTAAGAACCTCGTTGTCGCCAAATGTTTTAACTAAATTTGTTACTTTAACTTTTTCACTCATACGTTAGTTCTCCTTTGAACCCAGTTAGATAACCAAGTAAGCAATGTAATCACGATTAGATACATTAGGGCAATGATTGTCCAAACTTTAAAGCCTTCAAGGTTTCTAGCAATGATAATTTTACCGGTTTGCGTCAATTCAAGTAAGCCGATGATTGAAAGAATTGACGTGTCCTTTAACGTAATGATGAATTGATTAATGAATGACGGGATCATGATTCGAATCCCTTGAGGTAAGATGACCTTCCTCATGGATTTACCAAATGGCAATCCCAAACTCCTTGCGGCCTCCATTTGGCCAGGGTCAACAGCCTGAATACCACCCTTCACAAAGGCGGCAATGTAGGCACCTTCGTTAAATGTTAATGTTACCACGCCGGCGACAAATGCTGGAATCTTTTCACCCGTTAAACTCGGGATCCCCGTATAGATAAACAGGGCGAGAACCAGCAATGGCATTCCGCGGAAGATGTATATGAGGACACTGGAAAGGCCGTTAAAGAACTTACCAGGCACAACCCCCAGGAGCCCGACAATCACGCCAAATACCGTTGCGAAGAATATTGATACAACAGTTAACCACATCGTCTCAGAAAACCCTGAGAGAAGGGCACCCTTGTTTTGTTTAATCAAACCAAGGAAGCTTCGGTCCTCACTACTATTACCCGATTCGGAAGCAGCCACCTTTGCTTTATCGGTGCCAAGATACTTCGCTTTAATATTGTCATATGTGCCGCTGGCCTTTAGATCTTTTAAGCCGTTGTTGAAGGCACTCATCAGTGCCTGATTGCGCCCTTTTTTAACCGCGAATCCGTAAGGGGCACTTTCAGCCGGCTTGGTAACAATCTTTAATTTGGCGCCTTGCTTGATTGCGTATTTCATCACAGGATCGTCTTCAAAACAGGCAGCGGAATTTCCGGTCGTGACATCCTGATACATATTATTTGAATCATCAAAGGTAACGACGGTAAATCCGTATTTTTTCTTTAAACTATTGGCATAGTCAGCACCAGCAGTCCCGGTCTTAACGGCGACCTTCTTTCCTCTTAATTCTGAGAGTTTCTTAACATGACTATTTTTAGCAACTGCCATGACAACTCCAGACGTAAAGTAAGGATCGGAGAATGTAAATTGAGCCTTTCGCGCATTCGTAATGGACATTCCGGCAATGACACCATCGATTTGACCGGATTCTACCGCTTGGACGGCGGCGTTAAAGCCAAGTGGTTTAATTTTGACTTTAAATCCCTGTTCGTTTGCGATTGATCGAATAAGATCCATATCGATACCAACGTACCGATTGTGTTTATTGGCAAATTCGAATGGTGGGAACGTCACATCAGTACCAATCGTGAAGGTTTTGCCCTTAACGGCTTGATTAGTTTTGCTGCCTAAATATTTACCCACAATCTTGTCGTAAGTCCCATTTGCCCGAATCTTTTTCAAGCCGGCGTTAAATTTGGTGATTAACGCCTTATGCGATCCTTTTTTTACAGCAAAACCATACCAGCCGGTGTTCGCGGGCTTTGTCACAATTTTAAGTTTCAATCCCTGTTTGATGCCGTACTGCATGACGGGTTGATCTTCAAAACAGGCGACCGAATTTCCAGTCGTAACGTCTTGGTACATGTTGTCAGAATCGTCGAACGTCACGGTTTTAAACCCGTACTTTTTCTTAATACTATTCGCGTAATCAGCGGCCGCAGTCCCGGTTTTCAGGGCAACGCGCTTTCCCTTAAGCTGTTTAAAGCTGGTGATATTGCTATTTTTGCCAACAGCCATGATGACGCCAGTTTTGTAGTAGGGCGTTCCGAAATCAAACTTGGCTTGGCGATCTGGTGTGATCGTCATTCCGGCGATGACGCCGTCTAATTGTCCAGATTCAACTGATTGAACGGCTGCATTAAATCCCACTGGTTTAATGTGGACTTTGAACCCCTCTTCTTTTGCAATGGCATTCATAATGTCGATATCAATTCCGACATATTGATTATGCTTGTTTGCAAATTCAAATGGTGGGTAAGTTACGTCCGTTCCAATTTGATACGTTTTTGCCTGAACATTGGCATTTGTCAACCCGATACAGGTAAAAAACGTCATCAAAAAGGCAACCCAGCCAAGGGTTTTGAATAAATTATGCTTCATGATTTTCCTCCTACACGTATGTAATAAAATATAACATGTGATAATGGGACTATTTTATCAGAAAATGAGGGTAATGTATAGTCATAGGTAAAAGGAACTATGTGAACTCGTAAGCTTGATGTGACACTGATTACGGATTTTAGCATTAAAATACGATTAAAAAACGATTGACAATTATGATTGCCTTACTCATAATTAAAACTAGTCGCTTGATTTAGGGTGGTTAACGCTAAAAATAAACCACCCGCGTAAATTGCTTTTAAATTCATGAATACATATGATGATTTAATTTCCTCGATTTAAAATTGAAGTGCAACACC
>NZ_AZFZ01000092.1 GCF_001435895.1 Lentilactobacillus parafarraginis DSM 18390 = JCM 14109 | reverse complement strand
CGTGATTATTAGCTTTCAAGTTTCAGTTAAATTCATAATTAGCCTTCTTTCGTGAGAGTGTCAGTAGATTTCACAACAACAATTTGCTTTGCAGTATCAACAGAGGTTACTGGTACGATTTGCTTAACTGACGTTGTCTGAGCTGATTCGTCCGTTTTTAACAGCGCCTGAACATCCGTTTTAAATGGTGCCGGTACTTCATCAATCGTACGACCACCATCAACCACATTAGCAGCAAACAAAATTGAAGCGGTACAATACTTTTTATCTAACATTTTAAATTCCTCCTAATGAATAACATGAATTAACTGTTGTAGAATCAAATAAATCACGGAGCTGGATCCAATGGCAATGGTGACCACCTTCCACAAGTTTTGCCGGTTAATTACTTCCATCTCTTGCTTGTGAGTGTCATTCTTTTCATTTCCTTTGATGATTGCTTCCAGAATATGATTGTTTTGCTCCCGTAAATATTTGTTACTTTCATCAACACTCTTTAAAGTGTCAGTCATTTTATTGTTAAGATCAGTAATCCGACGTTCGTGATCCGATAGTTCTTTGCCATGTTTCAATAGCATTTGATGATCCTCATCGCTTAATGGCAATGGCCTCACGCTCCTTTCTGTTTTTGGTCAAAAGAAAAGCCATCTATTTCCGTAGACGGCTAATTTGTATATATTTGTTATGCTGATAATGTTAACTGATTTGTGTACCCGCTTCTAAAGTGTTATCCAACTTAAAAATGTGCTCCACATCAATAATGACCACTGCTGCACGTGGAAAACGGTCAAAAATTTTCGGGGGTAAATACTTTTTAGATACGGAATCATTTTCATAAATCCGAGCTGTTCCTTCAAATCGAAAGCCCTTCTGAGCCTCTCTATCAGCCACAGCTACTGCCGCATAGTTGTTTTGCCGCAAGTTGTGATAGGCATGTCGAAAGGTATGCTCAAAATACAAAAGATGTGAATCATCCAGTACATGTAACGATCCTTTAGGGCCAACTTTAGGCACTCCATTCTCATCCGCAGTTGCTAGAAATGGTAATTGTTTTCCAACCATTTTTTTCATCTCTTCAGATAAAATAGGCATTATATAAGTCTCCTTTTCCATATAAGAATTATTGCGTACTCCCAGTGTATTTGTGAAGTGTAAACTGTGTCAAGCATTCAACCTAACACTCGTTTGCAATAGCAATTTGTCTTAAAATTAATAGGATCCAAAATTGTTTTAAAAAAACAACAAGATCGAATATTCAAAATCAATCCACAAAATACTTCAGACCGCCGATTCATTCTACACCCATTATTAAAAAAAGTATCTACCATCTAGAGTAGATACTTTAATTAGTGAGGGTAATACATAACACGAGTTAACTGTTAGAAGTTACTCATATTAAGGGGGGCGGGTCAATGCGTATGTCAGTACATCAACCTTAATCATATTATAAAACATTCATTTTTAATGTAAACAGTTAAGCACAAAATGACGCCTATCCCAAGCGTGGGATAGACACTAGTTAAAGAAACTATGCAGGTTGAATTATCAATTTATCGTCAATAAACGTCCTATTAACGTAGACAATATAACATGATTCAACAAGAGATAACAGCCATAATTAGCTTTTTGGATTCAAGAACCCTTTCAGGAACCCCTTAAATAAAAACGCCTACCTGAAAGTAGATGTTTAGTGTAACAATTTATATATTGACGATTAATCCACCGAGGGGGGCAATTAATCATTTATGCACATAAGAAAACCAGTGCATAACTAGGATTATATGAGTTTTCACTTCGGTTGCAAACCATTAATTACGGCAAAAGAAAAGTATTCATCGGATGGATGAATACTATGTTAACGCATGAATGGTAGTGGACTAACGTGTCCTAAACACGATAGCCTTGCAAATATTATAGTCCTAATATTGTAAAATAAAAGCACCTATCTGGGGAGATAGATGCTAAATCATATATGGGGCAAGATTATGAATACAATTCGGAAAAGATATCTGTGAAGGTAATATCTTTTGAAATATGGTTAGTAACCGGGGAAGCTACCAACAAAATTCATTATAGCACACCTTCCTCACAAAACTAATACTAAAATACGTTTATTGTTCTGCTTATTTGACGGATGGGATCCCGCTAACATCCTTACCAACGCTTAACGCGGTAACATCTTGTGTTGTGCTACCGTTAATATCATATGGGGATATAACATAAATAACGCCTTTAGAATCCATACTTGCCCTAGCACCTTTGGCATTAACAGTTTCTGAAACCCATACACTAGTACCGTCCCAATCACATTTTTGAATATTAATTTGGCTATTGGTGTTATTGCACCACAAAAAATGAATAAACCCACCCCTGTCAAAAAACATATCAAGACATCGGGCATCGTTTGGTGTGGAATAGCTTTTATCAAGTTGACCAGTTTCACTATTGAGGGTAACTCTAAAAAGTGAATCGCTGGC
This sequence comes from Lentilactobacillus parafarraginis DSM 18390 = JCM 14109, assembly GCF_001435895.1. GTDB lineage: Bacteria > Bacillota > Bacilli > Lactobacillales > Lactobacillaceae > Lentilactobacillus > Lentilactobacillus parafarraginis. The sequence continues at coordinate 3,613 of NZ_AZFZ01000092.1, read as the reverse complement.
ACCATCACCATATGTTGAGACATACACAAAATCATTACAGATAATCATTGCTGTCGGCATCGAAGTTAACGAAAAGTTCCAGTCCTCCAATCTAGCTGTTAATTGAGGAGAGTATTTAATAATCCCATCTTGTGATTCACCATTGTAATACAGATCAAAACCAATATAGATATTGTCATCCGCATCAATCGCCACAGCTTCCCCAATCGTATTACTCAGACCCATTTGAGCTTTGTAATTGCCATCTTTATCATAGTAATAAGCAAAGATGTTAGAACCAGTGCCAACAACAACAATACCATTTTCGGAATCTATGGCAATTCGATTAGGCACAAAATCATCATCAGGATATTGCTTTCCCCAAACTACTTTATTTGTGCCCGCTTTGGTCAAATCAAATTTAGCTATAATGCCAACAATCGCTAGAATAATGTTTCCCGCATGATCAGTTTCAATATGCCCTGTAGGTAAGTAACTAGTGGTGGGGCCGGTAAGACTGATCACTGGTGCTTCCAAAGTTTTATTATCGATAATCTTTGAGACACTTAAATTGCCGTTTCTATCTGTCGTTAAAATATAAGTGCTACCATCAACGACCGTAGAATCTAGCCACAAGTTTCCATTACCATCGCCGTTCAATTCGTCAATATTATGAGTAGCGGTATTTGTACTTCTAATATCTAACGGAAAAATGCGTTTACCATTTCTAGCTAGGCCTTTTAATTTTTTACCATTGTGCGCAATTCCCCAAACCAATTTACTATTATGAACAATCCCCATTTACTATCACTCCCATGTAAAGTATGAACTTGTATCATTATTAGAATCTGAAAGCGCACTGTCTTGCGTATTAGCGCTGGATGGTTTAATCATAGAACCAACTTGATCAACGGTTGCTACATCTTTCCCATTCTTCTGCAGCCCTTTAGTAAAGTTGGCCAACTTAGTGGTATCAGCTAAAGTTGAAGGCACCGCCGGTACCCCATCTTTGGTGATATAGGGATTACCAGTCGTTTTGTCAATGGGTGCCGTGTCGAAGGTTTTAGTTCCTGTAATTTCCTCATCACCAGTTTTGTGGACCACCTTGGTATCATCGGCGGGCACATACGTCTTGCCGTTAATCACAACTGATCCGTCTTTGTTATCAGTTACTTTAGTATCAATATTTTTCGCAAGCCCATAGGCATCCCCATCTTTATTAACTGGATCATACTTAAACTGATTATCACCAGTATAGTAATTATCTTGGTTTAACTTCGCTAAATCAGACGTATCCACCTTAACGTTAGCAATGGCATCGGCTACATATTCCTTAGTTGCAAAACTATCAGGATTTACATTAATTGTAACCTGTTTGGCATTACCAACCACAACGTAAATCGAAACGGCAAAAGTAAACATAATGGCAGAATCAGACTTGGGCATTGTTTCTGGATCAGCCGCAGTGGTAACTGCATAAAGTTGCTCTTTAGCTCCATCGACATCTTCTTTGGCATACAATCCCATCGCCTGGATGGGATAGCTTTCAGTTAAGTTTAAATTATCAAAACTAACTTTTGTTCCTTTAACTTTCGTTCCACCATTTGGATCAGGCAAAATTCGATCAATTTCACCAGTCTGCTTTTCATGTGGTAATGTAATTAATTGGCTTAAATCTGTTTGGCTTAAATCATCAGCCGTAGAAGTCGCTTTGGTAATTGTGAATTTAGTGTCACCGTTGCTGGCGCGCTGGGCTAAATCAGCACCAAAAGCGGTTAGTTGGGAATCATGATACTCACTCATTAATTTGCTCCTTTCGCATTTACTACTGTTTCAACCTGAATTACCGTAGCAATGCCATAGTATTGCTTAAAGCTGACTTGGGTTTCAGTCGGTGTAAATAATTTGGTCACCATATTTGCTGGAATCAATGTATTAAAAATATATTGAAGCTGTTTAATCTCTGTTGAGGTTGGCAGCCTATTATAAAACATCGCCGAAACTGTTTGCTTTATGACATCTTGTTGAAGGTCAATCGGAATATTCAGGTTTTGGATTAATTGCTTAAAGTATGGCCATGTAATGGCTGCAGGCGGTAATAGTCTCAGCAGAATCACATTTTTACGCTGTTGCAGTGTATCAGTACTATTGGGGACAATACTTAACTCAGATTCCATTAACTTAACCCCGGTTTCATCCGCAGTGGTCACAAATTGATTGCTTAAAAATTGACGTACAAATGTCTCTAGTTCATCCAGTGTCAATTGCTCTCCATTCAGCAATCGGTCCATTTCCCGAACACCTTGGTAATAATCCGGTAAGTAATCCATTAATTTAGTCATTCAATGTCACCGTCCCTAAAACTGGTAATTCAGAAGTTTCATTAGTCGCTTGTAATTTCAAGTCAGATTCCTGATCATTTAAGGTCGGCAAAGTGGCATTAGTTACGCCGTTAATTTTTAAAATCTCCGCTAAGATCTGTGAACGATAAACAGTTACGTTATATCCCCGGCCAATGGTAGCATCAATTACTGCCCAACCTTTTCTTAAATTACCAAAGTAAGATTGCAATGCTTGATTAATATTATTTTTTACAGTTGTTTCATCAATGCCTGTAGCAAACGTAATTGTGCTAATGATGTCTATTTTTAATTCTGTCGGTGTAGCCACTGTTACAACATGGTCAATAGGAGCCAATCCATAACCACTTCCACCTGGAGCTGGATCAATTTCATTTTGAACCGAAGCGATTAATTCATCTGACGCTGGTAAGAAATTATTATCCACGATAACTAATTTTACAGTTCCGCCTCCTTGCCAAGCGGGTTATATTTGTCCTGCACCAACTTCTTCAATTCGGTCTAACATATCAACGTAGTCTGCAATATTACCACCATAAGCATTGTAAGTGTCCGGAGACAATAAACGTGTTCGTAAATCATCGTCACTTTCACTGTCTCTAGCCGGTACCGTTATTTCTGTAATTTCGGCATAGCTTAAGACATCGTTATAGGAAACTGGTAAGATTTGGCCTTTGTATCCATTGGGCCTAGTGCCCAACTCTTCTGCTTCTAAAATAATTATTGGTGCGGTGACATCAGTAGCCATAGCTGAAAAAGTTGCTCCGCCTTTGTCAGCAATTGTCTGTGGCGAACTAAGCTGCGTTTTAATATCATCAGTTACTTTAATGACGGTATAAAAAATCGGTTCATCCCCAATCGAAGCGAACCGATCACCAATTTGAATATTTGTAACAGGTAGATTATTTCGATCAATAGCAGTGGCTTTAACTTGCGTTTTGGTGGCAGCGATTCGACTGGTTCCTCGTTCAACAGCACGGTAATCTAGAAACTCACCCGTGGAAGTTTGCGTATAAATAAATTCAATCGTGTTAGCCAAAGTAATTGCTTCTTCGGCCAAAACCGTTGCAGCGGGAGCCAAAGCATCATAAATAATGGATCCCTCCCGTTTATCCACATCGTCACTAACATTATCCATCAATTCATCTAGATAGTAATCAAAATCATGACTACGAATTTCTGCAACTAATTCACTAGGACTCATTAATCATCACCTCCGGACTAATACTAATTTCTCCATAAATGCTCCTACGTCAAGTTTTGGTACTAAAAAA
>NZ_AZFZ01000091.1 GCF_001435895.1 Lentilactobacillus parafarraginis DSM 18390 = JCM 14109 | reverse complement strand
AGTGTTGCACTTGATTTGACAATTGAGGGATGATTTAATTTTTGTATTGGAGGGATTATTTTGAATTTTCCAGAATCGAATAGCTTGCAACGATTACCGAAGCAATTCTTCGCTAATCTAGTCAGAAAGGTCAATGCAAAGGTTGCCACCGGTGCCGATGTCATTAACCTTGGACAGGGGAATCCTGATCAGCCAACGCCAGATTTTATTGTGAAAGCGATGCAGGAAGCAACCGCTAAGCCAGCAAACCATAAATATTCACAGTTTCGTGGTGATCCTGAACTCAAAAAAGCCGCCGCTGCTTTTTATAAGCGCGAATATGGGGTTGAATTGGATCCGGAAAAAGAGATTGCGATTTTAGGCGGTTCGAAAATTGGTTTAGTGGAATTGCCATTTGCAATATTAAATCCTGGAGATACGATGATTTTGCCCGATCCCGGTTACCCTGATTACTTGTCCGGCGTGGCATTGGCGGATGTTCGATTAGAGCTAATGCGGCTTAAAGAGGAAAATCAATTTTTACCAGACTATGATGACCTCGACGCCGCGGTGGTTCAACGAGCCAAACTCATGTATTTAAACTATCCGAATAATCCAACCGGGGCGACGGCAACTCCTGAATTCTTTAAGAAAACGGTTGATTTTGCCAAACAAAATCAAATTGGCGTTGTTCAGGACTTTGCTTATGGTGCAATTGGATTTGACGGCAAACGACCCGTTAGTTTTTTGCAAACGCCAGGGGCCAAGGACGTTGGCATTGAAACATACACATTCTCCAAATCTTACAACATGGCCGGCTGGCGGATTGGTTTTGCGGCCGGTAACGCTGACATGATCGAAGCAATTAATCTTATTCAAGATCATCTATTTGTCAGTGTCTTTCCAGCGATTCAAAAAGCGGCAATTACCGCACTCAACAGTGACCAACGGAGCGTGAGAGATTTAGTGGCGCTCTACGAGAAGCGCAGAAATCAATTTTTCAGTGCTGCTCGGGCGATCGGTTGGGAACCATATCCTTCCGGCGGCTCATTTTACGCCTGGATGCCGGTTCCCAAAGGCTACACGAGCGAATCATTCGCCGATCTTTTATTAGAAAAGGCCGCGGTTGCCGTGGCTCCTGGAAATGGATTTGGTGCCGGTGGGGAAGGCTTCGTGCGGGTTGGACTGTTGATTGACGAACCACGATTTACCGAAGCTTGTCAACGAATTAAGAAGCTTGGATTATTTTAATCCTTAGTTTAGCTAATTAAAAAGGGCTATATGGCTGAGTGCGTGTCCACAAACAGTTTGCTGTTACCTGATTCATTGAGAAAATATCTAAATTAGAAGGGGTTGGCGCAAAGCTTTGAACTTTGTACCAACCCCACTATTATGCCGGGTTAAGGTTAACGGCTACCAGTACTCCAGTTGTTTTGTGAGTTGAGCACGGTGTAAATCGCGCTGAGATATGCGCGCCATTTCGGTGCCATCCAGACCAGAAGATGAACGTTCAATTGGGTGACTCCAGTGATACTTGGCAACGACATTTCCTTCACTATTTGCTGCGTACATAAGGTCCGCTTGGTAAGCCGTGTGATCCAGTCCCAGGGTGTGGCCGAGTTCGTGGGCGATGACCCCGGTCCAATACTGTCTGGTCGACATTTTAGCTGCGAGCGATGGTTTTATGTATGCAACGGGATACTTAGGGTCTTTAAAATGATTTTTGGCAATCAGAATCGTTTTTCCATTATATAGACCATCCCAATTATCGGCAGCGGTGGAAGTGAACCGAATGCTCAGGGTCTGAGTTTTACTGGTGCCCATTTTAAACACGGGGAATTTCAGCGCGGTGTTCCATTTCTGTATAGCGGCTTTCGTTAACGGACGTAATTGATGATCGGCCACGTAAATCGTTGCCGTGTGCTTCTTAAACATCACCCTTGGTGAAAAGCTAAAGACGTTATAGGCAGTATCGAAAAGCTTTTCGTTGGTTTTGTAGTCGGCCGGCTTCAATGTTAAAATTGTTCGATCGGGATCCATATCTGGGGCTTGGTTAATTAATTTAACGGTTGCCTTTTCAGAAATTGAATGGCCGTTACGCGAAACCCCGTGCGTCTGCATTGCTGGCGGGATCTGATTTGCCTGAATGGGTGTCCCGCTATTGATGCCGATGCCGAAGATGGTAAAAGCGATGGCGATAAACAGCCAGTAAATAGGTTGATGCCCAACTTGCTTCATGTGAGACGCCTCCTTGAATCTTGATAGATAAGGTTAATATAGCATAATTGAACATAAAGTGGCTCATAGAAAGTGATGAATTAGCGTGTTGCATCGAAACAATTAAATTTATAGAAGAAACGGGGTCACAAAATGTGGTCAATCAAAACATTTGCCGAGTTATCCAACCAAGAATTATTTAACATCTATTATTTACGGGTTAAGACGTTCGTAGTCGAACAAAATCGAGTTTATCAGGAGGTTGATGCGTACGATCCTAATGCAATTCACTTTTTTAATGAGGTCGATGGGCACGTCAACGCCTATGCGAGGGTCTTTTTAAAAGATAACACTGTCACCTTTGGGCGGGTTGTCACTGCTGCTGATAAACGGGGAAGCGGTCTTGGCCGGACGCTATTAGAGAAAATTATGACGGCGATTCGGGTCTACTTTCCCAATAGGGCGATCACGATTGAATCGCAATATCAGGTGCGGGGATTTTATCAGAAATTTGGATTTGAGGTGATTGGCGAGCCATTCATCTTTGAATCCACAAAACACATTCGGATGCGGCACGCGCCGATCACCACAATCGCTCACTGAAAATGATGGCCATGAATTTTATCAACTGTAATTTCGGGAGTTGGCTCGATTAAGTGGGATGTGTCCCGGTATTCAATCCGTAAGTGACTGACCGCTTTCAGGTCTGCTAGGACTTGCTGATACTTCGCTGAGTCATGATCGAGTGCCAGCAATTCGTAGGAACGAACGAGTTTGGTTTTAAGCCGGCGATTGTACAAAAAGAAATAGTAACGATTAAAAAAATGGTTATCAACGATGACTAACCAGTACTGATAGTGGGGAAGTCGTTTAAAGGATTTACGGTAAGCGCTAATTAACTGCCTGGATTCTGCTAGCATTGAAAATTCACTTCCTTAATGTGATGGTGGATTAACTATTTCTGAGTGGTAAGTCCCTAGGCTTGGTGGCCGCCAAGCAATCCTGCCCGGGCGATTGCGGTCCCGCCACTGGTTTTGGAAGATGCGCGAACAAGGGCCGTGTAGCCATAGCGTTTTCGAATCATGTCAATGGTCTTCTCAAGCTTTTCGTGGTTAATTACGCGACTGGGGGGTTCAAAAAGATTGAATTGAATCTGGCGCTTTTTGGAAATTCGGTTGCACCTAACGCCTACGGACCGGACTGGGCTGCCATCCCACTTGGCTTTAAGCAAGTAGTGGACGGCAGTTGTAATTTCCATGGTTGAATCACTTGGGTCAATTCCCATTTGAGCGGAGAAGTGGGTGCGTCCCTGCTTATCCGTATCCGCCATGCCAATAAAAATGCTGACGACTTCCGCGACAACGTGGTTTTTCCGTAACCGGGTCGCAACCTGATCGGCAATTTCACCCAGAACCGTCCACAAGTCGTTAAACGTCGTGTAATCCCGCATGAGAATTTGGGAATTGCCGTAACCTTTATTGGCGGGTCGTGGCAGGTACTTTTTTTCGATGTTAGAGTAGTCAATTCCCCAAGCATGGTAGTAAAGCTGTTCACCCAGGACACCAAAATTTTTCTTGAGTTGGTGAATATCTGCATGGGCTAATTCGGAAATGGTGTCAATTCCCATTCGGTTGAGGCGCTGAGCCGTACGACTACCGATTCCCCACATATCTTCTAAACTGGGAATTTGCCAAACTTTTTCAGGGACCATGGCATAGGTCCAAGCTGCAATCCAGGGTTCGGCCTTCTTAGCTTCGTGATCAAGGGCGAGTTTTGCTAGCAGTGGATTTTCGCCAATTCCAATGGTGGTAATAATCCCGGTTTCGTTAAAGACCCGCTGCTGAATTTGGCGGGCAATTTGTTCGTTAGATCCAAATAATTTGTGGCTGTGGGAAACATCAATGAAGCTTTCATCAATGGAGTAGGGAAACCAGTGGGCGTCATCGGTGAATTGGCGGTAGATCAGATTGATTTGGTAATTAAGGGCCACATAGTCTGCCATGTGGGGCTCAACCATTTCAAGATTCATTTGATCATTGATTTGAAAACGGCGGGTCCCAAGCTTAACCTGGCAGTGCTGCTTGGTGTAAGGACTTGCGGCCAGAATAAGGCCGCCGGAAGATTCTTCGCGGCTCATGACCGCAATGTGAGCTGATAGGGGATGCTCGCCGCGTTTAATGGCTTCGGTTGAGGCATAGAAAGATTTACAGTCAATACACATAATGTCATGGACTGGAAGGGCTGCTTCGTTAGCAAGAGGATTTTTCATTGTGATCACCTACCGAATGTTTGTTTGGTTATATGATACGAACATCAGTTCTGATTGTCAAGAGAACATGGCAAAATATGATGATCGATTTGGCTGGCAGATGATTTAATTTAGAAATATTGGCAATTAAAAACGGTTGGCCAAAACCAAAAGGTTTGCGCCAACCGCTTTATCATCAATTATCAATCAAGTTTCATTTAAGCATCTTATTTTCATAAGATTTGGATAAGTCAATTCAGTTAGTCTTTTGAAACGTTTAGGAATACGGCACCCAATCCCTGATCAAAGGTGGCTTTCCATTCGCCATCGGTTAATGACTCAGGCAACAGGAAGGTACCGCTGGATACGCGTTGACCAGCCCGTAATGGTTGGCCCTGATCTTCGAGCTTCTTGACCAGCCATTGAAGGGAGTTTAATGGATTACCAAGGACTTCTGATGAGGCGCCATCCTTTAGCTTCTTACCATCGTGGAATAGTTGGCACTTGACCTTTGCCAATGCATCAACGCTATCAAATAGGCGATTAGCATCAACTTCTTGGCCGTAAACAACGTAGCCGCCAACAGCTGCATCCGCCATAACCATGTATTTGGACAGGCTTGGGAACCAGTCGCTGAATCGTGAATCAGGGACTTCGACGGCAGGGGCGACCTTTGTCTTGCGCAATAGGTCTTCAAGGGAATCTTTGCTGCTGAGGTCTTCCTTGGCAGTAAAGAGCATCTCAACTTCAGCGAGGGGTTCCATTAACTGAGCCCGATGTAAGGTGACCGGCGATTGAACGAAGTGGCTCTTGACCTGAGCACCGTATAGGGGAGAATCAGAATCAAACATATCCTGCGTTTGTTTACTGGTTAATGAAACCTTGTAGCCGCCAACTTCTTCATTTTTAAGTTCGGTAAGCCGTTTTTGAACCCGGTATGCAGCGTCTTCATCCGTCACGACGCCCTTGTAATCTGACTCCTTTAACGCGTTGTGACTTTGATAAGCGTTGAACAGTTTTTCTGCGAGTTCGTTTTCCCTAGTTGACAATTCCATAGTTGCTTGTTTTTGGGTATCCATAAGCGTGACCTCCATAAATTTAAATTAAGATTGTTTGCCTCCGCTTACTCATTTGGGAGGACAAATATGTGTGCGTTAATATGTGATTTGAAACTATGTGATAAATAACATTGGTTAAAATTGAATCAGTATGAATAACTGAAGCTATGTCGAAATAAATGGGTCTGAAATAATGGGTTAAGCTATGTGATCTGATAAATGTAACCTGTAACTTGGTGACTGCCCCTAAACGTTGAGCCCGAATCTGACCGGGCGTATCGTTAGGGGTGCTAATGCCCGATTTCATATGTCCTCACCACCTTTAATAAAATTGATTAAACTCAAATGAAAAAAGCGTCCCTTAACTATCAATTGATAATTAAAGGACGCTTTCACGCGGTACCACCTTATTTTATAGCCCTATCACTAAGACTACCTCACACGTACGGCAAAATGCGATACGCTGACACAATAATGGGTGTTCCCAATTCAGCCTACTATAACGTTTGGCTAAACAGCTCGGAGATGATAATTGTTTACTAACGTGAATTGCTTCTCACCAACCAGCAACTCTCTGATCACAACTAGCGAACAATGCTTCTCGTCAACGCTTTTTCTAATTTGAATTTAATGATTGTCATTAGGGTCCGTCTGAAAACTTTATTTCAGG
>NZ_AZFZ01000090.1 GCF_001435895.1 Lentilactobacillus parafarraginis DSM 18390 = JCM 14109 | reverse complement strand
AAATCGTGTCCACACTTTCATCCTAAGTCCATAGTCCTATAATAATCATATTCAAAAACCTCGCTTTCTATGTTCATTGTAAATTCAATTTATGGAGTTAATTTGTAGTTTGAATTTTAAACCAATTATTTTAAAACAGCCCAACTGATTATGTCCAGATTGTGAACATTAAAAATTGAACAAAAGGTTCATACAAGATATTTTTATACAAACACTTGCATTTATTTGTCACACCATACTGTATAGTACAAGATAATAGGTAGCGTCAAGAATCTTGTGTAAATGAAATGCCTTCGTACATATAATATACCTCTTGTGCTAGTTAAGAATACCACCAGCTAAATTGAAGCCATAACGTTCTTGCCCTAAGGCATGCACGACTTCCATCGTATGGGCAAACAAGATGGTCTCTACGGTCAATCGGATGCCGGTTAGGGTTTGCGATCCCAGTTGTTCAAAATTAAAACTACGGGTAAAAGATGAAAACGTCGTTTCGATTCGTTTCCGGTAACGCTTTAAGCGCCGCGTCTGTTGTGCGGATTCCGTTGGTGACATATTGGATCGTTTAGGCGTCCACAAGATAATCCCGTTAGCCCTTAAGTCGCGCTGCTGCGGCTGGTTTAAATAGCCTAAATCACCTAAAACCACCAAGTCACGGCCCGTTGATAACAGGAGATCACTGGCAACTTGACTGTCATGCACCGACGCTGCTGTGAGCTGCCAATTCAGCACAAAGCCTTGGTTCGTTAAAAGACAATGGAACTTAAACCCATAAAAGGGAGTGCGTTTAGACGAATTAAAGCCGATATCGGCATAATCACGCAACCGGGTCGCGGTTAAATTACAAACGGGTTGACAAAGTGGCATGGGTAAACTATCAATGATCACATACTTGAAATCCCCCGCCACGCGCTGAACATAAGCTTGACGTAAAAGACTAATCAAATTGACCAAGTCCCGACAGCGCCGATTATAGCGTGAGCGTTCAATGAACGGCCGCCGGGCAAACCGTGTACGGCACAACCATTGATACCATTTTAGCTGTGATGAAAAGTGATGAAGTTGGCCCAGAATGGTGGTTGCGATAATTTCCACATCAGAAACGACTAAGTGCTGATAGTTATGGCGATGTCGAATGGCTAACGGAACCAACTGCTGATATAAAGGCTTGATAATCCGATAGACTTTTTGATATTCACGTTGTAATTCATGACGATATTGTTTAAACTTAAGGTGCTTTCGCATGATGAATGCCTCCCGATTAAAGTTTAGATGATTCAATCGGGGCTCATTTTAATGCGGGAGCTCTTTTGATACCAGGATTCGAGCTTCAACTAGCACAAGAGGTAAATGAATGTTTTTTTGATTCAAGATTCCCGCTACTTTTTTCATTAAGTCGTCCATTAAATTGGCGATAAGGACCGAAGATTTTTTTATTGAAAAATTATGTGCTTCAAATTGAACTAACGTCATCATGTCGTCCATCAAATGAGTCAACCGTGCACTTTCATCACGAATAATACTCAGGTATTTTACCCGTTCACCTTCTGATACTGATTCCCGACTGGCGATGTCCGTATAGCCTTTTATAAAGGTTAACGGCGTTCTCAATTCATGGGTAACGGCCGCAAAAAACTCATTCCGTTCCTTTTTCGTGTGTCGGAGTTTATTAGCCATGTCTTCGATTGAATTAGCTAAGTCCCCCAATTCATCCTGACTATCTATCGATAATGCTACGGACAAGTTTCCCTGGGCAATCTTTTTCGTTTCAGACGTTATTGCTCTGATGGGTAAGGTTAAATTTTTTGCGATAGATGCGGTTGCAAAAATAGTTATCAAAAACGTTAATATAACCAAAACTATGAACACGCTAGAAAAATCAAAGACCATTTTCTGAATCTGCTTAGTAGATAAGAACATATAAACATTACCAAGCAATTTGCCCTTTTTGATGATCGGTGATTTTGATACGAGATAACTTTTTTTCATCCAGTCAGAGTGTAAAACCTCAGATTTACCCTGACTAGCACTCGTGAATTTTGCAAGATGCTTTTTCATTTTAGAATTCACCACTTGTGAAGCCATCAAAGTTTGACCATCTGGACTTTGGACAATAATTGCCATATCAGTATCCCCTTTTTCAGTCAAAACAACATGTTTTATTGTTTGAGCAGTGAAATCGTTGGTCAAAACATGGGCATGGTTCTCCCCACGCTTGACTAAACTACTGGCCTGTTCATTGATCCAAGTGTTAACAACTAAAAGAAATAAGCTTATAAATATTCCCATTTCAATAGCAATCGCCATCAATAAAAATGACAGTCCCATTTTGACCGAAATCTTATGGCTAACCCTTTGTTTCATAATATTAATAGCTGCTTTTATCCTAACCATTTGTAACCAACTCCATATACGGTAATCAGCATCGAATCCACAGCAAAACCATTGTTTCTTAACTTTTCTCGTAAATTTCGGATATGTGAGTCGACGGTTCTATCATCAACCTCAGCGTTGTATCCCCAAATACGCTCAATTAAATGATTGCGACTAAAAATGTCATTTTTATTGTTCAAAAACAGCGTTAAAATATTGAATTCAATTGGCGTAATTTCGAGTTCTGCCCGATCGATACGCAGTTGATGAGTCCGCTGATCTAATGTTAAATTATTTGATTTTATTATGTCCACCTTCTCAGTACGCCGAACTAGTGCTTCAATTCTTGCCATTAACACATGCTCATCAAACGGTTTAGTAATATAATCATCAGCACCATTTTTCAAGCCAAAGATCATATCGTTATTTTGATTTAGGGCGGTCAACATAATGATTGGCGTATTATCAAATTCCCTGATTTTTTTACAAACTTCCCAGCCATCCATAACGGGCATCATGACATCTAATAGAACTAGATCAAACTTTTCATGTCTCAATCGCTCAATTGCTTTTACACCATCATTTGCCTTCTCGCAATGATAGCTATCACCCTCCAGATATAGCTGTAATAGATCTAACATTCGCGGTTCATCATCTATCAGTAATATATTTTTCACGCTTTCCCCCTGCTTTTCGTCTAAATAAAAAAGGCTCGCCGATCACGGCGGACCTCTCTTTGAAAATGACTTGTGTTATTTTTCCACTACCGTATAAAGACGGACATCATAACCTGCATTAGCTACCGCATCGCTTATTTCAGCTATCTGTAACTTATGTTTATCAAATTCAATGACGACTTCATCTTTTTCCAAGGTTACATTGGCATACTGCACGCCATTAGTTGCTTCGAGCGCATCCTCCACAATATGCTGACAATGTTCACAATGCATGTCATCAATTTTGGCAATTACTTTTTCCATGGGATCGCGATCCTCCTTAATTTGACGCTAGCTTATTTTCTTTTGGTAACCTGACATAATTAAGTAACAGCGAACTGATAACAACCGTAATGGAACTAAGCGCCATCGCGAGACCGGCTAGTTCCGGTGAAAGGATAAACCCGAGCGCATAGAAAATACCAGCAGCAATTGGAATCCCAACCACGTTATAAATAAAGGCCCAGAATAAGTTCAACAAGATGCGGCTATACGTTTTACGCGCCATAACCAGCGCAGTGACCACGTCCATTAAATCATTTTTTACGAGAACAATATCACCAGATTCAATTGCGATATCACTACCCGAACCCATGGCAATCCCAACGGTTGCAGTTGATAACGCCGGCGCGTCATTAATACCATCACCCACAAAAGCAACCGGCGCTTTTTCTTCTAACTCCTTAATATGTTGCGCTTTATCTCCAGGCATAACATCGGCAATAACTTCATCAATGCCAATTTCCTCAGCAATCGCCGTTGCCACCAGTTTGTTATCACCCGTTAACATAACTGTCCGAAAACCGGCTTTCTGCATTGCCTTGATTGCGGCCTTCGAAGTTGGTTTAGGTGCATCTTGAATCCCAATTAAAGCAATAATTTGCCCATCGTAGCCTACCAAGACCACCGTTTTTGCTTGCGCTTGAAGTTTGGTCATTTTATTTTTCAGATCAGTTGTCATATTAAAATCATCTGCTAATTTGTCATTGCCGATAAAGGCTTGCTTTCCATCAATAACGGCCTGGACGCCTTTACCACTGATAGCTTCAAAGTTTTCAGCTTGTAAGGGCACGACACTTTTGGCTTTTGCTTCATTTAAAACGGCTAAGGCTAGTGGATGTTCTGAAGCACCTTCAAGCCCGGAAGCAATGCTAAGAATCTCGGCTTCTTCAAATTTACCAGTTGAAACGATATCCGTTACTTGTGGTTTACCAACAGTAACGGTCCCAGTTTTATCCATAACAACCGTTTTAATCGTGTGAGTAGCCTCTAAGACTTCACCATTTTTAATTAGAATACCAAGCTTGGCGGAACGTCCCGTCCCAACCATCAATGCAGTCGGAGTAGCAATCCCCAGAGCACATGGACAAGCAATAATCATAACTGACACGGCGAAGATCAAGGCGGTAACCGGAGTAGCCCCTAAAAATGCATACCAAACAACGTACGTCAAAATAGCAATCATCAAAACAACCGGAACAAAAATGTTTGAAATGGTATCAACGGTCTTTTGAATTGGTGCCCGCGAGTTCTGTGCTTGACGAACCATTTCAGCAATATTCGACAACGTTGTTTCAGAACCAACTTTGGTTACTTTAAAAGTAAATGATCCCGTATTATTGAGGGTTGCACCGATAACCGCGTCACCAGGTCCCTTTTCGACGGGCATTGATTCTCCCGTAACCATTGATTCATCAAGTGTAGATTGCCCTTCAACAATCTCACCATCAACAGCCACTTTTTCACCCGGCTTAACACGAACAACATCACCTTCGACAACCTGATCAATGGGCAGTTTTACAAATTCGCCATCGCGAAGGACTTCCGCTTCTTTGGCTTGCAGATCCATCAGCTTATCAACCGCCGATGAAGCTGACGACTTCATTTTTTCTTCAAAAACGGAGCCTAATAGTATTAAAGTAATCACAACCGCCACAGCTTCAAAATACGTACCAGCGGGTCTAGTAAACATGGCATAAATACTATAAATGTACGCAATCGTAGTACCTAATCCAACTAGGGTATCCATGTTGGCGTGATGGTTTTTAAATGAAACGATGGCAGTATGCAAAAATGGCAAGCCCGCAAACCAATAAACTAATGAACCAAACGCGAACAAAATCCACACACCATATTTTTCTCCGCCCAACATGGAGCCGCCAAAGCTCATAAACATATTTATGAGTAACGGTACTGAGCCAATCACACCAATGATGAATCTTTTCATAACTGACATAAGGTTTCCTCCTCAAATATCGAGCGTTATTATTTAACGCGATAGTTGCCCTTAACCATGTTCATACCACACGTCCATTCATAATTTCCTTTTTGAGGTGTAAACCTAACCGTTACCTGCTGATTGAGTGGTAGATCATATAATTCGCCGTTGAACTTGACTTGTTGCGTGCAGCCCTTATCAGCGACTCTCGTAAACGTAACCTCCGCTGGCTTACCAGCTTTTAATTTGAAATTATTTGGCGAATAGCCGCCATCAACCGTGATATTGATTTTATTATTATTTAATCCAAGCATAAACCTAGCTCCTTTGTTATTTGATAACGATCTTGCCATGAAACATGTGCATTCCACATGAATACTCGAACTCACCCGCTTTAGATGTGTCGATTGGAATCGCTACGTCTTGATTCATTGGCAACTCGGCGTCCACTCCGAAGTCTGGAAAAACGACTTTCTCAAGACAGGTCGTTGAATCTTTCCGATTAAAGACTAATTTTACAGGGGTATCTTTTTTTATTTTTAAAACAGCTGGATTAAAGCCGCCGTTGACGACCACTTTAGCTGTTTGACCATCTTTCGTTGTAACTGCAGTTGCTTGACTCTCACTATGTTTGCCAAAAAACCACCAACCAATAAAAACGATCAATATTACTCCAACTACTACTGTAAGTATTTGTGCCATATCATTTCCTCCTCTTAGGTAATAACGGTTATGTTTCTTTTCAATAATTTAAGATTACATCTGTAAACGTAGAAAGTCAACACTAAAGTTTACATTTGTAAACATAAATTGAAAATTTTTTGAGAAATAAAAGGTAGATTGTAAAATTAATCCGAACGCTGTTCGGATTAATTTTACAATCTACCATTTACACAAGATATTTTACGCTCTCCTCCTAATGTAACTGCTAAAATAAAGTGAGCCAATTT
>NZ_AZFZ01000009.1 GCF_001435895.1 Lentilactobacillus parafarraginis DSM 18390 = JCM 14109 | reverse complement strand
TTTTTCATCCAACTATGGGGGTTCACTTCAACCGTAAGTTGTGGCTGGTTCTAGGCTATTTTTCGATTATGAGTAATGCCGGCGTTTCCACTGGTTTTCAATGAAGAGGTACCCGATTCCGAGAATCGAGATTAGAATGCCGGTGCCCAGGCCCTGGGGCCAATAGGTAAATATGACGTGGTGGCTGCCTTTGGAAATGGGCACGGATATGAACATTCGTCCCCATTTTCGGGGAGTGACGGCGTGATTATCGACCTTAACATGCCAGCCTTTGGAATAGGGAATGGTGGTTGTTAGCGACTGATTGACACGTTTAATGTTAATGGTGCCACTGAGGCGGTGGTTATTCCACTTAGTGACGTTGTAAGGCGTTGACTTAAGCGTGTTGGTCAGCTTCGTCATTTTTTGCTGGTTTATCCGATAGAAATTGACGTTTTGGAGCCAGACATCGTTTGTATTAGCGAAGAATTTAACCGTAACCGTATCATTGCCAGTACCGCCGGTTGCAATATTGGCAACCACGGTTTTCTTTGATGGTCGAAATTGGGTTAAGTTATTGCCGTTCACTAACACGGTTAACTGCTTATCAGCGATATTAGGACCCATTGTCATATAGTATGATGTATTTTTCTTAATGGGAATTTTAACCGTGACGTAGGATTGGGCCATCATATTCTTTTTACGAAGGACCGCGTTATTAAGATTTAATACTGGATAGATATTGTGATATTGAGGATCACGATACTGCACGTGTTCAAATAAGTTTCCAATTGTTGGATCCAATTGGTTAGCGAGTTGATTCTGATAAGTCACCGGATCATTTGGGACCCTTGTGGATTTCAGTGACTTGGTTGGGGATGCAAAGCCAATTGGTAAGGCTGACGGATTTTGATAGGTATTGATAAGCTGCGTTTGCGATTTTAGCTGATACTGACTTAAATCGGGTTTGCTGGTCAGAGGACTAAGAAACTGTGGTAAGTTTTTCAGCTGTTGATTATTGGAAACTGGCCGTTCATTTAACCAGTATTTCATCCCCAGAAGGGCATCGGTAAAGCGGGTACCGTTTGAATAAAAGACGTAGGCATCGCCATTTGGCTGCCCGATATCTCCAAAGAAAGTGGATGTTGCTGATTCCAATGTTGACGAGAAGACTGAACCACCGTTGTAATCGCCAGTCAGCGCGTCGTTCTTGGTTCTTGAGAAAGTTTCACCCATCCGGTAAAAACCGCCATCAGACTGTTTGACTTGATCGACAGCTTTGCGGGTTACCGCGGCAAACTTTGTGTAGTCGGTGTTGTTAAGGTACGAAATATTGTTGAGTGAATTGACAAAGTTGAGGCTCATTTCGCCAGTCATCAGGATAGCGACGGCGATGGGAAGAATATTGTTTCGTTGGTAAAGACCGTAGAAGCCGATGACGCCGATACTCAGGATCAGATAGATCCAGCCCCAAATGTAGTTGGTGGCATTCAGATATTCGAGGGATTTGATTTGAAACCCAATCACAATCATTCCAAGAATCACGATGGCGGTACTGATGGTAAACGGCTGCCAGTGGAGGCCGTGTCTGACAATATCCTGAAATGCCGAAAACGCGGTAATAATCATCCAAAACGAAAAAATAAATGAGAAGCGGTATGGATACCAAACCGGCAGTTGCATGCCGTGCCAAAACAGGTCCAGTGGCTGAAAGCACATTGAGAGGGCAAAAAACAGGGTCATGATCAAGTTGGCAATCCGCCGCTTGCGGCTAAATGTCGAAACAAAATAGAAATAAACGAACAGCACGATCACAATGCTTGCCACAAAGATGTTCGCCGTTCCTGCTGGAAGCTGTTTGAAATCAAACGAACCGTTGACGAACTTTCCCAGAATTTTAAGGGGATTGTATTCAAAACGAACCCGGAACTCATTTTTTGAATAATTGGTTTTACTGGTGAGTAACGAGAAAAAGGTCGGAATTAAAATCCATGCCGAAAGAACGCCACTGATTAGGGAGGCTTTCAGCCACCGAAGCAGGATGGTGAGTCTCGTAAACGGCGAATCTGGCAGTGCATTGGCCGCCCCAAAAATCACCATGTACGCCGTTAAGAAAATGGCAATCATCCAGCCCATATAGTAGTTGATGATGAGCATTGCCGTGAGACTGATGATATAACCCCTGGTTGAACCGGTGCGGATCAGTTGGCTCAACCCCCAAAAGATCAGCGGCAGGATAATCGCCGCGTCAATCCATAGCGTATTCAATTGGTTGGCCACCATCCAGCCCATTAAAGCATATGAGGCCGCAAAGCCGATGACCGGCCAGTTAGTGGTGTGATATTGCTTGATGAGAAAGTAGCCGCAGGTGAGGCCGCTCAGTCCATATTTAAGAATGGTAATGATGGTCAGCACACTCGGCAGCATTGTCACGGGAAAGAGCAAAATCAGCAGATTCAGTGGGCTCATTAAGTAGTAACTCCACGTCCCGAACATGTCGCCGCCCAGCGCTTTGGCAAAGGAGTACAGAAAGCCGCTGGGGTCGTGGAGGAGCGTATCGTGATAGTGCGCGA
The DNA here is from genome assembly GCF_001435895.1 of Lentilactobacillus parafarraginis DSM 18390 = JCM 14109. GTDB lineage: Bacteria > Bacillota > Bacilli > Lactobacillales > Lactobacillaceae > Lentilactobacillus > Lentilactobacillus parafarraginis. The sequence goes on along the minus strand of NZ_AZFZ01000009.1, from coordinate 67,736 downwards.
AGAAGTCAACGTATTGTTGGCCCATATCGACAGTTAGAATCGATGAACTACCGAATGGTGCAAAGTGACGGAAAATAAAGTAGCCGGTCGTCACAATCACCGGGATGAAAAAGCATAGTAGTAATGGATATCGCTTGGTTTTCATGGCAAACTTCCTTTTCAAAAAAATAAGGATCATCGTTTAGAATATCATAAGAAGTTAAAGATTGGCCAACAGTTCTAGTTTTTGTAAGGGAAATTTGATAGAATTAGGTCCATGGGCAAGGAGACATGACTTTGAAAATTTTTAGAAAACGAACCAAAAAGAACGAAAAATCAAAGGCGGCATCACTGCCTTTCCGAATTAATATCATTTTTATTGTTGTTGGGGTGTTATTCATCGCGCTGTTGACGCAGCTGGCATACCTTCAGGTGATGTACGGGTCTAAATTCAAGGCCGAGGTGAATCGGTCGGACACGTCAATTGTGAACGGAGACGTGCAGCGGGGGATGATTTATGATTCCACAGGCCACGTTTTGGTTGGTAATTCAGCCCATCAAGCAATTATTTATACCAAAGGGGTCAACGCACTTTCCAGTGATCTTTATCAGGTTGCTAACGAACTGTCGAAGTACGTTACCGTTCCGAAAGGAAGCTTGACGAAGCGGCAGCTGGCCGACTACTATTTGGCAGACTCCAAGAATTTGACTGCTGTTGAGCGGCAGATCCCGGGAATTAAGAATCTGAGTGAGGATGCTGCGTATGATAAGGCGTTGGATTACGTTGAAAAAATGCCAACGACGCGTTTTAGCACGGCAACCAAGAACGCCGCAACCATCTTTGCTAAGATGAGTGGCGCTTATCAATTGTCCACGGTTAATATCAAGGACAGTAACGTTTCCCAAAAAGAAGTTGCCCAAGTCGGGGAACATCTGTCGGATATGCCGGGAGTCAACTTGGGAACCAGTTGGAGTCGTAATTATCCAAATGGTAAAGCGATTCAGGGCCTTGCCGGAACAGTTTCCAACGAAAAGAGCGGGCTGCCAAGCGACCGGGTGAATGAATTGTTAGCTCAGGGCTATTCGCGAAATGATAGTGTTGGCCAAAGTTATTTGGAACGGCAATATGAGCCGGTACTTCGGGGAACCAAGTCTCAGACCCAGGTAATCTTAAACAACGATAATGAAATTAAAAAGGAAGTTAAGAAGTATGGCGGCCAGAAGGGTGATAACCTGCAGCTGACCATTAATGCCCGTTTCCAAAAGAAGCTCCAGTCACTGGTTCGCTCTGCTGAGCAGGGGGCCGGCGGTAATTCAACTGGGACTTACGCGGTCGTCATGAATCCAAACAATGGTGCGATTGTCGGCATGGCGGGTGTTGATCGTAATCCCAAGACTTCCAAACTCACCAATAATGTCCTCGGTACAATTAACAGCTCCATTGTAATGGGGTCGGTTGTTAAGGGGGCCATGGTCTCTGGTGCGTTGATGGATGGGGTGATCACGCCAACAAATAGTACGTTAACCGACCAACCGATTACAACCGGTGGCGTTAAGAAATCGTCATGGTTTAACCACAATGGGGGATCCAATGTTTCGGTTGATGCCAGTGGCGCCCTTGAAATTTCCTCTAACTCGTATATGATGCAGCTGGCGATGAAGGAAGCCCGCTTTAAATATGTTGAGGGCGGAGCGTTAACCATGAATCCATCAATCTTCAGTAAGCTTCGTGGCTACTTCAACCAATTCGGATTGGGAGTTGATACCGGAATTGATATTCCTGGTGAATCAACTGGTTTGAAAGGTGCCAGCGGCCGTGCCCACATCGGAAGTGCCTTAGACGAATCATTCGGAAACTACGATGCTTACACCACGATGCAGGTTGCTCAATACATGTCGACCATTGCTAATGGGGGTTATCGAATTGCTCCCCACGTGGTTGAGTCGATCCGAGGAACTCAGAAGGATGGCCAATTAGGAGCGATTAAAGCTACTGTAATGCCAAAGGTGCTCAACCATATTGATATGACCAGTGCCCAGCGCGCGGTTGTTAAGCGTGGCCTGTACGACGTTGTTCATGGGACAAACACGTACAAGACCGGTGGTGAGCTGGATACCATTAAACCGGAAATTTCTGCTAAGACGGGGACTGCTCAAACTTTCTATAACGGAAATGAAACGGTTACCTTGAGTCTCGCTTCGTTTGCGCCGTCAAGTGATCCTCAGGTCGTCGTTGCGTTGGCAATGCCAAACCTGGGCGTTAATGCGGAGAGTAACAACATGCAGCTTGCTAAGCAGATTTACTCGGCTTACTGGAAGATTGTTCAGTCAACAACGACTGTTAAGTAAAAATACTTAACATTTATCAATTTAATCCTAGTATTTTACAATGATTGATGATAAAATATTCAGAGTTGATGCTATTAGACTAGCTATTTAAAAAAGTTTGGAGGTCCTATTCCATGCGAGTACACATTACATTGGAATGTACTGAATGCCACGAACGTACTTACTTATCAAGCAAAAACCGTCGTAACAACCCTGACCGTTTGGAGCTTAAAAAGTATTGCCCACGTGATCGTAAAGTGACATTACATCGAGAAACAAAATAATGACCTTACCTTGATAATCTGGTTTATTGATCTAGCGGGCACTCAGTTTACTGAGGCGTCTGGGAGATTGTAACCGATTTTGAACGGTAGAGTCCTAAACGGAAGTGGCCGGAAACGAACTAGATATAGTTTGTCCAGCCTCTTTTTATTATCAACATACCGGGTATCGGCTAAAGGGGAATTAAGATGGTTATTCAATCAAAACAGCAAATCCGCGAACAGCAAATGTTGGCGCTGAAAGATTTTCTTGGAAATCCGGATGCTGCCACAGTTATGGATCGGTTATACCAATCTCTGTTTTCGGACCCTGATTTTAAGCAGGCCAACACGGTTGGGGTGACGTTAAGCATGGCTGGAGAAGTCAGTACGGCACCGATTATTGCTGCCGTTCAGTCAACCCACCGACAAGTGGTTGTGCCGCGGACGCTGCCGCATCGGCAAATGGAATTCGTGAGACTTGATGATCGAACAAATTTGAAAGCCACAAAGTTTGGGACTCGCGAGCCGGTGGGCGGTCACGTTGTGGCCAAGTCGGCAATTGATGTGCTGATCGTTCCCGGTTTGGCGTTTACCCGTGATCATTACCGGATCGGTTTTGGGGGCGGTTACTACGATCGCTTTCTTACGGGATTTACCGGGTGCTCGATTGCCCTTGCGACCCCACCCCAGATCTTTGATCAGCCCAACTGGCAAATTGAACCGTTTGATCAACAAATTGATAAAATTATTTTTTAGTATGGGGAGTGTAGGATGAGCAGATTACGTGAAAAACCGTATATGACTTATGGGCTGCTTGGCATCATGGTCATTGTTTACGTCATCATGACGTTTTCAGGCGGGACTGAGAACACCACAACGCTATTAACGTTTGGAGCTAAGTTCAATCCCTTAATTCGAGCGGGGGAGTATTGGCGGTTAGTAACCCCAATATTTATCCATATCGGGTTTACCCATATTTTAATGAATGGAATTACGCTTTACTTCATCGGGCAGTATGTGGAAATGCTGTTTGGTCATTGGCGGTTTTTGGGCATCTTTTTGACTTCTGGAATTGTTGGCAATCTTGCCAGCTTTGCCTTTAGTGATAGTCTCTCTGCCGGTGCCAGTACCGCAATTTTTGGGTTATTTGGGGCATTTATGATGTTGGGAGAAAGTTTTTCCAATAATCAGGCAATTGTTTCGATGGCCAAGACATTTCTTCTGTTCATTGTGTTAAATATCGCAACGGACCTCTTTGTTTCCGGCATTGACATTGCTGGGCACATTGGGGGGCTTATCGGCGGCTTTCTGGTGGCCTACGTTGCCGGGGTTTCATTTGGTAAGGTTACCCCGGTTAAACGAATTGTGGCCCTGGTGATGTTGATTGTGGTCGCAATTGCTCTATTTATCATTGGCATGCGCGGTAATTTTTAGGATTAATTTTTGAAATGCGCAGAAATTTAGCGTGGGATGTGAGATAATGAAAACGCTGTATGATGTTCAACAACTTCTAAAAAAGTTCGACATCTATGTCTATGTCGGCAAACGGCTCTGGGATATTGAAGTAATGGCATTGGAATTGGATCATTTACATCAGGCCCACCTGATTAGTCATGATGAATTCATCCATGCTAAGTTAATCCTGACCCATGAACACCGATTAGAAGAAAAACATGAAACTAGGGGGACTTATTTTGGCAAGTAAGCGATTAATTGGAATTGATCTTGGTGGTACCACGACAAAGTTTGCATTTATTGATGAAGACGGAAACATTCTCACTAAATGGAAGATTCCGACCGACATCACAAATAGTGGTGATCAGATCGTTCCAAACATGATTAAATCAATTGCCGATCAAATGAGACGAGAAGACTACAATACCGAGGACTTTATTGGTATTGGAATGGGAACGCCAGGTGCCGTTGACCGTGAAAAGGGTACGGTCATTGGCGCATACAACCTTGGTTGGGACAAGCTCCAACAGGTTGGCCCCACTCTGACTAAGGGGTTGGGATTACCCATCGCAATTGATAATGATGCCAATAGCGCTGCGCTTGGCGAGTACTGGAAAGGTGCTGGTGAAAAAGCAGCTGACGTGGTCTTTGTAACATTGGGAACCGGCGTTGGCGGTGGCGTTGTTACAAATGGTAAGCTAGTTCACGGGATTAATAACGGGGCTGGTGAAATTGGCCATATCTGTGTTCAAAAGAACGGCTTCCTATGTACCTGTGGCAAGCGCGGCTGCTTGGAGCAGTATGCCTCCGCAACTGGAGTGGTAAAGGTTGCTAAGAGCTTGGCCAAACGGTTTACTGGTAAATCGCGGATTAAGGAATTGATTGATGGCCAGGAAGAATTAACGTCAAAGATGGTCTTCTTCCTTGCAGATAATGGCGACATTTTGGCCAACCAAATCGTCAATGAAGTTTGCTCATACCTTGGCTTAGCGTTGTCTCACGTCGGCAATACGTTAAATCCTGAAAATATTATTATTGGTGGTGGGGTTTCTAATGCCGGCAACACCTTGCTGCAGCCAACCACGCGGTACTTCCAGGAAAATGCCTTTCCATCAGTTCGTGACTCGACCAAGCTAAAGTTGGCTCAATTAGGAAACGACGCCGGCGTGATTGGGGCTGCCTCGTTAGCTCTGAAGTTTAAAAATGATAACGCAATGTAAACAATTTTGATCATAAAATAAAAGTTTGAAAGAGAGATGCTGAAAGTGATTGTTGGATCGTTAAACGCAAATGGGTGGATGTCAATTATTCTTGTGATCATACTAGCAGGTTGGCTGGGATACACGTTAATCACAAATTATCGGGTACGCCAAGCAGCTACCTACTTATCGAATGAGGATTTTCAATCCGGAATGCGCAAGGCGCAGGTAATTGATTTACGGGAGTCGAAGAGTTTTAAGGATGGTCACATTCTGGGGGCCCGAAACGTTCCGTACTCAACTATTCGTAATTTTTACCAACAACTTCGTTCTGATATGCCGATTTATATGTATGATCAGGGAAAGACAATGAGTAAGCGTGCCGCTCTCTTTTTAAGCAAGAAAGGCTATAAAGACCTTTATATTTTGAAAAATGGTTATCAAAATTGGAACGGTAAGGAAAAGAAAAGCAACATTTAATTCAAAAAGAGGTTGAGACAAACGTATCGATTGTCTCAACCTCTTCATATTTATTCGAATGTGGCATTGTTAAATTGGCCGATCAAAAGCGGCTTTTCCGCCCGGCAGCTGGATAATCGAGACCTCTAAGGCCGGGATATTCGGATTATCCGGCTCTACGTGAGAAGCGATGCGCTTATTGGCCCACTTTTTGGTGTTATTTATTATCCATGATGAGCGGCGCGGCTTTTGCGCATGGCCCGTTTACGGTTTTCTTCGAATTTTTCTTCCTGGTCCTCAATTGGATCAACAACGGATTTTTTAAACGTTAATAGGGCACCAACCCCAGCAGCAACCGTTCCCAGGACGCCAACAATCAATCCTTTAGTAAAATGTTCCATTAAAACCCCTCCTAAAATCATTTTATACTTTTATTATGCGTTATTTAGTGACAGATATCTAGTTAATTGATTAATTTAGCCGAGAAATAAGGAGACACCTATGCAAATCGACACAAAAATTATTGCTCATCGGGGCAGCCGGGGGACTCGTCCGGAAAACACCTTAATTGCATTTAAAACCGCGATCGATGAAGGCGCTGAGGGCATTGAAACCGACGTTCACTTTTCAGCGGACCATCAGTTTATTATCATGCATGATGAAACGGTCGACCGAACAACGAATGGCAGCGGATTGATCGAAACGAAGACGCTTGCTGAAATTAAGCAGTTGGACGCCGGGGTTAAATTTAGTGAAGAGTTTACCGGAACCCGGGTGCCAACCCTTCAGGAAGTCGTGGCAATGCTCACGAAAATGCATTTTACCGGTATTTTTAATTTGGAACTTAAAACCAACAAGATTCATTATCCTGGTCTTGAACGTGCCGTATACGAATATTTTTCGTCGATTAAATACCCGTTTCAGCTCATTTATTCGAGTTTTAACGGAAAGTCGTTGGCCATTCTCAATCAAATTGATCCCCAGGCATACGAAGCCCGACTATTTAAAACGGCGGCCAAGCAGGCAAAAACCCTTAAACGCAGCAAGGTTGTTGAAGATTTTCATCCCGACATTCGCTGGATCAAACGACACCCCTTCTACGCGCCTGCAAAGCATTTACGGCCATGGGTGGTTAATTCGACTGAGGACATGCAATACTGCTTTGAGCGCAATATGGCGGCTATTATTACTGATTACCCAGGAAAGGCCGTTCAAGTGCGTCAGGAAATGCGAGGTGGCTTAATTTGAAAAAAGTGTTAGCAATTGTTGGGCCAACGGCGGTTGGTAAGACAGCGACGTCGATTAAACTCGCCAAAAAGTTTAATGGCGAAATCATTTCCGGCGACTCCATGCAGGTTTACCGTAAGCTTGATATTGGGACTGCAAAGATCACCGAAGACGAAAAACAAGGAATTGTCCACCATTTGATCAATATTCGCGATATTGATCAGCGCTTTTCCGTTGCTGATTTTGTCAGCGACGCAACCGCGGCCATTGCTCAGATCACAGCTGCAGGTAAGCTGCCAATTATCGTGGGCGGCACCGGCTTTTACTTGCAGGCATTGTTAAATGGCTTAACCCTTGGTGGTGATCAATTTGAAAGTGATCAGCTTCGGCGTGAGCTACTTGCCCAGGCAGCGGTGAAGGGAAATGGGGCCCTCCATCAGCGATTGGCGAAGGTTGACCCAGTCGCAGCTGAACGAATCCCCGTTAATAATGTTCGCCGCGTTATCCGTGCACTGGAAGTTTACATAAAAACTGGGCATCGTTTTTCCGATCAAACCAATCGCCCACGGCCATATGACGCGTTTATCGTTGGTTTGACCACTGATCGAGCAACCCTCTATAAGCGGATCAATCAGCGCGTTGATCAGATGATGGATCAGGGGTTACTTGACGAGGCGCGTTACGTTTATCAAAATGGCGGCACGCGACTTCAAGCGGGGAAGGGAATTGGCTACCATGAGTTTGAGCCTTACTTTTCTCATGACCGGACATTGGCAGAAGCAGTCGACCTCGTTAAAAAAGATTCACGGCACTACGCCAAGCGCCAGCTAACCTGGTTTCGTAATAAAACCAAGCCGCACTGGTACGATATTATCAGTGATCCTGGGGATGTCAGCCGATTAAATGACGACGTTAGAAAATGGCTTGAAAGCGGCGATCAATCAAACTGATGTCATAAAATATAACATTTGCACTTGACTTTGTTTCTGTGAATGGTATTATAAATTCAAGAATTTAGGAGGTGAAACATGCGAGAGAAGGAACTACGGCGTTCAATGTCAGTTTTGCCCATCGGGACCGTTATGAAGCTTACCGATCTAACTGCACGGCAAATTCGTTATTACGAACAGCAAGATTTGATCAAGCCAATTCGTAATGAAGGTAACAGGCGGATGTATTCGTTGAATGATGTCGACCGACTTTTGGAGATCAAGGATTATTTGGATGATGGTCTGAACATCTCCGGAATCAAGGCGGTTTATAAGAAACAGGAACAACTTGAGGATGAGCGGCAGAAAAATTTGGAAAAGGGATTGACCGACAGCGATGTCAGGAAAATTCTTCAGGATGAATTTATGCATATCGGTGGACTGAAGCCGCCTTCTTCAACGTTTGACAATCCGAATAATTTCCACAAATTTAATGAATGATAGGAGCGTTTTAAATGGCCACGAAACATGATTATTCTAAAGATGATATTCGAAAGATCGTAAAGGATGAGGACGTTAAATTTCTTCGTCTGATGTTCACTGATTTATTTGGAACAATTAAAAATGTTGAGGTACCAATTACTCAACTGGACAAGCTGCTTGATAACAAATTGATGTTTGATGGTTCTTCAATCGAAGGGTTTGTTCGAATTGAAGAAAGTGATATGTACCTGTATCCAGATTTATCAACCTGGATGATCTTCCCTTGGAGTACTGATCGTGGCAAAATTGCTCGTGTCATTTGCCAAGTTTACCGACCAAACGGTGAACCATACGCCGCTGATCCTCGTAACAACCTGATCCGCGTGCTTGGCGATATGAAAAAAGCTGGTTTCACGTCATTCAACATTGGCCCGGAACCAGAATTCTTCCTTTTCAAAATGAATGAAAAGGGCGAACCAACCTTACATCTGAATGATAAGGGGAGCTATTTCGATATGGCCCCAATGGATTTAGGTGAGAATTGTCGTCGTGAAATTGTGTTAACCCTTGAGGAAATGGGCTTTGATGTTGAAGCAGCCCATCATGAGGTTGCCCCTGGCCAGCATGAAATTGATTTTAAGTATGCTGACGCATTGGCCGCTGCCGATAACATTCAAACCTTCAAGCTGGTAGTTAAGACAATTGCCCGGAAGTATGGTTTGTACGCAACGTTCATGCCAAAGCCGCTCAGTGGCATCAATGGTTCAGGAATGCATTTGAACATGTCACTCTTCACGGACAAGGGCAATACCTTCTATGATAAAGATGGCGAACTCGAAATTTCCCAGGAAGCTTACTACTTCCTTGGTGGCTTGTTGAAGCATGCTCGTTCATTTACCGCCGTATGTAACCCAATCGTTAACTCATATAAGCGCTTGGTTCCAGGGTTTGAAGCGCCAGTTTACGTTGCTTGGTCAGGTTCGAACCGGTCACCACTGATTCGAATTCCAAGTGCTCGTGGAAATTCAACTCGTTTGGAAGTCCGTAGTGTGGATCCAACCGCTAATCCATATCTCGCAATCGCATGTGTCCTGGAAGCCGGTCTTGACGGCCTTAAGAATAAGATTGAGCCAGAACACAGTGTGGATCGAAACATTTACCGAATGAATGCTGACGAATTGAAGAAGAGCCATATCCAAAACTTGCCAGACACGCTGCATAACGCTTTAAAGGACTTAGCAGCTGACGATGTCATGAGAAATGCGCTTGGCGAACACCTCTTCAACAGCTTCATTGAAGCTAAGAATCTTGAATATGATTCATATCGGACCCAAGTTTCTGGTTGGGAACGGGATCAATACCTTGAAAAGTATTAATTAAAACCATTTAAACAAATTGTTTTTGTGAAGACGCCTTGGATATCAGCGGTTGCTGATTTTCAGGGCGTTTTGCATTCGAAAGTTAAAATAGTGCCAAATTATGCGATTGGGCCTTTATTTATTGTCTGATTTCAGATAACATTAAAGGTATAAATAACGGGGAAAAACGAGGCTATATTATGGAAAGACAAATGGAAACGGATCAGTTCGGCCAAAACGATGCGCAACTCTCCTCGGCTTTAAATGAGAAGATACATTATTTAACCGATTTGAATGATTCATTGAGTAATGGTGACGATTTAAAAGTTTACCAGTTGATGGACCCACAGCGATATGCTGGCGAGCTTGGGACTGATAGCGACGCACCAATTGCTCCGGATCATTTTAATCTAGCATCGGATTTGACTGCTCAACTGAGTCATCACTTGAGTAATAAACTGATTGATTATTTGGGGACTACATATCCATTTTTTTACTATCACGAATATGAATTAGGCAGGTTCCGGATTTATTTTGGTAATTGGTGGGATCACCGAATGTTTGGTGAACTTGATCCGATCAATGTCAAATTTAATTTTGATGAGGATGCTTATAAAATATTAGCATCGTCGTTTGCACTGGAAGCTAATAATCAGCGCGTTAATGACGACGCAATGAAGCAGCTTGGGGAACAAAATGAACGCATTACTAAGCTGATTAGTGAACAGGACTCCCGCGATAAACGCAAGGAAGCGGTGCGAGCAAAGTTGAAGGAGAACCAGGAGAAGTCACCGATGCCTTGGGAAGCCGGTAAGGTTAAGGAGGAGCGCCAGCAGTTAAATGATGAATTGCTCCAACTAACGCAGACCGATGAGGAAGCTGCCAACGGTCGTGCCACAATTAAAGAAAACGAGAATAAAATTTTAGCGCTGTCAAAGGAAGAAACGATTTTATCTTTGGAAAAGAAGAATATTCGGGCATCATTCGGAAGTTTTGAAGCCTTCATCGATAATAACGACCACTTATATGATAAGTATCTCGAGAGCTTGACCCAGGAATCGCAGGTGAGTGATGGTGAGTAACGAAACAGAGCAAAAAGTTATTTCTGCCAACGAATTATTAACCAATTACGGTCATGCGATTCAGGGAGGCTTAGACACGGGTGCCAAGTATTTAAAGGCATTTCATACCCTGAGCGAAACTCAGGATGGCCAGGCACTCTTGAGCGCAGCAGTTGAGCTGACAAACTTTCAGCTGAATTCCGATTTTGTCACGTTTCCCCATCAGTTTTCGGATGAAGATGTCCAGCTGATTTTCTTTGAACGTTTGTTGACGTTGGCTGATTTAGGAACTGATTTCCGCATTAGTAATGCTGAAAGGGTCCAGAAGCTTTTATGCAAGTTTACTTCCTTGGGTGACCAGACGTTTACGTTTACTAAGTCAACCAAGAATTCAGACGGCTTTTTCTTTGGGCCAACGATGCATAACCGGCCGCTCTTCTATATTGATCTTAAGAATAAGGAACTGATGTTTCACGGCTCTGCTCTCATTAATTACTTTGTAGTGGATCTTGAAGGTGTTGACAAAGGCATCTTGAAGGGCGTCTTACAATTATTGACTCAAGCAGCCGCTGAACTAAAAGAAAAATTTGGCTTTAAGGTCGACTTTAACGTTCTTGACAGTGTGAACGGGGAGTTCTATGCCTTTGCAGCGGGGGCCTTAACCGATTCCGTTATGGATGAGCTGTTTGTAAAGTCCGCAGAAAACCAGTTCATTTTGATGACAGATGGAATTGGCGGAGCCTCATTAACCCTCGATAACGGGATTAAAGTGACGGTTACCGATAATGGAAAACCCGATCGGCCAAAGTGGGGCGCAATGGTTCACGATGATCAGCAAAGTGAAAACTGGTTGTATCTATTGTTGGACTATCCATTTATTAAAGAATGGTATCTTAACAATCAGAAGCAATTGGAAATCCTTTCAAATCAATTTGTATTCGGATAGGAGCGGTGTCATTGGATTTACAAGCGTTAATTGCCTCATCGGTTTCCCTAAATCGCCAGATTGAAACGAAGAAGCAGTTATTTTGGTCAAACGATGCTCGGATTAAGAACGCGTTTGTTTCCTTAGATGTTGAGTTAGCTGAAATGGCTAATACATCGGAGTGGTTTAAAGTTTGGAAAACCCATCGCGGCAAGCAGGATCCGGATAAGACGCCCCGTGAGACGTTATTATACGAGTACGTGGATGCTTTGGATTTTTTCTTGTTAATTTCTAATCTCCGGAATTGGAATCACATTGTCTTAACCTCTGGCGATGATTTAACAAAAATTTCCAAGTTAAAGAAATCAGATGACTTGGATAAGCAATATCTGGCGATGAAGCGCATGTTATTTGACGCCTACTTTAATCGAAGTGGGGATAGCTTTGGCCATGCATGGCGGCTGTTTCTAAAATTTGGACTGGTTGATTTTGGCTATTCCGAAGATGAAATTGAACGGGCGTTTAATGAGAAAAATCAGATCAATCTTAAGCGACAGAATAGTAATTATTAAGTTGAAAATAAAATGAGCGAGCCTTGAGCTGGCTTGTTTTTTTTATAAAAAAAGCTGAGATCCATATGAATGTAATCTCAGCTGAGGGCAATCATTATTTGCGTTGTGCCAAATGCTTTGCATTCCCCTTTATGGATGTTGGAGAGCCGGTAAAATACTGAATAAAACCACTAATCAAGAAAATAAAAATGATAAATAAAACGAATCCCACAACTTCCACCTCCTAATAATGCGACTATGTTAAGCCACAACTAAATTATCTTCTTTTACTCACTGAAACTCAAACCTAACGAATTAGAAATCTTTTCATTTAATGAAAAATAAACGATCTTAAGAGTTTTGTAACCATTTTGAAACATTCTGTTACTTTTTATCTATTAACTTAAAGATTGATAAGTTCGGTAACGCTTATTACCTTGCTTGGTCGGGGGAAAATGCGGTGAGCAGACGATCGGGGGTAAACGCGTTTTCAATGGATTGCATCGCCGTTTTGTTGTGGGCCCCAAGTTTACTGAGGGCAATTAGTGTGTTGATCCAACTAATAAAAGCGCTGCTGGCATGCCCAGCATGGGCGTCCTTAAATTGCATTAATCCCCGGTAATCATGATTAATTGCCATATCGTGTAAGGTTTCTACTAGGAGCAGCGCTTCGTAGTCCTCCTGAGACATTGGCGGCTTTGATTCGTTTTGATTTCGATTGTTTGATTGCATTTTAACCGGTCCTTTCAAATTGTGAGTGATTTTTTTGATCGTTATTCGGTATTAATTTTTAAATACGGCATATCGATACAAAGTCTTTAAATAAATTCTGTTATTTTTTGGTGATTCACTTCGCGGCATTGTTTAAATTACCAGCGCTTCTCTCACGTATTAATCTGCGGTCATTTGCCTTGCCATTTAGAGTACCTGATTAGCCGTTTATCGAACAGTTTAAACTCTGAATTTCAATTCCTCGGCGCTGTTTTGGGAAGTGACTGGACACTCGGCCTAAACCTTTGCTATAATAGTTCTTGTTGATTTGTCGCAATAGCTCAGCTGGATAGAGCAACGGTCTTCTAAACCGTAGGTCGAGAGTTCGAATCTCTCTTGCGACACTAAAGCAAAGTGCGGGTGATTCTCTAAGAACTTTTTGGGCGTGAATGCAACTGTCCGAAAAGTTCTTTTGCTTTAAATGAACAATTTTGCGAAATAGTCATAAATAATTTGACGAACGCAATGCATTTATGTATACTTAGAACGTTGTAATTGTGGCTTCCACAGCTACAACCGCTCGATTCAAGCTGATTAAGTCCCGTTTTTCGGGCGCTTCGTTTCGGCGAGTCTAAGCAAAATTATAAGGAGGTGCACAACATGTACGCAGTTATTACTACAGGCGGTAAGCAATACAAGGTTTCAGAAGGTGACGCAATTTACGTTGAAAAGTTAGACGCAAATGAAGGCGATAAGGTTACTTTTGACCAAGTTGTTATGGTCGGCGGTGATTCAGTTAAAATTGGGACGCCAACAGTTGATGGCGCATCAGTTACTGGCACGGTCGAAAAACAAGGACGTCAAAAGAAGATCATCATCTTCCGTTACAAACCAAAGAAGGGCGCAAGTTCTAAGAAGGGCCATCGTCAGCCATACACCAAGGTTGTCATTGATTCAATCAAGGCCTAACAACCAATATGAGGTACTGATAAGATGATAAAAGCAACTATCCATCATTTCAAAGGGCATGTGTCAGGATTTACAATTACTGGTCATGCGGATGCCGGCGAGTACGGACAAGATATCGTTTGCTCCGCGGTTTCGGTGCTTAGCATTACCACTGTCAACGGTCTTCAGGAAGTGATTGGCCTGGACGTTAACGTTGATAGTGACGAGCAGAATGGTGGTTACTTATCGGTGGAAATTCCAGTTATTGCCAATTCAACGCAGCAATTGCAGTCAGATGCAGTTCTGAAAACGTTTGAAAATGGCATGGCTGATATTGCGTCAAGTTACCAAGATTATATTAAGTTAAACGTCAAAAATTAAACTTTTATTTGGAGGTGTAAGATATGCTTGCAATGAACTTACAATTCTTCTCTCACCATAAAGGTGGTGGATCAACTGCCAACGGTCGTAATTCAGCTGGTCGTCGTTTAGGCGCCAAAGCAGCTGATGGGGCAACTGTTCATAGTGGTTCAATCATCTATCGTCAACGGGGAACTCACATTTACCCAGGTACCAATGTTAGTCGGGGCAACGACGACACATTGTTCGCCTTGGTTGACGGCGTTGTTCGCTTTGAACGTAAAGGCCGCGACAAGCGTCAGGTTTCAGTATATCCAGTCGCTGAAGCTGCTACTAAGTAACATATAGCATTTGTTTGCTAGAAAAAAGGGCCTGAAGGGGTTCTTTTTTTATGCGATAACGGATTTATGATGATCTGGTCAAGTCAATTTAGGAAAAATTGGCTATTTAGGGTTGAAATATTATATAATCAATGTATGTTACTGTAGATGTGTGACGATATTGACCACACATTATTTTAGGAGGAATTAATTAATGGCAATTTCTACTGCTGATTTTAAAAATGGATTAACCATCGAAGTCGATGGGGCAATTTGGCGGATTATCAATTTTCAACACGTTAAACCTGGTAAGGGTGGCGCCTTTGTTCGTTCAAAGTTAAAGAACTTACGGACTGGTGCCGTTCAAGATAAGACTTTCCGTTCCGGCGCTAAGATGGAACAGGCTCAAATTGATACCCGTAAGATGCAATATTTGTACGCTGACGGTGACCAACATGTTTTCATGGACATGGATACCTATGATCAGATTTCAATTCCAGAAGAGCAAATTAAGCAGGAATTGAACTACCTTCAAGAAAATATGGAAGTTAACGTGATTCAGTATGGCAACGAAACTCTGGGAGTTGAATTGCCAAACACTGTCACCCTTGAAGTTGCTGCCACTGAACCTGGTATCAAAGGGGATACGGCTTCTGGCGGTTCAAAGCCTGCAACGATGACCACTGGGTTAACCCTTCAAGTTCCTTTCTTTGTTAATCAAGGAGATAAGTTAGTGATTAACACGACGGATGGTACCTACATTTCACGGGCATAACCCCTTTAGAACAGAAACGGAGGCTTTAAAATGGCTGAAGATACCAATATTGTTCTTCATGCGAATGACCCCGAACTTGGAAAGATTGAGCTTGCGCAAAATGTTTTAGAAATTATTGCGGGTATTGGGGCTTCCCAAGTCGACGGTGTCAACCGGATGCGAGGATCGTTTTCGTCGAGTGTCAATGAGTTGTTTTCTCGAAAAAAAGAACACGGTAAAGGCGTTAAGTTAACGTATGACAATGAAGAATTGGTTTTTGACATCTACGTTTATTTGAACTATGGCGTTTCTGTTCCGAAAGTTGCGCTCGAAATTCAAAATCAAATTGAACAGCAGACGTTATTTATGACGGGATTAAAAGTTCACGAAGTTAACGTCCATGTTCAGGGAGTGATCCCGGAAAAGACGATGAATACCGTGGATCCGAATAACCCCTTTGCTGACGAAGAGAATGGTGAGGAATAGTGGCTGTAACACGACACCAGATTCGCGAATATGCATTTCAAACGCTTTTCGCGTTAAATACAAATAAACAAACAAATAAAGAGAACTTTTATCAGGCATTGACCGACGGTAAGTATGGGGAGGACTATCCAAAGTACTTGGATGAGTTGGTTTCCGGAGTTGTCGATCATCTTGATGAGCTTGATAAGATCATTGAAAAGTACTTGCGTAGTGGGTGGTCAATTGATCGAATTGCCAAAACTGATTTGATTATTCTACAAATCGCCCTGTACGAAATGCTTTATGTTGACGATCTACCAGCAAAGGTTTCAATTAACGAGGCGATCGAACTTGCTAAAAAGTATAGCGATGATCGTTCGAGAAAATTTGTTAACGGTATTTTGTCACACGCTCTTGAAGAACTGGTAAAATAGATTTACGCGAATGTAAATCTATTTTTTCTTTACATTCGTTTTTGAAAAAGATCTTGTCGCTTTGTAAACGTATTGGATTTTAAAGGAGAGAATTGTTAAGATGGCAACTGTTATTGATGGAAGAGCACTTGCAAAGAAATTAAATCAACAAACCAGTCAACGGGTTCAGAAAATGCAGGAAGATTTTGGAATGACTCCTGGACTTGTTGTGGTCATTGTTGGTGACGATCCAGCCAGTCAGCGATACGTTCGTAATAAGCATCGCACTGCTCAACGACTTGGAATTAACTCAATTGTTGAGCATCTTGATAAAGACGTTTCACAAAGCGAATTATTGAAATTAATTGATCAATATAATAATGATCCGACCATCCATGGGATCCTGGTTCAAGACCCCTTACCGGACCATATTAATGAAAAAGCGATTACCCGAGCAATTTTACCTGAAAAAGATGTCGATGGGTTTCATCCGGTTAATGTCGGAAAGTTGTATTTGAACGATACGACAAACTACCCGGTATCGTGTACGCCTAAGGGTATTATGACGATGTTTAAGGCCTATGGCATTTCCCTGAAGTCCAAAAATGCTGTTGTCCTTGGCCGAAGTGCAATTGTTGGTAAACCAATGGCAGCACTGATGTTGAATGAAGCGGCAAGCGTTTCAATTCTTCACCGGTTAACCAAGGACATTTCAGAATACACAAAGAATGCCGACATTATCGTTTCGGCAACCGGTCACTTACATACTTTGACTAAGGATGATGTCAAGGAAGGTGCCGTTGTGATTGATGTTGGCCAAAATATTAACGAATCCGGTCATTTGGTTGGCGACGTTGATTATGATGACATGTTTGATAAAGTGGGATATATCACGCCAGTTCCCGGGGGCGTGGGGCCAATGACGATTGCAACGCTCATGCAGCAGAGTGTTGATCTTGCAGAATGGAGTATCAATAAGTGACAGTCGAGTACCTATCGGTTTCAGCGTTAACTAAATATATTAAGAGGAAGTTTGATGTTGACCCGTACCTGACAAAGGTATATCTTACGGGTGAAATCTCAAACTTCCGGTTGCGGCCCAATGCGCACCAATACTTTAGTTTGAAGGATGATCACGCTAAAATTAGTGCGATCATGTTTAAGTCTGCTTTTAATAAGATTAAGTTCACCCCTGAGGAAGGAATGAAGGTGCTTGTGACTGGACATATTTCGGTGTATGAACCCAGTGGCAGTTATCAAATTTACGTAGACAGCATGGAACCGGATGGCGTTGGCCAACTTTATCAAGCATACGAGCAACTGAAACGTAAGCTTGATCAGGAAGGCTTATTCAGTCAGCCGAAAAAACCGTTAGTTCGATTTCCCAAACAGATTGCGGTGGTCACTTCGCCCAGTGGAGCCGTCATTCGGGATATCATCACGACGGTTCGGCGACGGTACCCGATTGCCCAGATTGTTCTGTTTCCTGCCTTGGTTCAGGGAAATGAAGCCAGTGCCGATATTGTGCGTCAAATTGAACGGGTCAATCAGCTTGACCGGTTCGATACGTTAATCATCGGTCGTGGTGGTGGGTCAATTGAAGATTTGTGGCCGTTCAACGAAGAAGCCGTTGCCCGGGCCATTTCAGCCAGTCGAATTCCAGTTATTTCGTCGGTTGGACATGAGACGGACACGACAATCGCTGATTTGGTCGCTGATGTGCGGGCCGCTACACCAACGGCCGCTGCTGAACTTGCGGTTCCCAGACTTGATCAGGTGCTTGTGGATCTTAAAACAAGCCAAAACCGGGTCATTAACGCGGAATACCAAATTCTTCAACAGTTAGAGCTTCGTCTCAAGCGATTGCGGCAATCACCGATTTTCACATCTCCCGAGCGCCTTTACGAAACGTTCTCACAAAAACTAGACCTGTTGAGTCAGCGGTTAAAAAATCAATCTGATAAGATTACCAGTGGCAGGCGAAATCAACTCTCCGAGCTCACCATGCGGTTAAAAATGGTTGCCCCAACCCACACGATTAATGACCAGCGCCAACGGTTACGCTTTTTGGTTTTAAAACTCAGCCAGCAACAATCCAAGCGGGTATCCGATGATCGGCAAAGGTATCAGATGCTGGTGAGCGCCCTTGACCATCTGAGCCCTCTAAAAATTTTGAGACGGGGCTATACTTACACGACCGACGAAAGCAACCATTTTGTCAGTCGGGTTGCTGACCTCAAATCAAAAACCATTAACGTCCATTTTTCAGATGGGATTGTGAACGCGACGGTTGATCAAATTGAACACGGAAAAGAGGATGATTAATATGGCGGACAAGCAAGACAGTGAAACGTTTGAACAGAAAATGGCGAAGTTGGAGACAATTGTGAATCAGCTGGAACAGGGAAACGTTTCTCTTGAAGATTCAATGAGTAAGTTTAAAACCGGCATTGAACTGAGCGAAGACCTACAAAAAACGCTGACAACCGCTGAACATACCATGGCAAAAATGATGGATGATGACGGTCACGAAGTCGCATTCGAGAAGCCGAAGCAGTCAAAGGATGATGAAAATGGGCAACAGGCTGACTAATTTTACGAGTGAGTGGGTCCCCAAAATTAATAAGGTTTTGGAAACCCAAATTGCAAAGGATACAGATCAGACCCGGCTCGCCGAAGCCATGAGTTATTCTGTGAATGCAGGCGGCAAACGGCTCCGACCATTACTAACGTTGGCTACCTTAACCACCTTGGGCCAGTCAATTGATGACGACGTCTTAAAGGCGGCAAGCGCGTTGGAATTAATGCATTCCTATTCGCTGATTCATGATGATCTTCCAGCAATGGATAACGATGATTTGCGGCGGGGCAAACCAACGAATCACGTTAAGTTTGGTGCCGGCATGGCGACCTTGGCTGGTGATGGCTTACAGGCCCTGGCTTTCCAGTGGTTGGTTGATAACCGTCTAAGCGATGATCTGCATGCCGAACTGACCCTTGCTCTTGCCAAGGCTGCCGGGCCCCACGGAATGGTTTCAGGTCAGGCTGATGATATTGAATTTGAGGGGACCCGATTAGATCTTGAAAAGCTGCAGAAGCTTGACCGTAACAAAACGGGGGCGTTGATTCGATATGCAGTTGAAGCCGGGCTTATTATGGCGAAAGTCCCAGGCTTTCAGCGTCAATCGTTCTTAAAATTTGCCGAAAACTTCGGGGCAGCTTTTCAAATTTATGATGACATTTTGGATGTTGTTGGTGATGAAAAGACAATTGGCAAGCCCGTTCATCAGGACGCTGGGAAAAATACGTATCCTAACCTGATGGGATTAACCAAAGCTTACCAGGCTCTTGATCAAGTGGTTGGTCAGGCTGTTTCAGCCATCGATCAAGCAGGTCGGGACTTGTCGATCGACACATCACTGTTAAAGGATTTTTGTAGCTATTTTGCAATTAAGGATGAAAAACGTCATGGAAAAACAACGGGTTGATGTATTATTGGTTACTCAGGGATTATTTGATACGCGAGAAAAAGCGAAACGGGCCGTCATGGCTGGTGAGATTCTCGGGGATAACGAAGAGCGCTTGGATAAGCCAGGCGTTAAGATTCCGGTGTCCACGGAGCTGCATTTAAAGGGTAAGCCAATGCCATACGTTAGCCGGGGTGGGCTGAAACTTGAAAAGGCCCTCAAAGTTTTTAATATCAGTGTCAATGGACTGACGGTTCTCGACATTGGCTCATCTACCGGCGGATTTACCGACGTGATGCTGCAAAATGGCGCTAAACTCAGTTATGCTCTGGATGTGGGCAGCAACCAGCTCGTATGGAAATTGCGAGAGGATCCGCGAGTTGTTGTCATGGAGCATACTAACTTTCGGTACAGCAAATTGGGTGATTTTACCCACGGCCAACCTCAGTTTGCGTCAATTGATGTATCCTTTATTTCTCTTGAATTAATTTTGCCGCCATTAAAGAAGATTATCGTTCACAATGGCCGGGTGGTTGCTTTGATTAAACCTCAATTTGAAGCGGGTAAGCAAAACGTTGGCAAACACGGCATTGTCCATGATCCGGCCGTTCATAAAATGGTGTTGGAGAAAATCCTGAACTTTGCGGTTTCTGCCGGCTATTCGGTTGAACATCTTGATTTTTCTCCAATTAAGGGTGGGGCTGGTAACATTGAATTCTTGGTTGAACTCCAATCAGTTGATGAACCGCGAATGAATCCCCAGGTTTCGATTGATAAAGTGATTGAAAACGCTTATTCTGAATTAAAGAAATCGTGATCGGAATCAATATTTGTTGGAGGTGGGCGGATGCATAAAAAAGAAAGACAGCGGTTGATTAAACAGTTGTTAGTCAGTAACGATATTCAACGGCAAGAGGATTTCGTTACCTTGTTGGCAAAGGAAAACGTCACGGTAACCCAGGCAACGGTTTCCCGTGATATTAAGGATATGCAGCTGGTGAAAGTACCATCAATTACCGGTGGCTATCGCTACAGCTTGCCGACTCAAAAAAATGTCGATACCGAAAAAAAACTAATCCAAACGGTGAAGGATTCTTTTGTCTCAGTTAAATCGATGGATAAATTTATTTTTATTAACGTTCTGCCAGGAAGTGGGCCGGTTATCTCAAGCCTTTTAGGTCAAATGAATTATCGAGAAATCTTTGGCACAATTGGCGATGACAACACAGTTCTGATCGTTTGCAATAACGATGCGGATACCGTTGCCTTTCGCGAACGGATTGACGGGATGATTGGTGCCTAAATTTTAATCGCCAATTCTACAAGCATTTGAGAGGGTTTAAAAATGTTACTTGAATTATCAATTACTGATTTTGCAATTATTGAACACCTTGATATTGAATTCCAATCCGGGATGACAGTCTTAACCGGAGAAACCGGCGCGGGCAAGTCGATTATTATCGACGCGGTCGGTTTATTAGTCGGTGGTCGCGGGTCCCACGATTTAATCCGGACTGGGGCAAAGAAATCAATTATTCAGGGTAACTTTATTCTTAGTAATGATAATCCTACATATCAGATTCTTGATGAACTGGGAATTGATCACAGTGATGGGAACGTCATTATTGAACGGGAAATATTTGCCAGTGGCCGCAATAGTTGTCGGGTCAATGGCATGATGATTAACATTGCCACGCTGCGGCGAATTGGTGAAACAATTGTGGATATTCAAGGCCAAAATGAGCACCAGGAGTTGATGAAGCCGGAGCGGCATATTCAATTACTGGATGACTTTGCTGAAGACGAAATTAAACCGATTTTGGTTGCGTATCAGAATGACTACGATCAGTTTGTTAAGCTTCAAGAAATTGATGAGAAAAAGCACCAGAATGAAAAAGAGTGGGCTCAGCGAGTGGATATGCTGAAATTTCAGATTAAGGAAATTGAGGCCGCCGATCTTCACGAAAACGAGGATGAAGAGTTAACCGCTGAACGAGATCGCCTCAATAATTTTCAAAAAATTCATGATGCCCTTTTAAACAGTTATGAGGGGATTAGTGGTGATGATAATTCATCATTGGATGCCATTGGGACGTCAATGAGTTCGATGCAGGATATTGAGGATCTGGACCCCGACTTTAAGCAAATTTCCGACGATCTGTCAGGTGCATTCTACACACTTCAAGATGTTGCCAGTCAAATATCAGATCAGCTTAATAATCTGGAATTCGATCAGGACCGATTGGATCAGGTGCAGGCGAGATTAACCACTATTCACCAGTTAAAACATAAGTATGGCGATTCGGTCGATCAAGTCCTTCAATATTTACAGAAGATCAAGGCTGAATTACGCGAGATGTCCGGCGATGCTGCCGACAATGATGATTTGGAGCAACAGTTGGCTACAATTAAGCAGGCACTAATTAAAAATGCCAAGAAGCTTGCGGATATTCGTCGGCGTTACGCCAAAGAATTGGAACGCGCGGTTCATCAACAGCTCAGAGATCTCTACATGGATAAGGCCGTCTTTGAAGTTCATTTTAAACAGAATACGACACTAAACCGCATGGGGGCCGACCAGGTTGCGTTTTACATTCAAACCAATCCTGGTGAAAAGATGCTGCCATTAGTTAAGTCTGCCTCAGGCGGTGAGCTTTCCCGAATTATGCTGGCGCTGAAAACCATGTTTGCCAAGGCGGCTGGCGTTACCTCAATCATTTTTGATGAGGTTGACACCGGGGTATCTGGGCGAGTTGCTCAAGCAATGGGAAACAAGATTTATACCATTTCCACGAAGTCCCAGGTTCTTTGCATCACGCATCTGCCGCAGGTGGCTGCAATGAGCGATCACCACTATTTTATTCAGAAACAGGTTCATGACGGACGGACGGTCACCACTATTAACGAGTTGAATCAAGCTGAAAGCGTCAGTGAAATTTCAAGGATGCTGTCTGGGACCGCGATTACCAAATTAACCAAGGAGCATGCCAGTGAGTTAATTCGGTTAGCGGATGAAGAAAAAGCGAAAATTCGCCAGTAATCCAAAAAAGCGGGATACCGGATAAGTGTTGATTACACTTATCCGGTATCCCGCTACCAAATGATTAGTTGGTATACGTAACTATGCCCGTTTGATTGCTTTGATTTCGAGAATGTTGAGGATCCTGGTAATATGCTGATTACTGTCTGTGAGCAAAAATCGCTCATTGGTCAGTTTCGATAAGTTACCGCTCATTTCTGGGGAATGATCATTAAACTGGATATTAATTGGAAAATGATTTTTCAAAGCCCGGCTGATGAATAGTTGAATCTGGAATTCCGGCATCTGCGGTAGCTGAGTTGGCTGGGTCGGCATGTCGTCTAGGGCAAAGAAGTGACGGTAGTTGTTCTTAACGGTATCGCGAATTTCTGCTAAATAGGATTGGTTGTTCTGCATTTTGTCTCACTCCGAACGTTTGTTTGTGACTTCATTATACGAACAGTCGTTCTAAATATCAACCCCTAATATAAAATAGTTTATGATTCGCGGTGAAAGCGTGAATTGACTTGTAAAATGTGGCCAAATGAACGATAATGATTGTTACTACAAATATTTGAAGGGATTTTAACGATGGCAAAAAGAGGAATGTTAATTGTTTTATCCGGTCCGTCCGGTGTTGGCAAAGGAACTGTCAGAAAAGCACTTTTTGAAGAACCGGATGTTGACTTTGAGTACTCAACTTCAATGACGACCAGAAAGCCTCGTGAAGGTGAAAAAAATGGGGTTGACTACTATTTCGTTTCCAAGGAACAGTTCGAACAGAATATTCAAAATGGTGAAATGCTGGAGTATGCCAAGTACGTTGACAATTACTACGGCACCCCATTAAAATATGTTAACAAGACTTTGGAAGCCGGTAAGGACGTCTTTTTGGAAATTGAAGTCAACGGAGCCATGCAGGTCCGGGCAAATTGTCCAGATGCGGTCTTTGTCTTCTTAACACCGCCGGATTTGATGGCGCTTAAACATCGATTAATTGGTCGCGGGACTGACAAGATGGATGTGATTAATAAGCGGATCAAAAAGGCAGTTGGCGAAATTAGCATGATGCGCAATTACGATTACGCAGTGTTAAATGACAAGGTACCGTTGGCAGTTGACCGCATTAAAGCCATTATCCGAAGTGAACGCCTCCGGGTTGCCAGAGTGATGCCCGATTACGAATCAATGTTAGGAGAAGATTAATTATGTTACTTTACCCATCAGTTGATAAACTATTAGATCAAATCGATTCTCGATATTCTTTGATTATGCTTGCCGGTAAGCGAGCTCATGAACTTGATGCCGGGGCAAAGCCGCTTCTTGACAGTTACAAATCAAGAAAGTCAGTTGGAAAGGCTTTTGAAGAAATTGCTGCGGGCGTTTTGAAGATTGATCCGAACAAACAAGACTTTAGCTAGCATACACTAGCTTGACACACGTGTGAGATGGCCGGGACAAAAACTTTTGTTCATGGCCATTTTTTTGGATTTCTTAAATCCTCCCACACCGGAATTGAGTTTTGGTACAATTGACAATGAATATGATAGGGTGGTGACCGATGTGTTTGAAAATAAACGGATTTCACTGTACGTAACCGGCAGCATTGCGGTCTACAAGGCATTAACTTTGACGCGTCTTCTGGTTAAAAGCCATAATGATGTTCGCGTTGTGATGACCAAGGCAGCCCAACAGTTTGTTAGTCCCATGACGTTTGAGAGTTTAAGTAAAAATCGCGTGATCACAACGGATTTTGTCAGTGATGATCCCAAACTGATTCCGCACGTTGCCTTGGCTGATTCCACCGACATTGCCATTGTAGCCCCTGCTACCGCAAATACGATTGCAAAGATGGCAAATGGCATTGCCGATAACGTGGTAACCGCCGCATTACTGGCCACGACAGCCCCAATTTTTGTTGTCCCCGCAATGAACGTTCACATGCTTGAAAATGCCGCGACTCAGCGTAATCTGAGTGCGTTGGAAAGTGCGGGGATTCAGATTATGCCAACCGCTGAGGGCTTCTTAGCAGAAGGTTATGTTGGTAAGGGCCGGTTTCCTGAACCAGAAGCCATTGTCAAATGGTTGGATGCGCATGAACAGGGATCTGATCACAGCATGGCCGGTAAGCGAGTTGTTGTTACCGCCGGGGGGACCCGGGAACCGTTAGATCCAGTCCGATACCTAACTAACCATTCTTCTGGGAAGATGGGTTACGCGATTGCTCAGGCTGCGCAACGGGCTGGTGCTGATGTCACCCTAATTGCGGCCAACACAGTGCTGCCAGCACCTAAGGGCGTGAAGGTCGTTCATATTCAGACTGCCCGGGAACTTTTGAAGAACGTCCAAGCGGCTTTTGAGGCGGCCGATGTTTTAATTATGGCCGCTGCGGTCGCTGATTACCGGCCCGTAGAAGTTGCCAATCAAAAAATCAAGAAAACGGCTCAAAATGAAACAATGACGCTCAAACTCGTTCGCAACCCCGATATTCTTAAGACCGTTGGAGCGTCGAAACGGCCGGGCCAGTTAGTGATTGGTTTCGCTGCTGAAACGACTGATTTAATCGCCAACGCTGAAAAAAAGATCAAAAGTAAGCATTTGGATTTAATTGTCGCTAACGACGTTTCCAATCAAAAAATTGGGTTTAATTCAGATAATAATCAAGTCACGTTTTTATTTGCCGATGGTTCGCAAAAAAAGACGCCACTTGAAAGTAAATCCAAAGTGGCTGAAGCATTAATCGCAATTATTAGTCAGAAGCTTTAATGCTCAGCCAGCCGATTCGAACGAAAGGAGAGGAAAAATTGCAGATTGCAGAAGTGATTGTTGATATCCCAACCCGGCAAACTAATAATCCGTACAGTTATTCGATTCCTGAAAATTTGAGTGATCAGATTCAACCTGGAATGCGGGTGCAGGTGCCATTTGGTCCGCGTAAGGTGACTGGGTTTGTCGTTGGGATTACCGACCATTCTGAATTTAACGGCCAACTCAAAAATTTAAGTTCACTCGTTGACCTCTCCCCAGTCGTTACCCCAGAACTCTTGGCATTGTCTCATTGGATGGCGGCCCGAACGTTTTCCTTTGAGATTAACTGTCTGCAAACAATGCTGCCAGGGGGGATGCGCACAAAATTTAGAAAGAAGCTACTGGCAAACGACAGTGTTCGCGACGCTTATCCCCAGATTTTTCACGGGGAAAATGAAGTTGATTATGACCGCCAGCATTTTGATAGTCGAACGATTGCGCTGATTCTAAAACTACGCCGTGCTGATAAAATTCAAGTTCACTATGAATTAGCTCATCATTCAAAGCCCCTTCTGATGAAGGCGTATACCAATCAGTTATCCGCCAAGGCTCTTCAGGCGGCTATTTCGGGAGTTAGCAAGCGGGCGATCGCGCAGCGTCGATTACTGCTGATGCTTCATGAACAACCAACCAGGGCGTTTTTACGCACCGAGCTTGCACAAGTTGGTGTTGGCCGTTCGGTGATTAAAACCGCATTGGAAAAGGGATGGGTCAAGCAGACAAATGTCCGGCGGAATCGTAATCCGTTTTTCCAGCCAGTTAAAAAAAGCCTGCCGCTTGATTTAAATGATGATCAGCGGGTTGCCGTTAAAACCATCGATCAAGCGATTGAGCAGCAAACCGATACGACTTTTCTTGTTGAAGGAGTGACGGGTTCCGGGAAAACGGAAGTTTATCTGCAGGCGATGGCTCACGCGTTAAAAATTGGGAAGACCGCCCTGATGTTAGTGCCCGAAATCACGCTGACGCCCCAAATTGTTGGGCGAATTCGGAGTCGATTTGGCGATCAGGTGGCCATGCTTCACAGTGCCATGTCCAACGGTGAACGCTACGACGAATGGCAGCGAATTTCTTCCGGTCAGGCGAAGGTCGTGGTTGGCGTTCGCTCGGCAATCTTTGCGCCGCTGAAAAATATTGGTCTCATTATTATGGATGAGGAGCACGACGGCAGCTACAAGCAAACTGACGACCCGCGTTATCAGACCCGGGACGTTGCAAAATGGCGAGCGGCGTATAATCATTGTCCAGTTGTCCTCGGAAGTGCAACACCGTCACTAGAATCCCGTGCCCGGGCAATGAAGGGTGTTTATCACTTAATCACGCTTCCTCATCGATTCAACAATCACGCATTGCCTCACGTGACGGTTGTTGATATGAAGCGCGAAATTGCCCATAATCACAGTATCCTGTCCAAGGAGTTAGCAACGTTAATTGCCGACAGATTGGTTAAGAAAGAACAAATCATCTTGATGCTGAATCGGCGGGGGTATTCGTCATTTATTATGTGTCGGGACTGCGGTTATGTTCCCCAGTGTCCTAACTGTGACATTTCATTAACGATGCATAAGGATACGCAGACGCTAAATTGTCACTACTGCGGTCACCGTGAACCGATCCCAACGGTTTGTCCCAAATGTCACAGTAAACGAATTCGACACTATGGGGTTGGAAGCCAACAGCTCGAAGA
Source organism: Lentilactobacillus parafarraginis DSM 18390 = JCM 14109 (assembly GCF_001435895.1). Taxonomy (GTDB): domain Bacteria; phylum Bacillota; class Bacilli; order Lactobacillales; family Lactobacillaceae; genus Lentilactobacillus; species Lentilactobacillus parafarraginis. The sequence goes on along the minus strand of NZ_AZFZ01000009.1, from coordinate 40,567 downwards.
ACAGGTTAAAGAGCAGTTTCCAAATGCGCGGGTACTCCGAATGGATGTTGATACAACCCGTAAAAAGGGATCGCATGAAGCAATTATCAATCAATTTGGAGCGCACAAAGCCGACATTCTACTGGGGACACAGATGATTGCGAAGGGGCTGGATTTTCCTGACGTTACCCTTGTCGGTGTTTTGAATGCGGATTCCAGCCTGCAGTTCCCGGATTTTCGTTCGAGTGAGCGGACGTTTGAATTGCTAACGCAGGTTTCTGGTCGTTCCGGGAGGGCTGATAAGACTGGTGAAGTGATTGTTCAGACTTTTAACCCTGATCATTACGCGATTCAGTTGGCCAAGACTCAGGATTACGAGAAATTCTATCAAACTGAAATGCGCGTTCGTCATCTCGGAAAATATCCGCCATATTACTATACGATTAAGATCACGGGAAACTCACCCAGTGAAAAGCAGACTGCTTATGAGATGCATCAGATTGCGAAATACTTACGAAATCATCTGACCGACGCCGCAATTGTTCTCGGCCCGACACCGAAAACAATCAAACGAATTGATAATCGATATTATTATCAGATCATCATTAAATACCGAAAAGAACCGGCGTTAACCCAGAGTTTAGATACGATTCTGACGAATTACCAATCAAAGCAGCGACACGATTTTTACATTGCCATTGATAATGAACCGTTAGATTTTATGTAATTGATGTTGGAAAGGAAACGATTGTATTGACAACAGTAGTATTTATGGGAACCCCCAGTTTTGGCGTGCCCATCCTTCAAGGCTTAGTGGATCATCACTATCAGATCTTGGCGGCCGTTACTCAACCGGACCGGCCGGTGGGAAGAAAGCGGCAGATTCAACAATCGCCAATCAAAAAATTAGCAACGTCATTAAACATTCCGGTATTGCAGCCGCAAAAGATCGGTGGCAGCCCGGAAATGCAACAAATTATTGACTGGCATCCGGATCTCATCGTGACGGCTGCCTTTGGACAATTTTTACCAACAAAATTATTAAACGCCGTTAAAATTGCGGCTGTTAACGTTCATGGTTCCCTGCTTCCAAAGTACCGGGGGGGCGCTCCCGTTCAATATGCAATTATGAATGGTGATAAGCAGACCGGCGTCAGCATTATTTACATGGTAAAGAAAATGGATGCTGGAGATATATTAGCTCAAAAGGCGATTCCCATCGAGAATACGGATGATACCCAATCGATGTTTGCCAAGTTAAGTCTTGTTGGTCGGGATTTGCTGCTCGCCGTTTTGCCAAAGTTGGTTGCTGGTGACGCGAATGCGGTTCCTCAAGCTGAGGAACAGGTTGTTTTTTCTCCGACCATTAAGCCGGATGAAGAACAGCTTGACTTTACCAAATCGGCGTTTTTGGTTGATGCGAAGGTCCGGGCTCTGCGACCGGATCCAACGGCGTATACCATTCTTAATGGCAAACGGACCAAAATTTGGCAGACGGCCGTTAATGAACAGACGACTGAAGCTGCCCCGGGAACACTGGTTCATAAGGATAAGCACCACCTCCAGATTGCGGCCGGAAATGGCACAACTTTGGAAATTTTGGAACTTCAACCTGCTGGCAAACCCCGGCAGACGATTACGGACTATCTAAACGGTGCTGGTCAAGCGCTAAAGATAGGCCAAAAGGTGATTAATTAATGAAATATCAAACAAATAATCCTCGCGAACTGGCTGTACGCACGCTCATGCGAACCAGTAACGGGTCCTATTCAAATCTTCAAATTAATTCGGTTATCGAGTCAACCTCAATGAGTGACGTCGATAAGGGACTGTTTACTACAATTGTGTACGGCGTCATTCAACACCGGTTAACTTTAGAATATCAATTAGCACCCTTTATCAAGGAACCGGAAAAGACCGAGAATTGGGTCAAAGAATTACTTTACAGCGCCATGTATCAGCTTCAATATCTGGATCGGGTTCCCAAACGGGCCATTTTTGATGAGTCGATTAAAATTGCCAAGTCAATGGGTCACGATGGTACTAGACGTTTTGTAACCGGGATTTTGCATCAAATGGATCGCAAGGGACTTTCAAATCCAAGCGATATTAAAGATCCGCTTGAACGGCTTTCCATTCAGACCAGTGTTCCGCAGTGGCTGGTCAAATTGGTGTCGGATCAGCTGGGCGAAAAAAAGGCAGCGACCATCTTTCGTTCCTTAAACCGCGCGCCAAAACAGTCAGTTCGCGTTAATAAACATAAAATTTCCAAATCAGATTTATTGGGTCAGCTCAGTAAAGCTGGCTTTGACCCGCATCCCAGCGAAGTGGCCAGTGAGGGCCTGGTCCTTGAGAAGGGCCAAGTCCTGCACAGTTCGTTCTTTGATGATGGATTGGTTGCTATTCAGGACGAAAGCGCCATGTTACCGGTTGAGTCCATGCCAATTAAGACCGATGATCTGATTTTAGATGCCTGCAGTGCGCCCGGGGGAAAAACCACTCAAATTGCGGCTAATCTCAAAGAGGGCCGGGTTGTGGCTTTAGATATTCACCAAAACAAATTGCGCAACGTCAATCATAATGCCCAGCGGCTTGGATTGAGCGAGCGCGTCGAAACCCATGCCCTGGATGCACGTAAGGTCGACGAACAGTTTGACGATGAATTTTTTGACCATATTCTGGTTGATGCGCCATGTACCGGATTTGGACTCATGCGACGGAAACCCGAAATTCGCTACGATAAGACAATGGCCGACGTCAATCATTTGGCTGAAATTCAGGGTCAAATTCTTGCGGCTGTCGCCCACAAAGTCAAACCAGGTGGTACGATTACGTATAGTACTTGTACCATTGTGCGGCAGGAAAACCAAGGGGTCATCGCGAAATTCATTGACGCGCATCCCGAGTTTGAAGTTCAACCAACCAAGACCGACATGGACCTGAAAACCGATGAGAACGGGATGCTGAATATCTATCCTGATGATTTCGATTCGGACGGGTTCTTCGTTTGCTCAATGGTTAGAAAATCATAACGGAGCTGATACAATATGCAAATTGCCTATCAATCGTCAACCGGGAAGGTTCGCGATAAAAACGAAGATGCGGTTGGAAAGTTTGAAAATCAAAGCGGGATGATTATGGGGCTGATTAGTGACGGCATTGGTGGCAATAATGCCGGTGAGGTCGCCTCTCAAATGGTGGTCACCCACATTGGGAGTAGTTTTGAAAAAACGACTATTACCGAATTGGACGACTTCCAGCAGTGGTTTACTGATAAACTCGCGCAGGAAAATACCGCCATCATTGATCAATCCAATTCCGATCTGCGCTTGAAAGATATGGGGACCACAATGGTTGCCGCAATTATTGACGGTAACGACAGTCTGATCGCAAATATTGGCGACAGTCGCGGATACGTTTTCTCGGATGGTAAATTAACCCAGATTACTGAGGATCATTCCTACGTTAATGAACTTGTGAAGCACGGGGATATCACGCCTGACCAAGCCAAGAATAACCCTTACAAAAATATCATTACCAAAAGCTTGGGAATCAATGATGACTCAACAGCTGATTTCAAAGCGTATGCCATTAAGCCCAACGATCAAATCTTATTGTGCACCGATGGGTTGACAAACATGGTTGATGACCATGATATTGAAACAATTCTCCAGCAGGATGATGATATTCAGTCAAAGTGCAATCAGTTGGTTGCCCTGGCAAATCAGAATGGCGGCCTTGACAACATCACGGTCTTGATCGCGTATGCTGATTCGGAGGCGATGCCAGATGAATAAGGGATACGTTCTCAACGGCCGTTACAAAATCGTTGATCGCCTGGGCGAGGGCGGAATGGCCGACGTTTATTTGGCCCAGGATCTTATTTTGGATCGTGAAGTTGCGGTCAAATTGCTGCGATTAGATTTTCGGGACAATCCTAAAGCCAAGAAACGGTTCCAACATGAAGCCTTAGCGGCAACTGAGCTGGATAACCCCCACATCGTCGGAATTTATGACGTTGACGAAGTTGAGGGGATGCAATATCTGGTAATGGAATACGTGAATGGTGAAGACCTGAAGCAATACATCAAAGATCATTTTCCAATTCCTTACGCTCAAGTTGTCGACATTATGGAGCAAATTTGTTCGGCGGTGGGTGAGGCTCACCGTCACAATATTATTCATCGAGACTTAAAGCCGCAGAATATTTTGGTGGATAAGAATGGGTATATCAAGATTACTGATTTTGGCATCTCACGGCTTGAAAGTGAAGATACAATGACTCAGACCAAGTCCATTATTGGGTCGATTCACTATCTGTCACCGGAACAGATCAAGGGGCAGATGGCCACCAAGCAATCAGATATCTATTCGCTGGGAATTATTTTGTACGAAGTGTTAACTGGCAAGGTGCCCTTCAATGGGGACACGGCGGTTTCCATTGCCATTAAACATTCTCAGGAGCCGATGCCGTCGGTCCGGGACTTTGATCCGCGAATTCCGCAGGCTTTAGAAAACGTTGTCTTGAAAGCAACCACCAAAGATCCTAAGGACCGCTATCAGACGGTTGGTGATTTGGCGGCTGATTTGAATACATCGCTCGATAAATCCCGGGCGAACGAACCCAAATTTGAAGTTCCCCAAGTTGAAAATGATCTTAACGAACAAACCCGGGTGATGCCGTTTTCAGCACTGCCTGAAAACGAGATGTTAAACCAGTCGCCGGCAGCTAAGGATGGGCAAACGACTCAGCCAGCAGCTGAAAAGGCGCCCAAGCGGCGTCGATTTCGTCATCGGCGCCGCTGGCTGATTGCCGGAATCATTGGGTTTCTTGTCCTTGTCTTTGCAGTCATCTTCCTAGTGAGTGCAAATAGTCGAACAACCGTGCCGGTGATCACGGGCACGTTAAGAAGTGATGCCACTGAAAAATTGACGAGTGCTGACTTGAAAGTTGGCAAAGTCACACACCGGCACAGCGTCAAGGTTGACCGTAATCGAGTCATTTCTTCTGACCCCAAGGAAAATACCCGGGTCAAGAAAAATACCCGGGTTGCCCTGGTTGTTAGTTCGGGAATCAAGAAGGTTCGGCTTGATAATTATGTCGGCCAGGATTACAGCGAAGTGAAGCGCAAGCTGGAAGCACAAGGATTTAAAGTTCGCCGGCGAAATGCGCCATCCGGGACATTTCGTTCTGGTAAGATTCTCCAGCAAGACTTTGCGGCTGGTGACCGCGTCAATCCGAAGACCCACACGCTGACATTTGTTGTTTCAACCGGCATCCAACAGGTCATTTTGAAGAACTTGACCGGGATGACCAAGGCCCAGGTTGTGTCCTATGCAAATAAGGAACGGCTTAATCCAACCTTTGACTACGTTTATTCTAACCGGGAGGCAAAGGGGAAGGTTGTCAGCCAGTCACCCGCTGCGCAAACGAGCATTCAGCAAGGGGGAAACGTTGCCGTTTGGTTATCACGAGGGCCAAAAGCAAAATCCCAAGATGAAATCAAAAGTTTTAATGTGAAGGTCACCATTCCCTACTTCCAGAATGCCACCGATGAATCATCATCTGAGTCAAGCCTTAACGGGAGTGTCCAAGCGCAAACGCCATCCGATCAGAGTGATTCTGAAACTGCAAGTAGTACAACCGGTTCGGGTGAAAACGTCGTGCTTATCTATCTAAAGGACCATGACCATGATTTTTCAACCGTTTACAAGCAGATGGTGATTACCAAAGATACGACGGTGATGCTGCCATTTAAGTTGACTAAGAATGAAACTGGCCGTTATAAAGTGGTTCGCGATGGGAAAACCATTTTACGGGATAATAATATTACGTACGATTCCCACTAATAAAAAACTGCAAAATAAAGTTACTTGTCTGTATAATAAAGGGCGAAGTAACTTTTTTTGTTAGAGAGGTGATTAATTGCTAAAGGGAAAAATTTATCAGTCTTTGGCGGGCTTCTATGATGTCCACGCTGAAGACGGCAAATTGTATCGGACTCGTGCCAGGGGGAACTTTCGAAAGCGGAAAATTACGCCCTTGGTGGGTGACGACGTTGAGTTTCAGATTGAGGATGGTGACAAGGGTTACATTCTGAGTGTGTTACCACGAAAGAATGCGTTGGTTCGGCCGCCAATTGCCAACATTGATCAGGCAATTGTGGCCACAGCGGCAACCCAGCCGGAATTTTCAACTAATCTGCTTGACCGTCAGCTAATCGCCCTTGAGATGAGTGGGATTCAACCGGTCATTTATTTCACCAAGACCGATCTTTTAACCGCTCAACAGCGGGAAAAATTAGCCACAGTTGTGGCGGGGTATCGGGCAATTCCATACGATGTCATTTTTCCGGAACAGGCATTTTCAAGCGATGCGTTGACGGAATTGCGTAAATTATTTTCAAATAAGGAAAATGTGATCATGGGCCAAACCGGGGCTGGTAAATCAACGCTGCTCAATCATTTGGCGCCTGATCTCAACTTGGAAACCGGAAAAATTTCCACCGCCCTTAATCGGGGTAAGCACACAACCAGACGGGTTGCGTTATTGAATGTCAATGACGGCTTGATTGCTGATACGCCTGGATTTTCATCGTATGATACGTTTGATATTGATTTTCGGGCGTTAACCAACTATTTCCCGGAATTTAAACGCGCTGGCGTTAAATGCCGATTTAGGGGCTGCATGCACGTCAATGAACCGGATTGCGAAGTTAAATTAGAGGTGCAGCAAAATAAAATTATGAAAAGTCGTTACGAAAATTATTTACAGTTGTATACTGATATTAAGAACCGAAAACCAAATTATAAAAAGTGAGGAAGTTGAATATGATTAAGATTGCGCCATCAATTTTGAGTGCGGACTACGTTAATTTACAGCGAGATATCGAAATGGTTGATAAGGGGGGTGCCGAGCTGCTCCATATTGATATCATGGATGGCGCGTTTGTCCCGGCATTATCTTACGGCCCAGGGTGGGTAAAGGCGATTAAGCCAATTACCAATCTGACATTGGACGTTCATATGATGGTCCAGAATCCGGAACGATACATCGATGACTTTGCGGACGCTGGTGCGGATATTATCGGCGTTCACACCGAAGCGACACCCCACATTCACCGGGCACTCCAGATGATCAAAAATAAAAACGTCAAAGCTGAGGTTGTCATCAATCCTGGAACACCGGTTTCGGCTATCACACCGGTTCTATACATGGTTGATCAGGTCTTAGTGATGACGGTTAATCCAGGATTTGGTGGTCAGAAGTTTTTGCCGGAAACCGTTAAAAAGATTGCTGAATTAGATAAGATTAAGAAGGATCAGGGGCTCAAGTTCGATATTGAAATTGACGGCGGGGTGAATGATCACACCGTTGTCGGCGCCTATCAAGCAGGGGCAACCGTTGCCGTTGCCGGCTCGTACATTTTCGACGCCGATGCGCCAGTATCGCGAATTCAAGCATTGAAGGACGCGACAAAATAATGAAAGTACTCAATCTTTTGGTCGGTGGACCGATTGATTTATGGCCGGCTGATTTAAAGGCTGGCCGTGTGAAGGGCGATTGGATCGGAATTGATCGGGGGAACCTGCACCTGATCGATATGGGAATTGATCCAATTGTCGCAATTGGTGATTTCGACTCGTTAAAACCAAACGAATTGCAGTTGGTAAAAACTCACGTGAAGGATATTCGCCAGTCAATTCCGGAAAAGGATGATACGGATACCCAGCTTGGCTTGAAAGTCGCCCTTGAGGAACACCATGCGGACCGTCTTGATATATATGGTGCCACCGGCGGTCGTCTGGACCATTTTTTAGCAAATCTGTGGATGGTATTGGAGCCGCGGTTTCGCCCGTTTGCACCAAAAATTCGCTTAATTGATCAGCAAAACACCATCACGTTCTTTTTGCCCGGCGAGTATGAAATTAAGAAGGAGCCGGATAAAAAGTATTTGGCGTTTGTGGCGCTAACGCCGATGGATCATCTGACACTATTTGATGAAAAGTATCGCTTGGATGATTATCGGGTCAAGCGGCCAATTTCACTTGCCAGTAATGAATTTGTAGGTGAAACCGCCAAGTTCAAGTTCGCTAGCGGCGTGATGTGTGTCATTCAAAGCAAAGATATTAATCGTTACAATTAGAAATGACCAAGGCTTGATGCCATTATCATCGAAGTCTTGGTCGTTTTTTAGTATAATGAACTAGGGATTGTGAAAGATATTTCATTTTTCCGGTCATTTTGGGAGGCTGATTTAAAAACCGGTCAGAAAACGTTGATGTTTCGAGATTTAACTGTTACAACGGAAATGAAACCGATTGCTTTCCCGCTGTTAATAAAATGTAAATTGGGGATCTAATCATTTTCATAAATATTTTTTACGATAATTAGTGATGTTTGTATCAAAATGATATATAATAAAATTATATTCTGATATACGATATAAGAATTTGAATGGTCTCATTCACCAATTCGAATATTGAGAACGCATGCTAACAATCGTGCTGAAGCTAATGACAATTAGATAAAGGGGACAAATTCTATGAATAAGTATATTGCACTGGTTGGAACAAATACCAAACAATCAACCAATCGGCAACTGTTGCAGTTTATGAAACGGCATTTTGATCAAAAGGCGGCCATTGAGATTATTGAAGTCAGCGGACTGCCGATGTTTAACAAGCCGGCAGACCGTGAAGTGCCCCAGCGAGCAAAGGACATTGCCAAAAAAATTGACGCCAGCGATGGGGTGATCATCGCGACGCCAGAATATGATCACGCCGTTCCCGCCGTTTTGATGAATGCGTTGGAGTGGTTATCATACGGGATCCATCCATTCTTAGATAAGCCGGTGATGATTATTGGCGCATCGTTTGGGGCCCTTGGAACTTCAAGAGCCCAGGCACATTTGCGGCAAATGCTGGATTCACCGGAACTTGGCGCAAGAATTATGCCGAGTTCAGAATACCTGGTTGGTAACGTTCTCAGTGCCTTTGATGATCAGGGTAACCTGACCGATAAGGAGAAGATCGATCAACTGGACGCGCTGTTTACCGACTTTGAGAAATTTGTCAAAATTTCAAAAGAATTGTGGCACACCACCGATGTGAACCGGGTGGCTATTAAAAAGCTGGATCACGAAGACTTTGGTTAAAATAAGGAGCGAACAATTATGAAATTAGTTGGAATTGCTGGAACCGTTGAGGATAAATCATATAACCGGACCTTGCTTGAATTTATTGCCAACCATTTTAGTAACGTTGTTGATATTGATATTTTGAGCATTGACGATCTGCCAATGTTTGATCAGGACAATGATATTACCAATTCAGGCGCGATTCAGTATTTGAATCGAAAAATTTCAAATGCCGATGGGGTGATCATCGCAACCCCTGAACATAATCATACGATTACCGCTGCTTTGAAGAGTGCTTTGGAGTGGCTGTCATTTAACGTCCATCCATTTTCCGGTAAACCGGTCATGATTGTTGGCGCGTCTTATTACCAACAGGGCTCATCACGGGCTCAGTTAAATTTGCGGCAAATTTTGGAAGCTCCCGGTGTCAACGCGATTGTTTTTCCAGGAAATGAGTTCTTACTGGCTAACGTGAAGGAAGCCTTTGACGAGAATGGCAATCTCAAAGACGAAAAAACAGTTTCCTTCCTTTCATCAACGCTGCAGAAATTCTTGAAATTTGTGAAGGTGATCAACATGATGAATGATAAAACAGGTGATGACGGTGAAGCTGAAAATGAAGATTTAACGGCAAGCGGCAAAATTGAGACGACCATTGAAGGCGTTGATATGACGGCGGATGATTGGGTTGAAAAAGCTGCTGAAAAGGTGAACGCTGTCGACGGCAATACCTATGTAAAACTGGATCGGGGGATTTTGACGGTTGATCAGCTGAACTACTTCCTCAATTCGATGCCGATCGAGCTGACTTATGCAGACAGCAATAATCAGTTTATTTACTACAATCGGATGGCTGATGCTAAAAAGATGTTGGCTCCTCGGACACCGGGACAGGCTGGGGATCCGTTAGCTAACGTGCATCCAAAACGGGCTGTTCACGGCGTTAAGGCGGTCATTCACGCGTTGAGAACCGGCAAGACTGATTTGGTCAGCATGCCGGTACCAGGCAACGGTCCCGATCGGTTTGTTGTTCACTATTACAAAGCGATGCATAATGCGGACGGTGACTATGTTGGGATTAACGAATTTGTCGCTGATTTAATCCCAACGATCAAATGGTATCTTGCACAAACCGGGCAGAAATTAGTAGCTGATCCAAACGCGAAGGTGGATGCATCAACCGGCGCTTCATCCAATGATGCCGATTCTAAGACTGACGCGGATACTGGGGCGTCGGAGGATGTCGATACTCCCGAAGCAACCAATGATGGCGGCGACGTTGACGCAACCAGTGGTGCATCAGAAAACTAGTCCATTCAAGAGTGAAATTGTGACAGAATAGCTAAAAAGAGTGAGACNTTTGGATTGTTTGCCTATACGGCCGGAAGCTGCTTTAGGTCGCACGTTTCGGCAATATAATAGTCGGATAAAAATGAAGAGGTTGAGACAATCGATACGTTCGTCTCAACCTCTTTACGTGTTCCTAAATTGGCGATGATTGTTCATCATCAGAAATTGATCAGGCCCGATGCTGATATTCAAACCTGAAAAAAGGCAATAAAAAAAGACCGATTAAACATCGATCCACTTTTTATTAAACGCGCGTAACTTTACCTGACTTAAGGGTCCGGGCAGATAACCAAACTTTCTTTGGCTTTCCGTCAACCAGGATCCGAACTTTTTGCAAATTTGGCTTCCAGCTGCGACGACTTGAGTTCAAGGCGTGTGAACGTTTGTTACCAAAGTGAGTACGTTTGCCGTTGATAAAATCTTTTGCCATGGGTAACAAATCTCCCTTCTTTAAAATGCTAGTGCTTAATTTCTGAATCATTACACTAGAATAATTTATCATATTCCCCCCGGCATTGCAATACTTTTCTTTCAAGTAATTATACTTGACACTAATATTTAGGTGGCGGGATGGTTGCTTTGGTTTTATTGTATATTGTGGTAATATTAATTATCGTTAGTATGTTGAAAGATTAATTTAAGGAGGCTGTCACAAATGGCCGTCAAAATCAAAACAAAGTTTGGAACAGTTGACATCGAAAACGACGTCATTGCCAATGTGGTTGGTGGCGCTGCAACTGATAACTACGGCGTTGTCGGAATGGCAAGCCGAAACCAAATTCGGGATAACATGAATGATATTTTAAACCGTGAAAATTATTTTAAGGGTGTCGAGGTTAAGCAGCGGGACAACGAGATCCTAATTAACGTCTATATTATTGTTGCGTACGGCAATAAAATTTCGGAAGTCGCCAAGGCGGTTCAGTCTAAAGTGAAATATGACTTGCAAAGTATGCTTGGCGTTACCGCAAATTCGGTCAATGTAATTGTTCAGGGCGTGCAAGTGGCGAACGAAGACTAATTACTGAAATTGACCAAGGAGGAAAAGTAGTTGAAAGTTACAGAAATTACCAGCACCGAATTTACGGCGATGGTTCAAGCTGCATCCAATAAACTGAATAAAAATGCCGACTTCATTAATTCACTGAACGTCTTCCCGGTTCCAGATGGGGATACGGGGACTAACATGAGTTTGTCGTTGGCCAGTGGCTATAAATATGTCAATGAAGATGCCAGCGCCAATGTCGGCCAACTGGCATCGTCGCTTGCTAAGGGGCTTTTGATGGGTGCCCGGGGGAACTCGGGGGTCATTCTCTCCCAGATCTTTCGGGGCTTCTCCAAATCAACTGAGGGTAAGCAGGTCTTAAGCGCCCAAGATTTGGCTGATGCCTTTGTTGCCGGTACCGAAACTGCGTATAAATCGGTTATGAAGCCAACTGAGGGAACAATTCTGACCGTTATTCGGTTGGCTGCTCAAGCGGGCAAAAAAACCGCTGCATCGACCAATGATATCATTGCCGTGATGGACGCGGTCTATGAAAACTCTCAGAAGGCCCTCAAGAAGACGCCCGATTTGCTTCCTGTTTTGAAGCAGGTTGGGGTTGTTGACTCCGGCGGCCAGGGGCTCATGTTCGTTTTAGAAGCCTTTGACGACGTTTTAAACGGCCGAATTGATGAAGAAAATGGTGAGTATCAACCAACCGATGCTGAAATGACCGAGATGATTGACGCGGCTCATCACCAAAGCGTTCAAAGTAAATTGAATCCTGATGATATCGTGTATGGCTACTGTACCCAGATTATGGTTCGCATTGGAAAGGGTAAGGAAGTTGATCGCAAGTTTGACTACCAAACATTCTATGATTACCTGGCCAAACTTGGCGACTCACTGTTAGTTGTCAATGATGAAGAAATCGTCAAAGTTCATGTTCACACCGAGCACCCTGGCAAAGTTTTGGCTTGGGGTCAGGAGTTTGGCGACCTGGCAACCGTCAAGGTCGACAATATGCGGCTGCAGCAGGAAACAATCATTGAGAATGACGACCCTGAAGATTCACCGATTCAAAAGGCCGAAAGTTTAGGAAATGGTCAGGGCCAGCCGTCGTCAGATACCGCAATTATTTCAATTTCATCCGGTGAGGGGTTAAATAAATTATTCAAATCACTCGGAGTCAGTAACATTGTGAATGGCGGCCAGACAATGAATCCAAGTACTGAAGACATTGCCAACGCGATCGAAAATACCCACGCCAAACAGGTGATTATCTTACCAAATAATTCAAACATCTTTTTGGCTGCCGAACAGGCCGCCAAGGTTGTTGAGATTCCGACTGTGATTGTCCATTCCAAGACCATTTCTCAGGGAATCACAGCGATGCTGGGATATAATCCCGATAATTCATTGGATGACAACCGTGAAGCGATGGAAGATAATTTATCAACCGTTAAATCCGGCCAGGTTACCGGCGCCATTCGCGATACCAGCATTGATGGCATTAACATTAAGAAAAACCAATTTATGGGAATTGCTGATGGGAAAATTGTCAGCGTTGATGATGACCTGGTCACGTCAACGGTTTCGATGGTTCAAAAGATGCTGGATGACGACAGCGAAGCCATTACCATTATTTGGGGCGATGGGGCTAATGAACAATTAGCCGAACAAGTCCAGGCTGGCATTGCCAAGTTGGACGATGAACTTGAAATTGAGGTTCATGAAGGGGATCAACCAGTTTATCCATTTTTGATTTCTGTGGAATAACTGAGAGCTAAAGAGGCTGGGACAAGGGCACATCCCTTTGGATCCCAACCTCTTTTCGCCGTTATCATTGGACTGGATAATTATAAGTTCAGGAGGTTCGCCATGCCACCAGGCTAGACGGGCTTTTACATAGCGTCAAAAATGATTAACGAAAGCGGGGTGACGACATTTGGCAAGCTTAACGGATTCGGTTGGGGTTCTAAAAGGCGTTGGGCAGAAGCGATTGGTTGGACTTAATAAATTAGGAATCAATACGATCAACGATCTGTTAACCTACTACCCACGGCGTTATGACGACTTGTCAATTAAGGACTTGGCCACCGCAGCAGATGGGCAAAAAGTCACGGTTAAGGGAATCATTATTGCTGAGCCGACGGTGACGTTCTTTGGTCGCAAACGCAGTCGGTTAGTTTTTCGAATTAAGATTGCTGACAATATCTACACCGTTTCGTTTTTCAACCAGCCCTGGCTAAAAAAAGAGGTGAGCGCCAACGATGAGGTGATCGTTTTTGGGACTTACAATCAGGCCCGAAATACCGTTCAAGGGATGAAAATTTTGACCGCTCAGACGGCCAATTCTTTTGATTCGATTTACCCAGCAAATAAAGAAGTAAAACAGGCAACCATTAAGCAGCTGATTAAATTAGCCTTCGACGCTTATCAACCACTCCTGGTTGATATTGTTCCGGCGTCGCTGCGGCGTCGTTACCGACTGGAATCCTTTCACGACACGATCAAAAACATTCATTTTCCTGAGTCACCCAAGGCTGCTCAGCGGGCGTTTCGGACGGCGAAGTTCATGGAATTCTTTTTATTTGCCATGAAGGTCCAGATCTTAAAGGGTGCTCATCGAAAGACCGATCCGGCAGCTCAGATTGATTACGATCCCAAAGTCTTGGACAAGTTTAATGCCCAATTACCGTTTAAACTCACCTCAGCGCAAACCAAAGTGGTTCGCGAAATTCTTGCGGACTTGAAACGTCCGATTCAAATGAACCGCCTGCTTCAGGGGGACGTTGGCAGTGGCAAAACGGTGGTTGCTGCAATTGCAATTCTGGCGGCGATTAGTGCCCACAAACAGGCGGCCATTATGGCGCCCACGGAAATTTTGGCTGAGCAGCACGCCAATAGCTTTGCGAGCATGTTTGCCGGCCTCAATGTCAACATTGTTTTGTTAACGGGGGCCACTTCTGCCGCTGCCCGCCGATCAATGCTTCCAAGAATCGCTGATGGGGAGGTTAATTTAATCGTTGGCACCCACGCGCTTTTTCAAGATGACGTTCATTATGCCAATTTGGGATTGGCCGTTATCGACGAGCAACACCGGTTTGGCGTCAACCAACGACAGGCATTGCGGCAAAAGGGAACCAGTACGAACATGCTGGCGATGACGGCCACGCCGATTCCGCGGACGTTGGCGATTACGATGTACGGCGACATGGACGTTTCGGTCATCGATCAGCTGCCAACCGGACGAAAGCCAATCAAAACGACCTGGATTCAGTCAGCCAAGACCGATTCAGCAATCGGATTTGTGAAAAAACAGCTTCGCCAGGGAAATCAGGTATACGTTGTCACGCCGTTGATTGAAGAGTCGGAAGCCGTTGACATGAAAAATGCGGTGGCGATTTTCGAACGCTTCCGGGCGATTTTTGAACCCGATTATAAAGTGGGGTTGCTTCACGGCCGGATGTCCAATCAAGAAAAGGATGACGCAATGGTGGCGTTTAAGAATAACCAATTTCAAGTAATGGTTGCCACTACCGTCATTGAAGTTGGGGTTGACGTTGCCAACGCCAATACCATGTTAATTTTTGATGCTGACCACTTTGGCCTTGCCCAACTGCACCAACTTCGCGGGCGAGTTGGCCGGGGATCGACACAGTCCTACTGCATTTTGATTGCTGATCCGAAAAACGAGATCGGTAAGCAGCGGATGAAGGCCGTCGCAAGCAGTACCAACGGTTTCTTTCTGTCGCAAAAGGACCTTGAACTTCGTGGGCAAGGAGACATTACCGGTGCCAAGCAGTCCGGAATGCCTGATTTTAAAGTCGCTGACCCGGTTGGAGATCTCAATATTTTAACGGTTGCCAATGAGGAAGCTCAAAATATTACTGCTGAAAAAGATTGGAAAACCAAGCCAGAAAATGTACAATTAGCAAAGTATTTACAAATGAACCAAACGATTAATTACCACTAAGGAGACTCACTTACATGAAAATTGCGGTTGACGCGATGGGTGGAGACTACGCCCCAAAAGAAATTGTTGAAGGAATTGAACTGGCCCGGGATGCCTATCCAGACATCACCTTTTTGCTGTACGGGTTGACTGATCAAATTAACAAGTATTTGAAAAATGACGATCGGATTGAAGTTAAGCAGGCTGATGAAGTCATTGCAATGGGCGACGAACCAGTTAAGGCGGTCCGTTCCAAGAAGCAATCGAGCCTGGTTTTGGCTGCCACAGCTGTCAAAGATGGCGAAGCGGACGCCTTTTTCTCTGCCGGCAACACTGGCGCTATTTTAGCGGCGGGATTGTTTATCATTGGCCGAATTAAAGGGGTTGACCGCCCGGGGTTAGCAACAACACTGCCAGTGGTTACTGAGAGCAGCCGGAAAAACTTTGTGATGCTTGACGTTGGTGCCAATGCCGATACCAAAGTTTTAAATATGTATCAGTACGCGATGATGGGCAAGTATTATGCGCAAAACGTCATGAACGTTGCCAATCCTGAGATCGGCCTTCTCAATAACGGAACGGAAGCCGATAAGGGAAATATGGATCATCGCAAGGTCCACGATCTGCTCGCAGACGATGGTGACCTTAACTTTGCCGGCAACGTTGAATCCCGGGAATTGTTAAACGGGGCTGCTGACGTTGTGGTGACCGATGGGTTTACCGGTAATGCGGTTCTGAAGAGTATCGAAGGCACCGCCTTATCAATGCTGCACCTGATTAAGGACAACATTATGGCCGGAAGCCTCAAATCTAAATTGGGGGCGGCAATGCTGAAGTCAACCTTTGGGAATATCGCCAAAGCAATGGATTACTCTCGTTATGGCGGCGCTGTCCTGATGGGCGTAAAGGCGCCAGTCGTTAAGACTCACGGGAGCAGTAAGGCGCCAACAGTTAAGAATACAATCGGGCAGATTAAGCAGATCATTGATTCAAAAATGATCCCGGAGTTAAACGACTATATTACCAGCCACAAGGATCATTTGGATCAAATTAAAGACAGTATCAAAAATAAGTAATAGTTTGATATAATGGGATTTGAATTAACTAATGAGAATGGGTGTAATAATGGATAAAAAAGAAGTTTTTAATAAAATTGCCGATTTGGTCAGCGACCAATTTGACATCGATCGTGATAAAATTACCGGTAGCTTGAATTTTCGTGAGGATTTGGACGCGGACTCGATTGATTTTGTTGAATTCGTTCTTGATCTTGAGGATACTTTCAACGCTGAAATTTCCGACGACGATGCTGAAAAGCTCAACACAATTGACGAAGCCGTGGATTACGTCATGGCTCATCAGGATAAATAATGATGCGAACGCTGCCCCATTGCAGTGAGAATAAATCTTTTGGAGGCATTTGATTGATACCAGGATTAAATGAAATGTTAAAGCGCGACTTCAACATTCACGTGGATGACCAAGATCTGCTTGATGAGGCCTTTACCCAAGCATCTTACGTAAATGAACATCGTGATCAAAACTTGAAATTTTACGAACGGCTCGAGTTCCTTGGCGATGCAGTTTTACAACTGATTGTCTCAGAGTATATTTTTACCCGCTATCCCAAGCTTCCGCAAGGCCGGCTGACGCGTCTGCGAGCGGCGATGGTCAATGAACAAAGCTTTAGTACCTTTGCGCGTGAATGCCATTTTAATAAGTACATTCGGCTTGGTAAGGGTGAAGAAAAAGCCGGCGCGCGGGATCGTGACTCGCTTCTTTGTGACATTTTTGAATCATTTGTCGGCGCACTTTACCTTGATCAAGGCAAGAAAGTAGTTGAGGGATTTGTTCAGCAAGTGATTTTTCCCAAGTTGGACGAGGGGATGTTTGCTGAATTCTTCGATCATAAAACCGAATTGCAGGAACTCGCCCAAGAGGATGGTCCAGTTGATATTGACTATGAATTAGTCGATGAGTACGGGCCGGAAAATGATCGCCTGTTCAAGGTTAACGTTGCAATTGATCATAAAGTGTTGGGCATAGGCGTTGGGCATTCCAAGAAGGATGCGGAACAGAAAGCAGCACAGCAAGCCCTGAAGCACTTTGATAAAAGAGAAGATAATTTAGTTTAGATTGGAGAAACACCGTGCAACTTAAATCCATTGAAATCATTGGCTTTAAATCTTTTGCCGAAAAAACTAAAATTTCTTTTCCAAATGGGATGACGGGAATTGTTGGCCCAAATGGGAGCGGTAAAAGTAATATTGCCGAGGCAATTCGTTGGGTTTTAGGTGAGCAGTCTGCGAAGAATTTGCGGGGCTCGCGCATGCCTGACGTGATTTTCTCGGGTTCTGCAGATCGACGGGCGTTAAATATGGCGGCCGTCACTTTGTTGTTGGATAACTCGGATCATTATTTGGATTCCCCCTTCACTGAGATCAAAGTTGCAAGAAAACTCTTTCGGAATGGTGACAGTGCTTATTTTATCAATGAAAAGCAGTGTCGATTGAAGGATGTAACCAATTTATTCATGGATACTGGCATCGGCCAGGGAACGCTTTCAATTATTTCCCAGGGGAATGTTGAGGAAATTTTTAATAGTAAACCGGTTGATCGGCGGTCAATCATCGAAAATGTGGCGGGGGTTTATAAATATAAACGCCAAAAGACCACGGCCCAAACTGAAATTTTGCAAACTTCCGACAACTTGAACCGGGTCAATGACATTATCCAGGAACTCAAGAGCCGGTTGGCGCCATTAGAAGAGCAGAGCAGTCAAGCAACTGACTACTTGGATCAAAAGAAACGGCTTGCTGAATTTGAAAAAAAGCAGCTTATTCTGACAGCTAAGGATCAGCAGGCAGCCATCAAACAGACGACCGATCAGTTGAAACAGAGTCAACAAATTGTTAGCAAGATTCAAAAAGAAGTCGATCAAAACGAACAGTCCGGCAACGCCGTTAAACAAGAATTATCTGCCGGAAGAAAACAGATTGATGATTGGAATGCTGAAATACTTGCCATCAATACGAAAATTCAAACATTAACGAGTCAGAAGCAACTCTCAACTCAGGAAAATAGCTTTAAAAATGCCGATGTGAAGCGCATTTCTGATCAAATTAGTGCAACTACGGCGAAAATTCACGAGCTGGCGCAAAAAATTGATAAGTCTGCGACAGCCATTTCCCATGCCCAGGATAGTTTAAGGACTGGGCAAGCGGGGCTGGTGGCCGTTGAAAAGGCGGCCAAGGCCAATAATGTCCCGGCAATTGAGAAGAAAATTGAACAATTGCGGAGTCAGTACGTTGATTTGATGCAGGAACAAACGGCAATCAACAATCAACTCACAATGTCACAACATGATCAAAATCGACTTGCAGAGCAGGCAAAATCCCAAAAAGCCCGCATTTCTCAGCTGACTGGGAAACTGGCTGACGGACAAAAACAGCTCACCGAAAAGCGTCAGCAACTTGCTCAAAGCAAAGCTGACTTGGCAGCCGTCCAGGAAAAGCTTGCTCATTTAAAGCAGTTACTAACCGCTAAGCAGGCAACGGTTGACCAAAATCAAACCGAATGGTTAAATGCTTTGAAAGTTGCCGAGCAGGCCAAAGCAAAGCAGAACTCGCTTCAAGCCCTTCATGATTCGTATCGGAACTTTTATCGGGGACCGGCGAACCTGCTTAAAAATAAAGCGCACCTGGATGGGATTTTTGGCCCAGTATCTGATTTTTTACAGGTTGATAGTCAATACGTAAAAGCCATTGACACGGCCCTTGGCAGTCAGGCACAGCACATTATCGTCAAAGATAACGCGGCTGCTTCTAACGCAATCAAGTTTATGACTGCTAATCGCTATGGCCGAGTTACTCTGCTGCCGGTAACGGTTATCAAGCCGCGCTATTTGAACCGATCGCTGGTCGCTCAAGCTGAGAAGTTTCCCGGATACATAGGGGTTGGCGCTTCTTTGGTAACGATGCCGGAACAATTTGCTGACATCAACGAATCACTTCTTGGGACCACAATAATCGCTGATAATTTGGATCATGCCATTGCTATCAGTCGCGCAATTCAGCACAGAACCCGAATTGTTTCGCTGGATGGGCAAGTCGTCAATGCCGGTGGTTCACTAACCGGTGGTGCCAATAAAGCAACTAATCAGGGCGTCTTGATCAACCAAACTGAACTTGCCGATCTGCAGAAGGCCACTCAGCAGATGGGAAACAAGTTGGCTGCCAAAGAAACCCAATTGGCAGAAGCCAAGAACGCCCTTCAGCAAATTCAGGAAGCCTATAATCGCAGTCGTCAACGAGCATTTGAAGTTCAACAGGGAATTAACCACCAAGCTGCGGATCTAAAGTTGTTAGAAACCGCCATCGCTACTGAAACTCGCGAAGTCGAAGCAATGAAACTGGCGCTTCAAAACGCGCAAAATCTCAACTCTGCTGATCAAGATACTGATCTTCAAAAACAAAAAGCGGCGATTCAAAAGCAGTTGGCCGCCAATAATCAGGCGGTTTTGGATCATCAAGCCCGCCTTGGCCGCGTCCGGGAATTGGCTGACGAGTATGCAAAAAAACGTCAGTCCCTTCACGATCAGGTCGTTGTCACTAAGGAACAGCTTCAACAATATCAGGATCAACGACGGAGTCTGGACAATCAATTGTTACAATTGAACAACCAAAAGACCCGGCTTACGACACAGCTGCAGGATTTGAAAGCGGATTTACAGCAACAAGTTGATCCAGCCCAACTGGATGAGCAGATTGCCAAGCAGACAAAGCGGCAGGCAGCACTGTCAGCGGATCTTAACGAGAAAAAAGTTGCCGTTGATCGTCTTGATCAAACCTATGAAAAAATACAGAATGCCATCCGAACAGCCCAGCTAAATTTGAATAATGCCAAGTACGAACTCAAGGCGACTGGGACAAAACTTTCAAGCCTTCAGCAGGCAATCAGCGTATCGTATACCAAGCTTTCGGAAAAGTATTCGATTGATCCCCAAGTACTGGGGAACCCAAAGTGGAATTGGGATGCTGATGCGGTGGCTGGTCAAATTAAGATGCTTAAAATGGGCATTGAAGAGATCGGGCCGGTGAACATTTCTGCCATTCAAGAATTTCACGACGTATCCGACCGTTATAATTTTCTAATGAAGCAGCAACAAGATTTATTAACAGCAAAGAATCACCTCACCGCCACAATGGGCAAAATGGATTCAACGATTGCCAGCAAGTTTAAGCAGACTTTTGATAAAGTTGCTAACTCATTTTCAAAGGTGTTCGTGGAAATGTTTGGTGGTGGTGAGGCTAAGCTGGTCTTGACCGATCCAAACGATATGCTCACAACTGGAATTGAAATCATGGTCAAGCCCCCCGGCAAGAACTACCGCAGTTTAAGCTTGCTTTCCGGAGGTGAAAAGGCCCTGACGGCAATCACATTGCTGTTTGCCATTATTCGGGTGTCACCGGTACCCTTCTGCATTTTGGATGAAGCAGAAGCGGCCCTAGACCCCTTTAACGCTGATCGGTTCGCTAAGTACCTCAAACGATTTGGTGATGAGACTCAGTTTATTGTGATTACCCATCGAAAGGAAACCATGATATATGCCGATACGCTGTATGGGATCACCATGCAGGAGTCTGGTGTGTCGAAGGTTGTGAGTGTTAGTTTGGATAATTTAAAAACAGAGGTGAGTTAAATGGGATTATTTGATATATTTCGCCGGCGTTCCAAAAAAGACAAAACTGAAAAAAATCAACCAAGTGAAAAGCCGGAGACCCCGGAATCAGAAGTTGCCAAAGAACAGGAGAAACCGACTTCCGAAAGTGCGCAATCAAGTGCTTCACAAGAAGTGTCATCTGCCGCGGATTCCACAGCAGCTCAATCCGAACCCGTAGCATCGGCGTCTTCACAGGCGGCCTTTTCACAATCGTCATCTGAAGGGCACCGCAGTGAAGCGGCTGAACCACTGACGCCCCCAAGCGCTGCCCCTGAGTCCGCTCAATCCGATAAACCGACTACAGCCGGAAGTGACACCCAGTCCGAACCTAAGTCAGCTGGCTCGGGTTTAAGGGCAACGCCAGAAGGTCAATCGGTATCCGAACCCGTTTCGCAGTCCGCTGCCGGTTCTGCAGCGGATCAATCAAAAGTTGAAACTGCTAACCAAACACCTCATCAACCTGATGAGACAGCCGCTGGCGATGACCAGGATGTGACTGACCGGACGAAGTCTTATGAAAAAGGACTCGCGAAGTCTCGATCGTCATTCGGTGCCAAATTAAACGCGCTATTGGCTAATTTCCGGCACGTTGACGAATCATTCTTTGATGATTTGGAAGACATGTTAATTGAATCCGACGTTGGTTTCGAAACGGCAATGCGAATTGCTGATGAGTTGCGGGAAGAAGTTAAGCTGCAGAACGCAAAGAAACCTAAAGACGTTCAGAACGTGATCGTTGAAAAGCTGATTGATATGTATGATCAGGCGGGTAACGGCGAGAACAATGCCATTAACATGGCTAAAAGCGGCCCGACCGTCATTCTAATGGTTGGGGTTAACGGAGTTGGTAAAACTACGACCATCGGCAAAATGGCACAAATGTACAAACAACAGGGTAAAAAAGTTGTTTTAGCCGCCGCCGATACGTTTAGAGCCGGGGCAATTGAGCAGTTAAATGTTTGGGCCAAACGAGATGGCGTTGATATTGTTAAGAGCAAACCTAAGAGTGATCCATCGTCGGTCGTATTTGATGCCGTTAAGAAGGCTCGGGATGAAAACTATGACATCCTGCTGGTAGACACGGCCGGCCGCCTGCAAAATAAAGTCAATTTGATGAATGAATTAACTAAGATGAAAAAAATTCTGACCCGGGAAATTCCCGAAGCCCCCCATGAAGTATTACTGGTATTAGATGCAACGACCGGCCAAAACGCGATGACTCAGGCAAAGATGTTTAAGGAAGCTACCGACGTGACCGGAATCGTCCTGACCAAGTTGGATGGGACTGCCCGCGGGGGAATTGTGCTGGCCATTCGCTCTGAATTACACTTGCCGGTTAAGTACGTTGGTTTGGGTGAACAGGCTAGTGATTTAAAGCCATTTGATCCAAACGACTTTGTTTATGGATTGTTTAAAGGATTAATTTCCGAATAGCTGGATTGACTGTCAGTTGACGGCCCTTTAAAAGACCGGTAATCTAAGAGTGGCAGATTGATCAGTGATCCAGTAGGGTTAATGAATCAATTCGTCGGAGAAATTGAGGCGTAATGGCATGGCAAATGAACTTGAAAAAACCAACTATATTAACTCATTATTTGAATTTTATGAGCCGCTGCTGACAAAAAAGCAGGCAAACTATATTCAACTGTACTATGGGGATGACTTTTCTTTAGGTGAGATTGCGGAAGAGTATGATATTAGCCGTCAGGCGGTTTATGATAATATCCGGCGATCGGAAAAGATTCTGCAGCAATATGAAACGAAATTGAACTTGTACCATAGCTTTGTTGAACGCAATCAAAAGATCGATCAAATTCAAGCATACGTTGCCAAAGCATATCCGCACGACGCGGAGTTAAATAAAATGATCAGTAGTCTTGAGACGACTGAGGAAGAATGAGAGTGGTGAAAAGATGGCTTTTGAAGGACTAACCGAACGATTACAAAACGCGATGCGCAAGCTTCGTGGTAAGGGTAAAATCAGTGAAGCCGATCTTCGGGCAACCATGCGGGAAATCCGGTTGGCATTACTCGAAGCCGACGTTAATTTCCAGGTTGTTCGGCAATTTGTAAAGACCGTTGAGGATCGGGCAAAGGGTTCTAAAGTCCTTGAGGGATTAAATCCTTCCCAACAAATCGTTAAGATTGTTGATGAGGAATTAACCAAAACGATGGGCGAAGAAGCCGTTGGCCTGAATAAGGCACCGAAAATTCCGACCATTATTATGATGTCCGGACTTCAAGGGGCCGGGAAAACGACGACCGTTGGGAAATTAGCGCTTAAATTAAAGAACGAACAGAACGCCAGACCGTTGCTGATTGCCGATGATGTGTATCGGCCAGCTGCGATTGAGCAATTACAAACGGTTGGTCAACAAATTGACGTTCCTGTTTTTGAGATGGGAACCGATGTTGATCCGGTTGAAATTGTCAAACAGGGGCTTAAGAAGGCCCAGGAAGATCACAATGATTATGTGATTATTGATACAGCCGGGCGCCTGCAAATTGACGAAAAGCTGATGGATGAACTTAAGAATATTAAAGAAGCGGTTCATCCTAATGAAATTCTGTTAGTTATTGATGCAATGACCGGGCAAAATGCCGTGGCAACCGCTGAGGGCTTTGATAAAACCCTTGACGTTACCGGGGTGGTCTTAACCAAACTGGATGGTGACACCCGCGGTGGGGCAGCCCTCTCAATTCGAGCCGTGACCGGCAAACCAATCAAATTTGTTGGTCAAGGTGAGAAGATGGCCGATCTGGACGTCTTTCATCCGGATCGGATGGCTTCTCGAATCCTTGGAATGGGCGATATGCTATCGCTGATTGAAAAGACTCAGAAGGAATATGACGAGAAACAGGCCCAAGAATTATCCGAAAAGATTAAGGAAAACTCCTTTGATTTCAACGACTTTCTGGATCAGCTGGATCAGATTCAAAAAATGGGGCCGCTTGACGAGATTATGAAGATGATTCCCGGAATGGCCAATAACCCGGCCATGAAGAATGTTAATATGGATCCGAAGGACATGGACCATTTAAAGGCAATCATCTATTCAATGACCGAGCAGGAACGAACCGATCCAGATATTATGAATCCTTCCAGAAGACGGCGGATTGCAAGGGGATCCGGTCGACCAATTCAGGAAGTCAACCGGATGATCAAGCAGTTTAACCAAATGAAGACCATGATGAACAAAGTTTCCAAAGGAAATATGTCAGGCATGGAAAACATGATGAATCAGACTGGAATGGGTGGTAAGCTTTCTAATCTGGCTATGAA
The DNA here is from genome assembly GCF_001435895.1 of Lentilactobacillus parafarraginis DSM 18390 = JCM 14109. Taxonomy (GTDB): domain Bacteria; phylum Bacillota; class Bacilli; order Lactobacillales; family Lactobacillaceae; genus Lentilactobacillus; species Lentilactobacillus parafarraginis. The sequence goes on along the minus strand of NZ_AZFZ01000009.1, from coordinate 16,153 downwards.
GCAAATGAGTCGGAAGATGAAAAAGAATAAGCGCAAACGACTAAAGAAGAAGCGTAAGAAGCGGTAGAACGCAATCCTGACCGGAGTTTTCATGGTGTAAAGAAAAAAACCTTTACAACCACTTCAAATGCTGGTATATTATTAATCGTTAAATGATTATAGGAGGTAAAATACATGTCAGTAAAGATTCGCTTAAAGCGCATGGGTTCAAAGAAGCGTCCTTATTACCGGATTGTGGTTGCCGATTCACGCAGCCCTCGTGATGGTCGTTTCATCGAAAACGTTGGGACTTACACACCATTAACCAACCCAGCAACGGTTACTCTTGAAGAAGAGTCAATTATGAACTGGTTAAACAATGGTGCTCAACCATCTGATACCGTTCGGAACTTGTTATCAGACGCCGGTATTATGAAAAAATATCACGAAGCTAAATACTCAAAAAAGTAAGTGAGTGATTTATCATCATGGTTAATGTTGATGGATTAATTAAAAAGATTGTTTCACCGTTAGTTGATTATCCGAACGAAATTCAGATTTCGCACAACGAGTCGGACCGTTTTATGGAATATCATCTTCGGCTTAATGAAGAGGATGTTGGTCGAATTATCGGAAAACACGGTCACGTGATTCAGACAATTCGGACGGTCGTTTATAGTGTGCCGGTTGACGGCCCTAAAAAGGCGCGATTAATTGTTGACGATGAAAATCAATAGAGGGGTTCTTAAGCGAAACGAACGTTTTGTTTGAGAGCTTTTTTATTTGAGTAATGGAGGATTCGATGAATTATTATAACATTGGCAAGATTGTCAACACTCAGGGACTCAAAGGCGAGGTTCGAGTGATTTCAATTACAGATTTTCCGGAAAAACGGTTTGTTAAGGGAAATACCGTTTACGCTAAGCTGCCAAAGAGCGAGAAAATGATCGCCCTGCAGATTGATGGCGTTCGAAAACATAAGTCATTCATCCTATTGCACTTTAAGGGCTACCCCAGCATTAACGACGTTGAATTTTTAAAGCCCTCAACGCTATTTGTTGACGAAACGAGTTTATCTGAGGATGACTTAAAACCTGGTGAATATTACTATCATCAAATTATTGGGTTAGACGTATTTGACGATAATGGCCAAAAGATTGGTCAAGTTAAAGAAATCCTTTCTCCAGGAGCCAACGATGTGTGGGTTGTTCAACGCCCGGCTAAAAGTGATTTACTATTGCCGAAGATTGATTCGGTTATTAAGAAAGTTGATTTGGATCAGAAGCGGATCGATGTCAGCATTCCTGAAGGGTTGGATAATGATGAAGATTGATGTTTTAAGCCTATTTCCGGAAATGTTTTCTGTCCCAATGCACGATTCAATTCTTGGCCGGGCAATTGAGGATCATGTTTTCTCACTTGACGTTACAAATTTCCGTGACTTTACAACCGACAAGCACCGGCACGTTGATGATTATCCGTTTGGCGGTGGGGCGGGGATGCTTTTACAGGCCCAACCGATTATTGATGCGTTTGAGCACACGCAGGAAAACGCCCGAAAAGACGGGTTACCTAAAGGTCGGGTTATCTTAATGGATCCCGCCGGAAAACCGTTTAAGCAGCATGACGCCGAAGTCCTGTCGAAAGATGAGCATCTCACATTCATTTGCGGCCACTATGAAGGCTATGACGAGCGGATTCGATCGATTGTCACTGATGAGTATTCATTGGGTGACTTCGTGCTGACGGGCGGTGAACTCCCGGCAATGGTGATGATTGATGCGATTACGCGCCTTATTCCCGGTGTATTGGGAAATAATCAGTCAAAAGTCGAAGAATCGTTTTCCACCGGGTTGCTTGAAGAACCCCAATATACCCGGCCAGCTGATTTTCGTGGGATGAAGGTGCCACCCGTTTTGATGAATGGCGATCACCAAAAGATTGCCCTTTGGAATCAGAAGGAAGCCCTCCGGCGGACGTATCTTCGGCGGCCAGATTTGATTGATCACTCCAAGCTGACCAGTACCCAAAAAAAGTTATTTGCCGATGTTCGGATTGAGGAAGAAGAAAAGCGACAGGATTCAACTGACAAGAAAAATCCCTTTACAGAGGGTTCGTAACTGTGTTAAACTGTCAGTTGGCGCAAGCCGCAAAACAACATTCCGCTGTCAAACAAGATAATGAATGTTAGTGAAAGGAAGATTTGTTTATGCGACAAAATAAATTGATCGACATGATCAACGAAAAGCAACTACGTAAAGACATCCCAGATTTCCGTGCCGGAGATACTGTTCGGGTTCACGTTAAGGTTGTCGAAGGTACCAGAGAACGGATTCAATTGTTTGAAGGCGTTGTAATTAAGCGCAAGGGTGCAGGCATTCAAGCTACATACACTGTTCGAAAGATCAGTAACGGTGTGGGCGTTGAACGTATCTTCCCACTTCATTCACCACGAGTTGATAAACTTGAAGTTATCAGACATGGTAGCGTTCGTCGTGCTAAGCTCTATTACTTGCGTGACTTACAAGGTAAGGCCGCTCGTATTAAAGCTTCTGTTCGGCCACGTAGCTAATTTACAAATAAAAGACCGTATCCGTAAGGGGTGCGGTCTTTTATTTGGATAATCAAATTACCGAACAAATGTTTGAGAAACGGTTAAAAAAATGAAAACTTCTAGTCATAACGAGTAATCATCGTTTATATTTGATATTATAAAAGAAGTGGTAATTTTGTGATTTACTGCACCGCGTGTGGTTAGGTAGGTGAGAGGATGCAAGATGATGATCAAAAGATAATTAAGTGGTTTTTAAAATATCTTAAGAGTGAGCGCCACTACGCTTCAGATACAGTGGAAGCCTATCAGATTAGTCTCGATGAATTTCTGACATTTTTGAATGATGGTGGGCAAACTAAGCCGTTAGTTAAAATTGATGCCTACGATGTTGAAGCATACTTAACGCACTTATATGATCACCACTACGCTCGAAATTCAATTGCCCAGAAAGTATCGGCGTTGCGGGCGTTCTATAATTTTTTAATCAAAAATGAAGTGGTAGCTGTTAATCCATTTGCCTATGTCCATCTGCGGGCCCAGAATCGCCACTTGCCCAAGTTCTTTTATCCCAATGAAATGCAAGCGCTCTTTTCTGCGGCTAAGAAGGGAGAACGCGTAGTTGCACTGCGAAACACTGCGATCCTGTCGTTGTTCTACGCTACTGGCATTCGGGTTAGTGAGTGCGTGACAATTCACCTCAAAGATATTGATATGGATAATCGGACGATCTTGGTAACTGGAAAGGGCAGTAAGCAGCGGTTTGTGCCCTTCAGCGAACAGCTCGAAACGGATTTACGGGACTACTTGCGCGAATCGCGGGCCCCTTTAATGACTAAATATCATCAGGGTCATGATTATCTATTTGTTAATCATTATGGTAAACCGTTGACTTCAAGGGGAATTGAGTATATTTTAGATGGCATCATTCAGCAGAGTAGTTTGACAACGAGTATTCATCCCCATATGTTGCGACATACATTTGCCACGGAGATGCTTAATAATGGCGCTGATATGCGCTCCGTCCAGGAGTTACTCGGGCACAGCAGTTTATCAACCACCCAAATCTATACCCACGTCACCAAATCTCACTTGATGAGTGATTATCAAAAATATTTTCCAAGAAACAATGATTCATTAAAACCAAAACGATAAAGGAGTTTATTATGCCAATTAAATTTGAAGCAACAACAATTGTCGCCGTTCGTCATAACGGCCATCTTGCCATGGCTGGTGATGGGCAGGTCACAATGGGTGAAAAAGTAATTATGAAGGGAACTGCTCATAAAGTTCGCCGGATTTACGACGGAAAAGTCGTTGTGGGTTTTGCTGGCAGCGTTGCCGATGCCTTCAACCTTGAAGAACGATTTGAAAAGAAGTTAAACCAGTTTGATGGTGACTTGAAACGTTCAGCCGTTGAACTTGCCCAAGATTGGCGTGGCGATCAGCAACTCCAGAAGTTGGAAGCTCTTTTAATCGTCATGAATAATAAGGATCTATTAATGGTATCCGGGCAGGGTGAAGTCATTGAACCTGATGATGATATTCTCGCCATCGGTTCTGGCGGCAACTTTGCCTTAGCGGCAGCGACTGCAATGAAACATCACGCCGAAAATATGACTGCCCGAGAAATCGCGGAAGCCGCAATCCATATTGCTGGTAATATTGATATTTTTACCAATCAAAACGTCATTTCTGAAGAATTATAAGAGGAGACATTGAATTGACAGAATCTACTCAAACCCCAAAACAAATTGTTGAAGTTCTGGATCAGTATATTATTGGTCAGGACGAAGCTAAGAAAGCCGTCGCCGTTGCCCTTCGAAATCGCTATCGGCGGATGCAGCTTTCTAAGGCAATGCAGGATGAAATTTCACCCAAAAATTTACTGATGATCGGCCCAACCGGTGTTGGTAAAACTGAAATTGCCCGTCGGTTGGCAAAAATTGTCAACGCGCCATTCGTGAAAGTTGAAGCAACTAAATTCACTGAAGTCGGCTATGTCGGTGGCGATGTTGAATCAATGGTCCGGGATTTGGTTGAAAATGCCATTCAGTTGGAACGCGAAGATGAATACAAGCAGGTTCGCGCCGATGCTGAAAAACAGGCGAACAATCAATTGGTCAAGCTGCTGGTTCCCGCTCAGAAAAAGAAAAACCGCCAAAATGACATGCAAAATCTGATGAACATGTTCACGCAAATGCAAAATGGGCAGACGCCAACGCCTGAAAATCAAGATGATCAAGAAGAGGTGACTGATGATATTCGGGAGAAACGAATGTCTGTATCTGATAAACTTCGGGCTGGATTACTTGAGAATGACCAGGTTGAAATTGAAATGGATGATCCTTCACAACAAGCTTCCGGACAAAATACCATGTTGAATCAGATGGGGATTGATTTAAATGATACCCTCTCTGGTCTGATGCCGAAGAAAAAGATTAAACGAACCGTTCCTGTTAGTGAAGCCCGGGAAATCTTAATTCGTCAGGCATCCGAAGAACTCGTTAATAAGGCTGATCTCTACCATAACGCAATTGTGCGCGCCGAAAACACTGGGATTATCTTCATTGATGAAATTGACAAGATTGCCCCCGGAAACACCAAAAATAGTGGCGAAGTTTCTCGTGAAGGCGTTCAACGGGACATTTTACCAATTGTTGAGGGCTCTCAAGTCAATACTAAGTACGGACCGGTCAATACCGACCACATGCTGTTTATTGGGTCAGGTGCCTTTGCTGAAAGTAAACCGTCTGATTTAATCCCTGAATTACAGGGACGCTTCCCAATTCGAGTTGAATTAAAGGACCTGACAAAGGATGACTTTGTCAGGATCTTGACTGAACCAACAAATTCGTTGACCAAGCAGTACATCGCGTTAATTGGTACTGACAATATTAAGGTGACGTTCACAATTGAAGCGGTTAATCGAATCGCTGAAATTGCCACCGAAGTTAACCACAATACCGATAACATTGGTGCCCGCCGGTTGCATACCATTCTTGAAAAACTACTGGAAGATATTCTATATGAAGGTCCAGACATGCAGATGGGTGACATTACGATCACTGAAAAATACGTTGATGATAAAGTTGGTAAATTGGCTGGAAATAAGGATCTTTCACGTTACATTCTCTAAACAATCATTAAGAGCGGTGGAGGCAGAATATGATAACCCTTAAGAATCGATATTTGACGGTTCTTGTAAATGAATTTGGTGCAGAACTAACCAGTGTCAAATCTTCAGACGGAACCGAATATATTTGGCAGGCAGACCCGGATTATTGGGGGCGGCACGCACCAATCCTATTTCCGATTGTCGGTCGTTTGAAGGATAATGAATACACTTATCAAGGGAAGCAATATGAAATGACTCAACACGGCTTTGCCCGTGATCAGGCGTTTCGAATTGTCGATCAAACTGATTCAGAAGTGACGCTGCAGCTTACCCAATCAGCGGCAACGCTAGTCAAGTATCCATTTGACTTCGTGTTAACGGTTTCGTTTAAGATCGTTGATCATGAACTGCGGGTTTCATTGAGTGTTAAAAATCCCGGTTCCCATGATCTATTGTTTTCAATTGGGGCTCATCCGGGTTTTAATGTTCCGTTACAATCTAATGATGGCGGGTTCGGGGACTACTTTGTGCGGGTTGCGCCCAAACAAATCTATCGCAGAATCCCATTAAAGCCCCCGTATAGCGATCCGAACGATCCAAAGGAGCTTGACCTTACCAAACCATTGACTCTGGATCATGAGCTTTTTAACAGTGATGCCCTGGTTCTAAGTCTTAATGGTCAGCAAACGACAGTGATGTTATCGAACACGTTGGACGATCACGGAATTGCGCTGTCCTTGAAGGACGCCCCCTACGTCGGAATTTGGTCGCCCTATCCCAAGCAGGCACCATTTGTGTGTATCGAACCCTGGTGGGGATTAGCTGATACCACCGACGCCACCGGTCAACTCGTGGATAAATTTGCCATCAATCGGCTAACTGGTGGACAAACGTTTAATTCCGGTTATCAAATCAGCTTCTTCTAGATTAGGTAATCGACTGATTCACAAAAAAACAGGAAACAAAAAAGCGGGCAATTCATAATCGAATCGCTCGCTTTTAACTGGTACCGTTCAAAAGCCTCCGAAAGGCTAAGATTGCTGATGGCGGGTCCGTAACGCGTTGCCAAGCCCAAACGGGACCATATTTTCGGTACCCTTGATAATCCGCTTAATATTGCCGCGATGGCGATAATAGATAAAGCCAGTCAGGATAACTGCCAAAATGAATAGGAAGGTATCATGGGTGAAGAAGATGGCAATCGTCACGCAAGGAAACGCGACAAGGCTAGCCAGGCTGACCATACTGGTCAAGAGGATCATGACGATCCAAACTCCGGCGGCAACGCCAAACATCAGTGGCTGGTAGGCTAAAAGCATTCCGGCACTGGTTGCGACTGCTTTTCCGCCCTTAAAATGGTCAAAAATTGAGAAGGTATGGCCTAAGATGGCCGCTAAACCAAATATCAAGGGAGAAATCCCGCTGATATGAAGCATGGACGGTAGGAGGGTCGCAACAGCGCCCTTTGAGATGTCCATGATCATCACGATGGATCCCGCAACGGGCCCCAAGATTCGGTAGGTGTTGGTCGTCCCAATATTACCTGATCCGTGACGCCGAATATCAATATGGAAAAAGACCTTACCAATCCAGACGCCACTTGGAATCGATCCAAGTAAATAAGCGATAACTAACGATAATATAATTTCGACAATACTAGAATTCATGCTCAACCCCACTATAATTGGTTTTATTAATTTAATGGTACCTCTAATATTAGCATGATAAATTCACTTCCGCCAACAAATTTCGTTTTCAAACCCGGGAAATTAGGTTATGATGAAGTAGATTGTTTTTAAAAAGGAGTCACGACGAAATGGTAAAACAGAAACAAAAATATGATGATTCCTCGATTCAAATTCTCGAAGGACTCGAGGCTGTTCGAAAACGTCCCGGTATGTACATTGGCTCAACGGATTACCGTGGGCTGCACCACTTAGTATATGAAATTGTGGATAATGCCGTTGATGAGGTATTAGCTGGTTATGGAGACGCAATTCAAATCACCATTCATAAAGACAATAGTATTACCGTCGTTGACCATGGACGTGGAATGCCCGTAGGAATGCATGCATCAGGCAAACCAACGCCGGAAGTTATTCTTACTCAGTTGCACGCTGGTGGTAAATTCGGCCAGGGTGGCTATAAAACCTCTGGAGGGCTTCACGGGGTTGGTGCCAGCGTGGTTAACGCGCTTTCTTCCTGGCTGAAGGTCATCATTGTCCGCGATGGTTATAAGTATGAAGAGGATTTCAAAGACGGTGGCCATCCGGTTGGAACCCTGCGAAAACTTGGAAAAACTCGCAGTCATAATGGGACAACCGTCAGTTTCAAACCAGATGCGACAATTTTCACCAGCACGGTTTACAATTTTTCAACGCTCTCAGAACGGCTCCGTGAGTCGGCTTTTCTGCTGAAGGGCACCAAGATCACCTTAACAGATGAGCGACCTGGTCAAGAACAGGAAGAAACTTACCATTACGAAGAAGGTATCAAGGAGTTTGTCCAATATCTGAACGAAGACAAGCATACATTGGGCGACGTCATGTACTTTGATGGTAAGAAAGATGGTGTCGAGGTTGAAGTTGCTGCTCAGTATAATGACGGCTATTCTGAAACCATGATGTCATTTGTTAACAACGTTCGAACCAAGGATGGCGGCACACACGAGGCTGGCCTTCGTAACGCATGGACCAAGGCGTTTAACGATTACGCGCGTAAGGTGGAACTTCTAAAGGAAAAGGATAAAAATCTTGAAGGCAGCGACGTTCGTGAAGGTTTATCGGTCGTTCTCTCACTTCGAATTCCTGAAGAGATTCTCCAGTTTGAAGGCCAAACTAAGGAAAAGCTTGGAACTCCTGAAGCACGTTCAATTGTCGACAGCGTGGTGAGTGAAAAATTAGGCTATTACTTGATGGAGAATGGTGAATTCGCGCAGATGCTGGTTCATAAAGCACTCAGAGCGAGACAGGCCCGGCAAGCCGCTAGAAAAGCTCGGGATGAAACCCGAAGTGGTAAGCGGCATAAAAAGCAGGAACGCCTGTTATCCGGTAAATTAACCCCAGCGCAATCGAAAGACCACAGCCGAAATGAACTTTTCCTTGTCGAAGGTGATTCTGCCGGCGGTTCGGCCAAACAGGGCCGAGACCGGAAATATCAAGCTATCTTACCGTTACGTGGTAAGGTGTTGAACACTGAACGGGCGAAATTGCCTGAAATCATGAAAAATGAAGAAATTAACACGATGATTTACTCAATTGGGGCCGGCGTTGGCGCTGATTTTAATATTGACGACGCTAACTACGATAAGATTATTATCATGACCGATGCCGATGATGATGGTGCCCATATTCAGATCCTGTTATTGACGTTCTTTTATAAATATATGCGACCGATGATTGAAAATGGTCGGGTCTTTATTGCGTTACCGCCACTTTACAAGCTTCAACGAGGATCTGGTAAGCGCGCCAAGATTCAGTATGCCTGGACCAATGAAGAGTTAGATAAAGTCTCGAAGAAGTTTGGCAAGGGATATAGCCTTCAACGTTTTAAAGGTTTGGGTGAAATGAATGCTGATCAATTGTGGGAAACGACGATGGATCCGGAAACCCGAACGCTGATTCGAGTTCGAATTGATGACGCCGCTTTGGCCGAACGACGGGTTACAACCCTGATGGGGGATAAAGTTGAGCCCCGTCGAAAATGGATTGAAAAAAATGTGAAATTTAACCTTGAAGAAGAGGGCAGCATCCTTGACAATACTGCTAAATAACAACCGGGGGGAATATTAAAGTGAGTAAAATTGAAAATTTAACCCTCGAAGAAGTCATGGGGGAACGATTCAGCCGCTATTCTCGTTCGATTATTCAAGAGCGGGCACTGCCTGACATCCGTGACGGTTTAAAGCCGGTTCAGCGACGAATCCTATACGCTATGAACAAGGATGGCAATACTTACGATAAAGCGTTTCGAAAGTCGGCCAAATCCGTTGGAAATGTGATGGGGAACTTTCATCCCCATGGCGACAGTTCAATTTATGAGGCCCTGGTTCGAATGAGTCAGAACTGGAAAGTTCGTGAACCACTCATTGAGATGCATGGGAATAATGGGTCAATGGACGGTGATCCGCCAGCTGCCATGCGATATACCGAAGCCCGCCTTAGTAAGATATCCACGGAAATGATGCGGGATATTGACAAAGACACGGTTGATTGGGTACTGAACTTTGACGACACCGAATATGAACCAACCGTTTTACCGTCACGGTTTCCTAACCTGCTTGTTAATGGGTCAACTGGAATTTCTGCTGGTTACGCGACGGATATTCCGCCGCATAATCTGGGAGAAGTCATCGATGCCGTTCTGTATTTGCAAAAGCACCCCAACGCAACGCTGGATGATCTGATGCAGTTTGTAAAGGGTCCCGATTTTCCAACCGGGGCAATCGTGCAGGGGATTGACGGTATCAGAAAAGCGTATGAAACCGGTCGTGGCAAAATTATGGTCCGCTCGCGAACTAGGATTGAACCTTTAAAGGGCAATAAGTCTCAGATCGTGGTAAGTGAGATTCCATATGAAGTTAACAAGGCCATGCTGGTCAAACGAATTGATGAGATCCGCTTGAACAAGAAGGTCGATGGCATCGCTGAAGTGCGTGATCAAAGTGATCGTGAAGGCTTAAGCGTTGTGATTGAATTAAAGCGGGACGTTGATGCCAATGGGATTTTGAATTACTTATTCAAAAATACCGATTTGCAAATTTCGTATAACTTCAATATGGTGGCAATCAGTGATATGCGGCCTGAACGATTAGGCTTAAAAAAGATTTTAACTGCCTATCTCGCCTTTCAACAGGAAGTCATTAAGAAACGAACCCAGTTTGACCTTCAGAAGGCATTGGATCGTCAACACATTGTTCAGGGATTAATTAAAGCTCTTTCAATTTTGGATGCCGTTATCAAGACGATTCGAGCAAGTAAAAATCGTAAGGATGCTCGCGATAATTTGGTGAAGGAATACGACTTTTCTGAAAAGCAGGCTGATGCGATCGTTGCCTTGCAGCTTTACCGGTTAACGAATACCGACGTCACCCAGCTCGAAAATGAAGCCAAGGCATTAGCTACCCAGATCGCCGAATTTCGGAACATTTTGGATAATCCAAAGGAACTAAACAACGTGCTTGCCAAAGAACTTCGAACAATTGCCAAAACCTATCGCAATCCTCGCCGAACCGAGATTCAAGCAAAAGTCGCCGCTATTAAAATTAATACCGACGTGATCATTCCTGATGAAGATGTTGTTGTGATGGTTAGTCATGATGGTTACATTAAACGGAGTAGCGTTCGTTCGTACAAGGCCTCTGGTGACGACAACGGGTTAAAAGATGAAGATTATCCGATTTTCTTAAAAGAAATGAACGCAAGAGACCATCTGTTTATGTTTACCAGTAAGGGAAATCTTATTTATCGTCCAGTCTTTGAGATTGCTGATGTAAAGTGGAAGGATACTGGTGAACATATTTCGCAGACAATTGGTTTGGATAATGATGAAGAGATCATTGGAACGTTTGCCTTTAATACGCTAAAAGCTCCCGGACAATTTTTAATTGCGACCGACGATGGTCATATTAAGCGAACAAGCTTAGCTGATCTGGCACCCGGGCGAACCTATAAAAAGCATGCTTATACGTTCGAAAAGCTTAAAGAGGATTCTGCTCGCGTTGTCGCTGTTAAATACTTACCTGACGGTAATCCAACTGGGAACTTATTATTAATCTCAAAGCGCGGTCTCGCACTGAGATATGAAATCAACGAGGTACCGGTAAACGGAGCTCGAACGACCGGAGTTAAATCGCAAAATCTAGGAGACGATGACATGGTTGTTAACCTACAGCTGATCTCTGACGACGCGGTCATCGGAATCATTACCCAACGAGGGGCATTTAAAAAGTTGGCGGTTTCAGAGATTCCAACAACGTCCCGAGCACGGAAGGGCGTCATGATCTTGCGCGAGCTTAAACATCATTCGCACCGAGTTGTTGACTTCACCGTTATTAGTTCTGATGAGCGACCATTAGAAGTTCTAACCGATCGTCAACGAGTACATGACATTCAACCATCTGAATTTTCACTTGGGGGTCGATATTCAAACGGATCGTTCGTGGTCGATATCGATACTGAAGGGACGCCAATTTCAATTCGTGAAAAGCCAGCTGAGCTGACAATTAATTAATTTAGTGGTTTCTGAGATTGAATGTTGTCGCGTTTAGAATTATAATTAATTGTAATAGTGAATATAAGTTATTGCATTGAATTCGGTGATATTTCGGCTTGTAGCTGCAGTGGATTCAATATGGTAAACTATTATTACTAAAGTTCACCGTAATCGTCATGATCACGGTTACATCATAAGGAGAGACTGAATGAAAACCACTCAGGAAAGCATTTTTTCGTCAAAAACATTATCGTATTTTCTTCAGTTGGCTGATACAATGAATTACACTCAGGCTGCCCAGATTTTGGGAATTACCCAGCCGGCATTGACCCAACAAATCAAGAAATTAGAGCGAACAGTGGAAACGCCACTGTTTTATTCGGTTGGCAAGAAGTTACGGTTGACCGATGCGGGCTATATCATGCTTAAAACCACCCACAAAATCTATGATTTGCTGAACGATGCCACCGATGAAATCCAACAGGCAACCAGCTCAACCAATGGTGAAATCAATCTTGGCATCCTAGCCTCAATTGAAACCAAAGTGTTTGAAGATTTTGCTCTCGAGCTATATCGGGAAAATCCAGATTTGGTCATTAATTTTCACATGTTAACCCGAAAAGAAATTTGGGAAAGCCTGGAAAATAATAAAATTGATCTGGCAATTATGTATTTGCCGGATGAATCTATCAAAAATTGGAAACCATATAGTACCAAGAACATTATTTCGGATGATTTGCTTCTAATTCATCACAATTCCGACCTATCTAAGAAAAAGAAGGTTCGTCTAAAGGACGTTAACGACCGGCCGTGGGTCATGTATCCTCAAGATTATTATTTGAATCAGACCCTGCGAGAAACCTTCAAAAATCAGATGGTCGATTTCCCAACTGCGGCAGCGCGATATACAATGCCTGAGCAAATTCTGAAGTTTGCAATTAACACTGGCACCAATACGGCACTACCAAAGTCATATATGGTCAACATTAATTTAAAGGATTTAACGACTGAGGACATTTTTGTATCGGAGTTTGATCCCAAAATTAAGTTTGACTTGAAATTTGTTTATCGCAAAAATAAAAACGACATTCCAAGAATTGGCCGGTTCTTATCCAAATTTGATGAGTACCTGTCAACCAAGGATTATTTGTCGCGATTGGCCGATTAAGTGGATTAAGGAATAAAGGAGATTATGCAAAATGAGTAAAGAATTAGTTTTTGGTCACCAAAATCCGGACACAGATGCAATTGTTGCAGCTAAGGCTTTTTCATATCTTCAAAATAAGTTAGGTTACGATACTGAAGCCGTTGCTTTAGGGAATCCAAATCCTGAAACCAACTTCGTGTTAAATTATTTTGATGAACCAACACCCCGGGTTATCAAGACTGCCAGCAATGAGGTGGATTCCGTTATGCTGGTTGACCATAATGAATTTCAGCAGAGTGTCAGTGACATTAAGGACGTCACCATCACCCACGTTGTGGATCATCACCGAATTTCAAATTTCCAAACTGAACAACCCCTGTTCTATCGCGCTGAACCATTGGGCTGCTGCAGCACGGTGATTGTTAAAATGTTCGATGAGAATAAGATCGAGATTCCGGCCCAGTTAGCTGGTCTCATGCTATCAGCGATCATCTCTGACACTTTGCTTTTAAAGTCACCAACTACCACTGATCAAGACAAAATCGCCGTGAAGACGCTTGCCGAAATTGCTGACATCGACTATGAGAAGTACGGCATTGAAATGCTGAAAGCAGGCACTAACGTTGCGGCAAAAAGTGATCAGGAGCTGATTGATTCGGATGCCAAGTCATTCACAATGGGTGGCAAGAGTGTTCGGATTGATCAAATTAATGTCGTTGACTTTGAAGATATTGACAATCGTAAGGACGATATCAAGAATGCAATGACTAAGGAAGCTGCCGACAAGAATTATGATCTGTTCTTAGTGCTAGTGACAAATGTTTTGAATAGTGATTCTAAGCTGCTGGCAGTTGGCGAACCACTGGATGCCGTTGAGAAAGCCTTCAATGCTAAATTTGCTAACGACACAATGCCGCTACCCGGAGTTGTTTCCCGGAAGAAGCAAGTTGTACCACCATTAACCGATGCATTGAGCTAATGGTTTAAATCTGAAAAGTTAAAAGACTAATTTGCCTTACCTAAAGGTGATTTGTCGGGGTTGGGACAAAACGAAAAATTTTGCACCGGCCCTTTTTCATTTCAAATGACCTTCAGTTGACTTGGTGAGTAACGATATGAGCTCGTTATTAGTGGCCCCGTTGATCCAGACAATGGGGCACCTGCGCAAATGCGAATAAGGAATCAACCCGCAATCAGTTCAATTTTTTCAACCATATTGGTTTACATCTTTTGGTGATCCGCCTATAATGACAAAAGTGGTTAAATTGTGCACAATTTAGTTTGATGGAGGGGTCAAAATGGCTGATAAAAAAGATTTGAAACAACGATTAACGCCTGAACAATACGCGGTTACGCAACACGCCGCAACTGAAGCGCCATTTAGCGGCCAATATGATGACTTTTATCAGGACGGCATTTACGTTGATGTCGTGAGTGGTGAACCATTATTTTCTTCAGCAGATAAGTATGATGCCGGCTGTGGGTGGCCATCCTTTACGAAGCCCATTGATTCATCCCAGGTCACTAAAAACTTAGATTTATCGCACGGAATGATTCGTGAAGAAGTCTTAAGTAATCACGCGCAGTCTCATTTAGGCCATGTTTTTCCAGACGGTCCCAAAGACGCGGGTGGGCAACGTTATTGCATCAACTCAGCTGCGTTAAAATTTATTCCTGCAGATCAACTAGCTGCTCAAGGATATGAAAAGTACGCGGCATTATTTAAAAAATGATTGATATAGACTAAGAGAGGTGTCATGAATGGAAGATACAGCAATTTTTGCTGGGGGTTGTTTCTGGTGTATGGTCAAGCCGTTTGACACAATGCCTGGCATCGACAAGGTTGTTTCAGGTTACACCGGTGGTCACGTTGCCAACCCAACCTACGAACAGGTTAGCAGCCATACGACCGGGCACACTGAAGCCGTTAAAATCACGTTTAATCCTGAGATCATTAGCTACAAACAATTGGTTCAAATTTACTGGCAACAGACCGACCCAACGGATGCAATGGGACAATTTCAAGACCGTGGTGACAACTATCGACCGGTCATCTTCGTGAAGGATGCCGAACAGCGAAAAGTTGCAGAAGCATCGAAAGCTGAGCTTCAGAAGAATGGTTTGTTTGATAAGCCAATTGTGACTCAGATTGAGGATGCAAAACCATTCTATCCTGCCGAAGAAGAACACCAACAGTTTTACAAGAAGAATCCGTTCCGTTATCAATTGGAAGAGGCTGGCGGTCGCGACCAATTTATTAAAGACCACTGGAAATCCTCACAACCAGAGAAATAAGGTTGTTTCTTTAGTGATTGTTGTTCATTGATTTCGTGAACGTCTTTTCTACCTGTTATGAAAACTATCAATATCAATTGACCGGGGATTACTTACCGGTCTTTTTTGTTATTTCAGCCGTTACTTGATAAAATTTGTGAAACATTTCCTTTAGCGAGCGGAATAGCCTATAATGGACTAATAAATCAAATTGATTGACTGGTTATTGGACACTTGGCCGGCGATAATTCACAGGAGTTGAGCGAATAATGGACCGCAAAGATCGAGTTAAACTGTTGAGCGATTTAGTTAAAATAAATACGATTGGCGGGCGTGAAGAAGCGACTGCCAAATTTTTATCACACTATTTGGAAGGTTACGGGATTCACGGAAAAACGATTGAAGTCGAGCCGGGGCGGTTCAATTTAGTTGCCGAAATTGGTAACTTAGTGAGCCCCGTTGTTGTGCTGACGGGGCATCAGGACGTCGTAGACATTGGTGATCGGTCCAAATGGCTTCATAGCCCGTTGGGAGCCGAAGTGATCGGTGATCGTATGTACGGCCGTGGCACCAGTGATATGAAAGCTGGGTTAGCTGCCGAAGTGATCACAATGATTGAATTAAAAGAGGCGGGCCAGCCAATTAACGGGACCATTCGGCTGCTCGTTACAATTGGTGAAGAGTCCAGTACGGTGAACCATATGCAGGGCGCCCAATATTTCGCCGAACACGGTTATTTAGACGATGTTGATGCGGCAATTGTCGCAGAACCCAGCGGTGAACCGCTTGATTGGTTAACCCAGGATACGCCGCTTAACCCGTTCAAGTTTTCTGCCGACCAAATTAGGGTCCGTCTGAAAACTTTATTTCA
>NZ_AZFZ01000089.1 GCF_001435895.1 Lentilactobacillus parafarraginis DSM 18390 = JCM 14109 | reverse complement strand
TCAAAATCAAAGATACTAAACAGCTTCTTAGGGGATTCAAGACCCACGCCCTCTTCCAATCTAACTTTTGGTCCGAGGACTAACCGAGTGAGATTAGTGGTGCCGGCAAGCATATTTTCTAAATAGCCTTCCTCTACGTTTGCCATGTCAAAGCTAGATAGATCAAGGGACGACAGGGATTCATCCTCATTAAACATCGAATCCATACTCGTCACTTTACTGGTATCAAAATGTGAAACGTTAATCGCCTTCAGGTTAGGATCGGCATAAAACATCGAATCCATATCGGTAACGCTATGGGTATCAAATCTGCCAAGACAGATACTCGTTATATTAGTCTCATCAGAAAACATATCAGCCATATTATTAACCAAGCTAGTATCAAAATTTGAAACATCGAGCGTGGTCAAGGAACTATCGAGTGAAAACATTTCGATCATGTTCTTAACCTGACTTGTATCAAATTTCGAAACATCGATAGATTTTAGCGCCGAATCACCAGAAAACATCGAATCCATTGATATTACTTTATTGGTTTTAAAGTTACTCAGGTCAATTGATGTCAGTGAATTATCGTCTTCAAACATTGAATCCATATCCGTTGCGTCACTAGTATCCAAATCTGATAGGTTCTTAATATTCGTAGCATTTACTAACTTAAAAAAGAAATCTACTGGAGCATTACCATTAAGCTTGATTGGCCCTTCGATATCGACACTTGTAACTAGTGGATACAGTGCATCGCTTGACCACGGATATGAAACTGCCGGACCCTGTGATGTGGTTGGAATCTCACCGCCACTTAGCTTGAGTGTTCCATCCTCGATAGACCATCTTACAGTTCCAACCTCGCCACTTGAAATGTCCTGTGATACTTCAGATGTTTGGCCAAGCGGTTCAGTCGCACGAACGGTGGGTGGACTTACGGTTGATTCCGCATGCGTAACAGTCGGAAAGCTTGCGAAGCACACTGCTCCAAACAACGCAGCCCCCGCCATAACCAAAGCTCTTTTAACTTGATTCATACTGATCGACTCCCCTCACTCAATCGACATTCCATAATTACACTTCCACTATTCTTCACCGATAATGGTATTCCGGAATGACTATTTAATGTTTGTGGGATTATCCAAAGTTTTAGGCGCTTTTTTGTGAGAATCACAACAAGGATCGCAATAAGTAATCAGGAAATGATTGGCATGCAAATTAAAACCACCGGCTAAGATCATCCCCAAACGGGAAACCTTAACTGGCGGTTATTTCAATCAAATCAAATATTTTTACGCTTAATAAATACCATAAAAACTGGTCACCCAATGAGTCGCCAGTCAACGAACTAATAATGATGCCAAATAATATGTCGGTGACCGTAGCCAAAAAAGCCAAGATGTTGATACAGAATCTTCTTACCGTGGTACTTCATCGGTTTGAAGTCAGATACCGCGTCTGATTCCTTAAGACCAACTTCCCAATACCCTTTCCCAGCGTCGGCACTATAAAAGCGTCTCGGTTAAGAAAAATACGATAAATAATGTAACCAAGCGTGACGTCGCCCGTGCCGACAAAGATTAGTGATAGTATGCGTCTAAAGTGAGTGCGAAAAATGCTACATCACAATAAACCACGGAAGTAAAAGGTATCGCCAGACCGTGCCTGCTAGCGATTTCCGGTACTTCGGATCTAATTTTTCTAATTGATTTTCTAAGTAAACTAAGGGAAAACCGATTAAAAGGAATAGTAATCCGGGTAGTCCGGCGTTGCGGTCTAGTACAAAGAAATCAACAATTAGCCAGAAGAAGAACAGGATGTATGCCAAGCGTGACAACCATATGGCTATTTTGATTTTGGTGACAGCGTTCAAATAACTTGCTCCAATCTGTGCAATTTTTTAGTCCGGGAAAAGATCAAATGGAGGCGATGATGTTTTCAATCTTTCTGTCCAATTTGGCTGCGTAATCAATAATTTGAGAATTACCCCCACATCCGTGGGGAACACAGAGGCCCAGGGAAGCCGGGCCCCATGCAAGCAGGATCAACCCCCACACGTGGGGAGCACTCAAAGAGTTTGTCGATTTGTGTGCGTACATACGGATCACCCTCACATGCGTGGAGAATACCAGAAAGTTGACAGTTTCCCGAAAGGTACCAAGGGATCACCCCCACATGCGTGGGGAATACCAACCCGGCGTGGCGAATGCGAACGCATGGCAGGGATCACCCCCACATGTGTGGGGAATACCCAAGAATAAAGCCTCAAAACGCGTTATTGATAGGATCACCCCCACATGTGTGGGGAATACATCTCAAAAGTTCGGTTTCGCTGTTTGGATCCGGGATCACCCCCACATGCGTGGGGAATACAAAACATCCAAAACCTTACCCCAAAAAGAATTAGGATCACCCCCACATGCGTGGGGAATACCTAACAAGTCACTTAAAGGTACCGCTAAAGCAGGGATCACCCCCACATGCGTGGGGAATACAGACACTCGTTGATCAATATGGTAAAGGTACTGGGATCACCCCCACATGCGTGGGGAATACTAAATTGGAGATGTCATTTAAAACCGCATCTGAGGATCACCCCCACATGCGTGGGGAATACTATCCATATCAGACCTTTGGGACAATGTTTCAGGGATCACCCCCACATGCGTGGGGAATACAATTTGCATTAAAAATATTCATAAACTAGCCTAGGATCACCCCCACATGCGTGGGGAATACTAAACGTTGTGTACAAATCCTGCGAATAGGCTGGGATCACCCCCACATGCGTGGGGAATACTTGAGCATTTGACAAGGACAGACATTCCGGTAGGGATCACCCCCACATGCGTGGGGAATACTTACTAGTAAGTACCTTAGAAGCATTGATAGTAGGATCACCCCCACATGCGTGGGGAATACTCTAAACAAATCCCGTCATACCGGCATTGTGAAATTACGAATTAGCTAAATTACCCTAACTTGCATTCGAACTCCATTTGGCAACCAACCTAATCATAGCAAACAAATCTCGCCTAATCCACAAAATCCAAATCAGATTCGCACACATTTCATCGAACAAAAAAGAACCCGGTCCCCCAGGTTCTCAAATCAAAATTTAATACTGAACTGTCACAAATTTCGGGCTAGCCGTTACATAGCCACCATTCACAACATACCGCTGAACCCCAGTCCGCGTTCTTGAAAATTCGTGGCTGAACGTGACCTTCTTAATGGTCAGCTTGGTGCCCTTCTTGAAGTGGCCGTTGCGCTTGGTAAAGTTTGCATCCCCATAACGATTAATCGTCTTCTTCACAACCAACCGTTTTGGCTGCTGGTGGCGGCCCATCTTCACCAATTTACGATTTCCGGTGATGTAGTCACCGTTACTTAGCAGGTAACGGGTTGTCAAATTGTGACGAACAAACCCGTGGACTTTGAGAACCGTCCCCTGCTTGATATTCTTCACTTTGCCAGTCAAATTCCGGTTCTTGTAAGCATTGACGCCCAGCGGATTAATCACCGTTAACGTCTGATGTTTACTCTGATAATAAACCGGGCGGACGTAGTTCCAGTTAGCGGTGATGTAGCCGCGCCAACCATCGGTGTTACTGTGGTGGTTCACGTCACGAACCTTGTACCGCAGACGACCGTTCGCCGACCTTGCATAATCAGTCACCACAAACATTGGGCGGTTCACCCGCGGCTTCTTAACGTAACCGGCCATCCGCTGCGCTTTCTTGAAGGTGGCATTCTTATAAAGGTAGATCTTGTTTAACGAATAAACGGCGGTCCCCTTCTTCACAACCTTACCGCTGGCCTGAGGTTCAAGCCCGGTCTCGATCTTGGTGCCTGGCTGGTCAGCCTTGTTCCCATTGGTTGGCGTACTACTTGGCGTCGTTGGTGTGACCGGTGTTGTTGGCGTCCGTGGCGTTACCGGGTTATTTGGCGTGCTTGGATTGACCGGATTACTTGGCGTCGGGGTCACTGGGGTATTCGGCGTCACCGGCGTTGCATCCTTGGTATAAACCAATTTGACGGTTTGTGCCTGATCACTCAGTTTACCAGTTTGCGTTGGGTCGTACTTGCTAAATTTGTATCCAGGAATTGCCAATTTGTAAGCATCAGTTGCCAAATCAAATTCTTTCCCGAC
Organism: Lentilactobacillus parafarraginis DSM 18390 = JCM 14109; assembly: GCF_001435895.1. GTDB lineage: Bacteria > Bacillota > Bacilli > Lactobacillales > Lactobacillaceae > Lentilactobacillus > Lentilactobacillus parafarraginis. The sequence continues at coordinate 2,471 of NZ_AZFZ01000089.1, read as the reverse complement.
TGTTCCAGTGATCGTCTGGGAAGCATGAATCGTGGCGCCCTTTTCGTCAACGTATTCAACGGTGGTTGCAGCGGCCTGCTGGGCAATTTCGTACGGCAGGTAATACGCAATCAGTCCGTGGCCATCGTCAGGGGCTGGCGTTACCTGATACTGAATCACCATGTAGTAGGTGTACGGGTTTTCAACAACCGTGGAATTGCGATCTTTATGTGGGTCGGTCTTATCAATTGTCGGTGTAACCTGCTTTGCCAATCCTTTAAATTCAACATCGTCGCCAACAACCGTAGTGCTTCCACGCTTATCGTTTTCCCCAACCCCGAAAATGCCATTTCTAAAGATCTGGATTGTTGGATGCGACTCACCCTCGCCGTAATATGCGTTCGGCGAGTACGGAATATATAACCAGTCATGGAAGTTGTTGACAAATTTAGAGTTGTAAACTTCCCACTCGTTATTCGCGGCATTCCCATTTTTAGGGAGTGCGTTGACAAACGGTGCCTTGAACGTGTACGAATTAGTTTCCAATTGAACCTTTGGCAGGATAACGTGTTGGTTCCCCCAGTTGAAGTTCGCGGTGTATTTCGCGGCATCCAACAAGTTCAGATCGGCAACTTCATTGTTACTAACGTCAAGCCAGGTGAGCTTGGGTAAGTTGGCAATTGGTGCCACGCTTTTAACCCGGTTACCATAAAGGTTCAATTTCTGCAAATTATTCAGTCCCTGGAGCGGCGTTAAATCAACAACATCATTTCGATAAAAGTTGTGCCCGCCACTTAGATCCCAGTTTTGAGGGAATTCAAGACTTTCTAAACTGGTGGCCCGTTCTAGTCCCTTCAACGAGTAATTCCCCGGATTAACGGGGCCAATACCACCATTTCCACCGCTAACCGGTTCGTGTGCGACCTGATCAGCCGTCGTACCATCGCTCGAATTGATTGCTTTGAGCTTCCCCAAGGCTTCCAAAAACTGAGCCGATGTCAAGCTGGTAATCGTGGCGTTTTGGTCAACCAACTTTTCCTTCTTCATTTCAAACAATACTAAGCTCTGCAGTCGTTCATTCGGCATTATCTGATTAATCGTCTCTTCGGCTGCGGCAACCTGCGTTACCAAAACAGCCGGCGGATTCGTCCCCGTGATGGCCGTTCCCCAAAGCAGCCCGGCCGAGCCTAACGCGATCCCAATCCCCAATAAATACTTGCTGATTTTCATCATATTCACCCCATAATGAATTGATCGTTGTAACAAACTAAACATCTTTCATCCTTAAGATACACGCGGAAACATAACTTGTAAATCATAATGTTTGGTTTATTAAATAACGATTAGTAATGGAATGTAGATAGTGTATACTGTCCATTTGATGGGTGATATATTAATTTTGAAAACCTAAAAAGATCTGGAACCGCCTAAATAAGCCGCCGGCAAATTAATGCTGGTGGCATTTTTAGGACCGACAATATTTTTCACACACTTGGAATCTTCCTTCGAATTTATTCGAAACTAATTCGAAATTCTTTCCACCTCATACTTAACTGGTTTCCCATCAAGTGTCATTAAGCCATTTGAGTTGACGACATAGACGTGAGATTGACCATTTTGGCGGTACTTATATATTAACCAATGCCCATTGATGTCATTCCCCAGTCTTCCGGGAACGTAACCGTATTTATGGTCATTTGCATTCACCGCAATGGATTTACCGGGTTTTACGATCCTATGATGCCAGGTAATCTTCGTTGATCTTTTCGCTTCGGAACCCCATTCAACATCAATTCGGTTATCCACGTACTTTTCAATGTCTGAAATACCGGTCATGGCCGTGCCATCGCCTTGGGGCCATGAACGAATAGTAAAGTCGGCCGTTACAACAAATTGAAATGCCTTCGCATAATATGCATGAGCAAAACTGTTTGGAACCCCTTCAAGGCTTGGGTATGGTCCCTTTGGAATGTCTGAGTCAACGTATGTCGCGAACGAGTTGTAAAAATTGGGCTCATCCTGATACTTTGTCTTCTTATAACTGGAAAAATCATTTGTCCGCATCCATCCCCAGTACGTCTTCTCATCCTCACGTTCCGGCTTAAAGTTGTATCGATAAACTTTGTAAAACTTCTTACCACGAATTGTTGCCTCAGCCAGTGGATAATACGACCCTGCATTTAACAGGGCCCCATAATTTTTTGAAACTTTCCAAATTCGCTTCAGATGACCAGTAGATGTATACAATTTATAATGCAGTTTTCCTGAATCCGCGAGTTCTTCATTCTTCAGCTGAACCGGAACTGGGTATTTCCATTGGTGTGTGTAGTGAACAGCCGCATTTATATGTTGATCGGCAATGACGCCCCATCCCAGAAAAAATGTGACAACCATTAATGATACGAATACTATTTTTTTCTTCATTGATTATTCCCCCGTTTACCCCACAATAGAAGATTGAATGTCAAGGGCAGTTTAAAAATGTAGGTTTT
>NZ_AZFZ01000088.1 GCF_001435895.1 Lentilactobacillus parafarraginis DSM 18390 = JCM 14109 | reverse complement strand
GTTTTCCTACATTTTACGGGTGCCTTTTACAACTAAACTAATGGCTAAAAAAAAAGTTATGCGCAAAATTGAACTCCCACTGGTCGATTTATTGGAAAACAAACGTAAGATTGATCTTCTTAGTAATGAAAAGCCCTTTATTATCCCAGAATATATTAAAGGTAATTTAAAGCACCAATTACGACCTTACCAAAATCAAGCTTTAGTTAATCTAGACTGGACACAGCGACAGCCATTAGCTGATTACCAATATAATCAATTACTTTTTAATATGGCCACTGGTAGTGGTAAAACAGACGTTTTAGCTGCCCTGATCTTGTATTTGTATACTGAATTTACTTATCATAACTTTCTTTTTGTGGTAAATACAAATGCTGTGGTGGCTAAGACTTATGACAATTTATTAAATACTGCTTCACCTAAATATCTTTTTTCCCAACCTTTGACTATCCATGGTCAAAGAATCGAGCTTCGCTCAGTAACTCGGTTTCCTAGTACACCAGAAGATGGTGTGATCTATTTAAGATTAGCAACTATTCAAGCCTTGACCAATGAGTTAAGTGAAACCAAAGAAAACAGCCTCACTTATGATGATTTTAAGGCTCATAAACTAGTTGTTTTAGCCGACGAGGCTCATCATTTTAGCGCTGGTACTAAAAGTAAAGAGGACCAAAAAGAACGTTCCTGGGAATATGTCCTGGATCGTATTCGTCAAGCTAATAAACATAATCGTCAATTCGAGTTTACTGCAACTCTAGATTTACAAAATGAAGCGATTTATCAAAAATATCGTCAAAAGATTGTTTATAGATACGATTTAAGCCGTTTTATTCACCAAGGATATTCTAAACGGGTATATCGATTACAAGCAAATAACGACGATGAGAACAAAATGCTGAATGCTGTTTTGCTTAGCCAGTATCGTAAGCGAATTGCCAATGAATTAAAAATACCTGACTTTAAACCGGTAATCTTGTTTAAATCTAATAAAATTGCGGTTTCTAAAGATGCCCGAGCAACTTTTTTAAGTATGATCTCACAGTTGAATATAACAGACCTAACTGATTTTCTTAAACATCAACAAAGCACTAGCCATAGTCAAGCATTGAAACAAGCTTATGATTACTGGTTATCGCAAGATTTGGGTACTGCAATTGTTGAATTAAAACGTGACTTTCAGGCTATGAATACTATTAATGTTAACGATAGTGCCAAAGAAGGAATCTTAGGCGATTTAAATGACTTGCATAATCTAAATACCTTGGAAAGTTCTGATAATCCCTTTCGGGTTATTTTTGCCGTCGCTAAATTAAGTGAGGGCTGGGACGTTTTAAACCTTTATGATATTGTGCGGATTGGTGAACAATCCACTACCTTGAACCAAACAAACAGTGAAGCTCAGTTGATTGGTCGAGGAGCACGCTACAATCCTTTTGTTTATCAAGGCGAAAACTCTTATACACGTCGTTTTGACAACCAGAATCCTAAATATCAGTTATTAGAGAGTCTTTATTACCACACTATCAATGATCCTAAGTACCTAGATAACCTTAAGAAGTCACTTGATAAGATGGACCTACCCGTTGAAGATGATAGTGATTTTGATGTTTTTGAAACTAATGTTAAACGGGCCTTTAAAAACTCTAAAGTTTATCAACAAGGTAATCTTTACTACAACGAAGTTGAACCTGTACCAGATAAAGAATTTAATTGTCTTGACCGTTATGGGGTTAATACCACCACAATGGCTGAAGTCAATTTGGTAGAGAGCACTTGGGAAACAAATTATAATGCTGTTGCTATTGAGAAAGATCCTTTAACAGAAACTAGATTTTTGTTTAAGTTTCGAGATGCCGTAATCTTAGTTAAAAAAGCCTTCTCACGTAATAAGTTCTATCGGTTTAACTCTCTGAAGCAATATATTCCTACTTTGAATTCTTTAAATGAATTTATGACAGCTGATAATTGGTTGGGAAATATTCGTTTGTATGCTCGTGTCAGCAATGGTTCACCAGCCTTAAATCGTAAGCAGCAACTTAAAGCAGTTGAACAATATTTAACTTTTGTTCAAAAACAGATTATTAATAACTATCAAAGACAACGCAGTACTAAGCGCTTTATTCCAGTTCCTATAAAATCCTTGATTAGGGACTACCAAAAGAAAGTTGCCAAACATTTTAATAAATCAGTCAGTGAAATGATCTTACCCTACTCAATGAAAAATAAACCTTGGTTTGTTTTTGAAGAAGCCATTGTTGATAAGCTGGAGAAGTCTTTAGTTGACTTAATCGGCGCCTTTGTTGACCGATTAAGTCAAAAATATAGTCAAATTTATTTATTTAGAAATGATGAACGCAATACTAATTTCAAGCTACATCAATTTAAAGGTCGGACAACTCATTATGCCGGGTTCATGCCTGATTTTATCCTCTATTTACAGAACAAAGATTTTTGTTATCAAATTTATATTGAGCCTAAGGGACCACAATTGATTGATCAAGATCAGTGGAAACAAGAACTTTTAGAAAGTATTCGTCCTGAAAATATTGAACTTGTTGGTGAGAATGATCAAGTTAAGCTTTATGGCGTTAAATTTTTTACTTATAATGATGGCAGAAATGTTGAGCAAGAAATGTCTGATTTAAATATTATAGAAAAAGATTTTAATGAGGGGTGAACAAAATTGGAGATAAAAATGAAAAGAATCAGAAGTGTTAAAAAGTATTTAGCTGACATCGATGAGAATGGTACTTTCTATATAGGAGTGCAAGTGGATTCAAAAGTGAAAAATATATTGACCCAATACTTCGATGTGCTGGATTCAAAAAAAACTTTATTTATGCCACAACCATATATAGGTATTATGTCTAAAAGAAATACAGTTGGTGAATTTATTGCTGATAAAACTAAACCCAAAGAAACGCAGTATAGGGCAAAAAACTGGTCATTAAAAGATTGGGGTGGGACATGGCACTCTGGAACTAGCGAAGTGCCTTATCCAGGTTATCCTAAGAACTTTATGCCACCAAAAAACTATTGTTTCCATTACCTAAAAGATTCTCAACACAATAACAATCAATTACTAGTTATAAATAAAACATTCACTAATGTTGATGCAGAGTTTGATAATATTAGATTTTGCATTAATCTTGTTTTAGAGATATTTTCAAGAGCAGAAACGTTCATTTTTGATACTAAAGGACAAAGAATAACCCCTATTATAAAAATAGTCCCCTGGGAAGTTCTCCCTAAAGGAGAAAAGATTTGGAATGTTTTTAAAAATGGAAAAAGCTATTCTAATGTTTCTGAAAGTGAAAAACAATTAATAAAAGAGCGATTTAATTATATTGAAAGCTTTAAGCCAGATGCTGAATATCGGGGAATCGCCAATTATAACGGCTATGTGGTTTTTTGCTTTGAAAACAAAAAAATATATGTTTTAGATTCCGCCATATATGGAAATGCAATTTATATCTTCTCTGATTCTTGGAAAAAATTGTCTAAACTCTCAAAACGGGAAATTATAAGGGGAAATTTAGAAAAAAAGAGAATAATCCATTCCCCAAATTGGAAAAGAGAATTAAAGAAAGAACTCACTGAATAAATTACTTAACTTAAGAAACCAAGTAAATCATTGTAGGGGCTATAATTAACAAATAACCCCTCGAAAACATTGAAAGAACAACCCCCAAAATCTATATCATAGATTTTGGGGGTTATTTGTTTTAATACTAAAGAAATGACTTCTTCTATTTGTCATCAATACTAAACAATAATTTGTACAAAGTGATTATTTCTTCTAGTTCTTCACGCGATACATGATCGACAATAGTTTCATCAGTGACATGTCTTGCCCGTAAATCTAAGGCTATGGTTTGATCTAATAATACTTTTCCATATACCGTTTGACTACTAGTTAGTCGATGATACATTGGAAAATTACGCTTGGTACTGCTAATTGGAGCCACAATCGTCATGTTACTTGTCTGACAGACTAGATCATTGCTTAGCGCAATGGCTGGTCGCTTATTCATCTGTTCATGACCACGGCTTGGATTAAAGTTAACATAAAATATATCACCTTGGCTTACCATTGAAGTTCATTACCTTCTGACTTTCCCCAATCAAGCTCGTGATCCCTTTTCCCGTCATCTTTCCAATCCTTAAATAGTTCGTGAATATTGGTTGGGTTCTTTTTTATTGGTGTTAAAACAATTGATCCATTTTCAATGGTTATTGTCATATCTTGGTTATCATCTAATTTCAGTTGTTTAATAATTTGGCTAGGAATTCTAGCAGCTTTCGAGTTTCCCCACTTTGCTAAGCGTGTTTGTTCTTTAATAAGTTCCATATTTTCCCCTCCTAAATTATTATTACAAGTCAAGTATATCCCATGTAGATACACAATGCAAATATTCTTACTGGAGGTCATTTACATGCAACAAGTTGTCTTACCCATAAAAGATTCAAACGTTCTTAAAGAGGTTCAAGATACGTTACTCAATAACTTTAAAGCTGGCCGACGTAACTATACGATTTTTCAAGTTGGTAAAGCTACGCTACTGCGAGTGAGTGACGTTATGGGTTTAAAACAGACCGATATTTTTAATCTGGACGGTTCTATTAAACAAAATGCGTTCATTCATGATCGAAAAACTGGTAAGCCTAATGTCTTGTACCTTAAACCAGTTCAAACAGAACTCTTATTGTATCGTCAATGGCTGCTTGATCATAAACTAGCACCACGCGTGAATAATGGTATAATGTAATTACCGATTCTAGAAACCATATTTTCGTTGTAAGATGAGACAGTTCAATAACACATGCTGTTAGCATTTGTCAAATGTATAAATTGATTAATTTGGACGAACAATCCAAGTGTAATTAAAGCTAATCTCATTAGCAATATACCTCCTTGATAATACTCAAGCAAATTGCTTAGAATACTTTCAGTAATATTATAATAAGTCACAACAACATGCAGTATATCGATATGGAGATTACTACAGGAAAGTTAGGCAGGCATAAGTCAATTAGGCAATGTGATGAAGAAAGCCAAAGACTTATGTCTGATTTTCTATTTTATAGGAGATACTAAATGAATAATAATATTAATAAACCCAATAACTTTGATATTAAAAACTATATTTCAAAGTCCTATCTTCACTTCGATTTTCCGTTGACAACAGCTGAAGCAACTAATTTCCTATCATCAATCAGTACAGATGTTTTATGTAAACATAGATATTTACCTTTTATAACCTACTCTATAGTTTTTAAAAAATATTTACCTAAAGAAAAAGATGTTAAACCCAAAAGAAGAAAAATATCATTATCAAGTCACCATGATGCTTTAATTTATAAATATTATTCTGAAATTCTTGGATATAATTATGAGAAATATGTCAAAAATAATAATTTCCAATTGGTAGCTACAGCTTATAGAAAAAATATCGGTATGGACAGTATCAAAGCCGCTAGAGAAGTATTTAATTTTATAGACCAAACAAATGAATCTTGGATTATAAAGGGAGACTTTCATCATTTTTTCGATACTTTAAACCATAAAATCCTTATCAAAAATATAAAAGAAGTTCTAAATGTCACTGTTATTCCTAATGATTGGAAAAAAATGCTTACTTCTTTATTAAAATTCAAATCTATTTCCAGGGAAAAATTAAAATCTCAATTAAGTATGGTAGGTATAAATTCACCTTTTAAAAGGAATAATCAACGTGCATATATAAAAAATATTAGAATGCTTGGCGAGTTAATTAAAAACAATCAATTAATATTCTCAAATAAAAATAATGTTGGAATTCCTCAAGGAACAGCAATTAGTGCAACATTAGCTAATGTATATATGATCAACTTTGATAAACAAATAAATAAAATAACAAAACATTTCAATGGAATATATAGACGATATTCAGATGACTTTATCATAGTTATACCAACAACTACGCCACTATATAAAATTATTAGCTTTAAAAGATACATAGTCAAAAGGAGCCAAAATATAAATTTAACCATTGAACCTCATAAAACCAAAATTTTTAAATTTGAATCTGCAAAATCATCTATAACTAAATTAAGTTATTCAAATAAAAAGTTAAAGAATAATAAATCTAATAAAATCTCTTCTACTCCCTCTTCGTTAGATTATCTGGGTTTTATGTTTGACGGAATTTCAGTATCATTACGGCCAAAAAGTATTTATAAATACTCTTACAAAAGTAAAAGAGCTCTTAAAAGATTAATTATGCTAGAAAATGATAATCACATTTCCAGCCTTGGAAATGATGAAATCCAAGCAAAGATTCAGAACTATTATGTGAAGAAATATCCCAACGGACATGAACCTGCAACATGGAGAATAGCAAATAATTATGAACGTAAAAATTATGTAGATAGAATAATTGCTGCAAAAAGTAGAAAAATTAATGATATATTGAGTTTCCACAAAAATGTTACCCAAAGATACTTATGCTTTAATCCTAGAGGAAAAAATATATCCATGATGAACTATGCTATACGTGCGCAAAAAGAATTTAATAAATCACAACATTCATACAATGTTGTAATTTTAAAACAGGTTAAAAGACAAATAAAAAGAAACCAGATTGCATTAGGAAAAAACAGAAAAAACAGATAAAATCATTAAACAATATAATTGGATAATAAACTGATTTTAAATGGTTAGAATACTTTTTTGATCAAGCTAAATTAGCTTGCGCC
>NZ_AZFZ01000087.1 GCF_001435895.1 Lentilactobacillus parafarraginis DSM 18390 = JCM 14109 | reverse complement strand
AACTCAATTTAGATCTCAAACAGTTTCTTAGCGTCAACATTGATTAATTCCAACGCGGTGGTGATTACACTCAATATTGTCATCGTGTTTTTTGGGAGGGGCATTTCTGCTAATTTGATGAATTATAATTCACCGTTAAAACCGCTCGTCAAGTGGAATCCGTTCAATATGACTATGTTAACGTCCCAGTACGCAAATTATTCCGAGTATCACTTAACGACTTTGCTGACGAATCAACAGATTTTACTAGGGACGTTGGTCTATACTGCGATCTTCTTGGTGAGTGGTTATCTGGTATTTCGAAAAAAGCGGTTTTAGACTCAGAATTTGAAAGGTTCAATCAACACACAATTAATTTACTTCTTCCCCTAATTTCACGCTTCTTTCCCCATCGCACATCCCCGCACTAAATGTTATAATCTAATGCGAGTATTCTTGTGATGGGCGGAGATAAAAAGCGATGGATGACTTAATTAACTACTATTCGTTTTCAAAGGAAGAGTGGAAACATTTTTATAATGAAATTGACTTGCCGCTGACCCAGAATGGCCTGCGACACATTAAGGCGTTTAATGACCGGATTTCGATTCAGGATGTTTCGGACATTTTTAAGCCGCTGGTTCACATGATTCGCCTTCAAAAGGACAATTTCGACCAGTGGCAGACCATTAAAGCCCGCTTTCTGCATAAACGGGTGCGCACGGTGCCGTTTATTATCGGGATTTCCGGAAGCGTGGCCGTTGGTAAGTCAACGACGGCCCGGGTATTGGAAGAATTGTTAACCAACTACTTTACTGGCGAAAACATCAAGTTGATCACCACTGATGGTTTTTTATATTCCAATGCCGAGTTAAAGCAGCGGGGGATTTACGACAAGAAGGGCTTTCCTGAGAGCTACAACATGGCCAAGCTGATTACCTTTCTGAATTCCGTCAAATCCGGGGTTCCGGTTGTTCAATCGCCCGTCTATTCCCATCAAAGCTACGATATCATTCCCAACCGGTTCGACATTATCGATCGGCCGGATGTCCTGATCGTCGAGGGGATTAATACGCTGCAGCTGCCCAGCAACGAGCAAATTTACGTCAGTGACTTCACCGATTTTTCCATTTATATGGATGCCGATGAGCAACTGATTGAAAAGTGGTACCTGGAACGCTTTGGCCGCTTAATGGACACCGCCTTTCAGGATCCGCACAACTATTACTATAAGTACGCCATTGGTGATCGCGACGAAGCCTTCAACATGGCGAAAAACGTTTGGGAAACCATTGATCTGCCGAACCTAAAGGCAAATATTCTCCCAACCCGTTCCAGAGCTGATATGATAATGCACAAGACCGAAAATCATATTATCGATCGTTTATATCTGAGAAAGTATTAATTGTTTGTATTTTTCCAAACAATGTTGACCAATCATAGTAAAATCGTTTATTATTTATGTAGCAACTTTGAAAGGGTGTATGATTTGGCAAACGTGGACTTATCAAGCTTCGATAAGATTTTAGTGCTGGATTTTGGTAGTCAATACAATCAATTGATTACGCGGCGCATTCGTGATTTGGGCGTATATTCCGAACTTAAATCCCATAAACTCACCGCAAACGAAATCAAGCAAATGAATCCCAAGGGAATTATCTTCTCCGGGGGTCCGAATAGTGTGTATGAAGAGGGTGCCTTACGGGTTGACCCGGATGTCTTCAAGTTGGGAATTCCAATCTTGGGCATCTGTTACGGCATGCAGTTGATGGCCTACACCCTCGATGGAAAAGTTGAAAAAGCTGATAATTCTGAATATGGCCATGCTGATATTGATATCACTGCTAACGATGCCGTGTTGTTCGAAAACACGCCAAGAAAGCAACCAGTTTGGATGAGTCATGGTGATTTGGTAAATGAAGTCCCTTCAGGCTTCGAATCGGTCGCAACCAGTCCCGACTGCCCAATTTCGGCAATGCAGGATGTTAGTCGCAACTTTTACGGCATTCAGTTCCATGCGGAAGTTCGCAATACCAAGTATGGTAACGAAATTCTGAAGAACTTTGCCTTTAACGTTTGCCACGCCAAAGCTAATTGGACGATGAATGATTTCATCGACCTCCAAATTCAACACATTCGCGAAACTGTTGGTGACAAGAAGGTTCTCTTAGGCTTGTCCGGCGGGGTTGATTCTTCCGTTGTTGGCGTGTTGCTGCACAAAGCCATCGGGACCCAGTTAACCAGTATTTTTGTTGACCACGGTCTGCTGCGAAAGAACGAAGCCGATCAAGTGATGGACAGTTTGGCTGGTAAGTTTGGCCTGAATATCATTAAGGTGGATGCCCAGGAACGTTTCCTTTCCAAGCTAAAGGGCGTCACTGATCCTGAAAAGAAACGGAAAATTATTGGTAATGAGTTTATCCAAGTTTTCAATGACGAAGCCCGTAAATTACACGGGATTGATTTCTTGGCTCAGGGAACGCTGTACACCGACGTGGTTGAAAGTGGGACGGATACCGCCCAAACGATCAAGTCACACCATAACGTTGGTGGCCTTCCAAAAGACATGAAATTTAAATTAATTGAACCGCTGAATAAACTCTTTAAAGATGAAGCTCGAGAAATCGGCGAGAAGTTGGGGATGCCCGACGCGCTTGTTTGGCGTCAGCCATTCCCAGGCCCTGGGCTTGGCATCCGGGTGCTTGGTGAAGTGACCAAGGACAAGTTGCGGATTGTTCGGGATAGCGATGCCATTCTTCGGGATGAAATTGCTAAGAACGGTTTGGAACGCAAAGTTTGGCAGTACTTCACTGTTCTACCAGGCTTTAAGAGTGTTGGCGTCATGGGTGATGGTCGAACTTACGACTACACCGTTGCTATCCGGGCTGTGAACTCCGTTGACGGAATGACCGCCGACTTTGCCCGGTTGCCATGGGATGTCTTACAACAGATTTCCGTGCGAATTGTCAACGAAGTCGATGGGGTTAATCGAATAGTGTACGACGTTACGAGCAAGCCGCCTTCGACAATTGAGTGGGAATAAGGTTTGATCGCGAATCTGAACGTTGAGATTTGTAAGCAAATTGCGTTCTTTCTCTAAAATGACTGACGAACAAACGTGTACTAATTCTTGATTTGATTCAAGGATTGGCGCGCGTTTTTTGTCATCGATATCACACACCTGATTCTCCTGGGAGAAAGCTGTCGCCGTTTTTAAGCGATATCCAGGGGCGAATTTCCAGTCCGAAAGCATGAATTAACCTAATTTTTATTATATAATAAGGGTGAGGTTAAGCGCTTACAATGGATTCGGTGAGAGGGGATCACTATGTATAACAATATCCTAGTTCCAATTGACGGGAGCGACAACGCGAACAAGGCGCTGGATGTTGCCCTTGATTTGAATAAGGCATTCGGATCAAAAATTACGGTGTTGACAGTCATTCATAATATTCACTATGATTCGGAAAGTTTGCGGTCTGAACTTTACGAAGGCCTCTTGACAAATGCGCACAAGCTTGTTGAAGGTTGTCGGGATTACGCTTGGAATAAGGCCGGTGTCACCATTGACAGTAATGTGGTGGATGGAAATCCGAAGCAGGAAATCATTGATTTTGCTCGGGATCGTCAGTTTGACTTGATTATTATTGGCAAGACCGGGACGAACGCCATTAACCGGGTTTTCTTAGGCTCAACAACTGCCTATGTTGTCCGACATGCCGATACGCAGGTGTTGGTGGTTAACGCATAACGGCATTCTGCGTCGTCGATATGGGTAAATAACGGGAATCTTTCAAAATATTCACTGAGAGGTTGCCGTTTTTGCATTTAAACCGATCAGTGATCCGCCTTGGCATTAAAGGTTCAGTCGCTGGTTTACTTGGTCCATTAGATTAACAAGTAGCTATCAGTGTTGGTGGTCATTATAAAGAAGAGAAATGATGGACTATCAAACGTATTGATTCGTGAATAGGAGGGATGACCATGCCGCAAATCTATTTCTTATGTACCGGTAACGCCTGCCGCAGTCAGATGGCGGAAGGGTTCGCCCGTCAAATCCTTGGCGACCAGTGGACAATTGCCAGTGCCGGGATTGAGGTGCATGGCTTAAATCCCAATGCCGTGACAGTGATGGCGGAAAAAGGAATCGATATTTCAAGCCAGCGGTCCAAATTGATTGATCGGAATTATTTAAATGCGAGTGATCTGGTGGTTACATTGTGCGGGGATGCCCGGGACCGCTGTCCGGTCACGCCGCCAACGGTCCAAAAGGCGCACTGGCCCCTGCCTGATCCGGCTCAGGCTCAAGGAACCGATGCGCAGAAACTGGTTATTTTTCGTCAAGTGCGGGATGAAATCGAAGAAAGACTGTTGCGATTGGCTCGAACGTTAGAAGGTTGATTGTTTACAGGCAGTCATTCATTAAACCTCAAAGGAGGCATGGGTTCACATGATAGTTGTGAATGCATGCCTTTTTTAAGTTTCTTGAGAGCCGGAATTTGAAAGCCAGTTTCAAATTCCGGCTTCATCGGGTGGCCATTGATGTTAGAATGAAAAGCATACATTCTAAACGAGGTGTGAAGATGAAATCATTGATTAAATACTGGCAACAACTCAACATCAGGGCCACAGAATTAGTCGGTGTCGCGGTCGGCGCGCTGATTTATTCGATGACCTATAATTACCTGCTGTTACCTTCCCACCTCGGTGAGGGCGGCGCAATGGGAATTACCGCGCTCCTATACTATACATTTCAAATCCCATCATACTTATCCAACCTCATTATTAACGTGATTCTGATTGCGGTTGGTTACAGATTATTTGAAAAGAAAACCACTTATCTGACCATTTGGGCGATTGCCTGGATGACCATTTTCCTGAAGATTCCGGTTTTCTACACGTATCACACCCACGAGCTCATCGTGCCAACCCTGCTTGCTGGGGCGCTGACCGGGATTTCGATTGGCTTAATTTTTCGGTATAACGGCACTATTGCCGGCGACTCGATCATTGGCAAACTCCTGAACTACTTTTTCGGCATGTCGGTTGGGACCGGCAGCCTCATATTCGATCTGTTCATCGTCATTCCTTTTATCATGATCATTGGGTTTACCAATACAGTTTTAACGATTATCTATTTGTACGTTTATTCGATATTTACCAACCAATTTTTAGCCAATATTGGCGCCAAAAAAGCGGTATTGGTGGTGTCGCCCAAGCACCAGCAGATTGCCACCACGATTTCCAAGCAGTTGGGCCAAGAACTCACCATTTTTAACGGCACCGGCTTTTATAGCAGTGCCGACCAGCATATGCTCTACATGATTGCCAGTCCCCGGCGCGTCACGAAGATTGTGCCGATTATTGAAAGTGAGGACAAGAACGCGCTGATTGTGGTGGAAAATATCCGAAGTGCCCGCGGACTGGATATGCGGCGGATTTTGTAACCCGAACGGTCTCAATGGTTGAGTAGAGCCACTCCGGTCGCCAAGTAGGTGGCAAACAACAGCCATGCCAGGTAGGGGACCAGTAGCTTGCGGCGGTTTGACTGATTGGCAAGCTCCGTTTAATCAACAGGGCCACGACGATGTCCATGACCAAGATAATGATCACGCCGATGGTGAACAGGCTGCCGTTGAAGAAGACAATTGTCCACAGAAAATTGAGCAGCAACTGGGCTAAAAAGAGAGTGGCGTTTACGACGTGGGTTTGGCGATTTTGCCAGGTAATGTAACCCACGATGCCAATGAATAGGTACAGGATCGGCCACACAATCCCGAAGACCCCGCCGGATGGTGAAAATGCCGGTAACGTCAGAGAATGGTACATTTCACGAATGTTGCCGGACAACAGCGCGGATGCCATGCCGATCATTTCCACCAGAAGAATCCAGATGGTGACTTGAAACCAATTAATGTTTGAACGACTGCTCATAGCGACAACCTCCAATCATGGAATCGTTGAGTTCCTTGTAAATAACTTAACACCCACCATGGTACCGTATATCAGCGTTTGGTGCCATTTGGAAGATTGACAAAATAATTTCCGGAGCAAGAATGTGAAATTCCATACTATCCATTATATAATGACGGTGGAGACGACTATTAGACACCATAAGCCTGAAAGGAGCGCTTAATGATGATGTATAACAGAATTCTAGTCCCGTTGGATGGTAGTGAGAATGCGGATAAAGCGCTGGATGTGGCGTTGGAGGTCAGCAAAAATTTTGGGTGTGAAATTCAGTTGTTATCGATTGTGCATCATATTCACAATGACGCTGATAGTTTATCGTCAAAGTTGTATGAGGGCCTATCGACAAATGCGCACAAGATTATTGAAGCGGCCCGTGATCGGGCTTGGAACAAGGGATTAACCATTAAAGGCTATGTCCGAGATGGCAATCCCAAAAAGGAAATTTGCGAGTTTGCCAAGGAAAATGACGCTGATTTGATCATTATGGGCAAGTCGGGCGCCAACGCGTTTGACCGCCTGGTACTGGGATCAACAACCGCCTATGTCATTCGTAATGCCGATACGCAGGTGCTGGTGGTTAATGCGTGATGGTTGATGCTGTGAAGGTTAGACAAACTTAAGACGTCGATGATTGAATTTATTCAATTGTCGGCGTTTTTTGATGTCTGCGGAAAAATGGTTTGTCGGAAGCCGGGGTGCTATTAGAATTATTGACAAGCAAGAATATAAAGTTCGCATTTTAGCGATAATTTGGAATAAAAAATAGATATAGTTCGTTATTTCGTACAATACCCCTTAGGGTTGACACTTT
>NZ_AZFZ01000086.1 GCF_001435895.1 Lentilactobacillus parafarraginis DSM 18390 = JCM 14109 | reverse complement strand
GCTTTAAAATACAAATCTGATATGCTCTAACCGAATCACAAAGCCTCAAACGATGAATGTTTTGTGATTCAGCAGCGTGTGTTGTTTTCTAGTTGCCTAAGGCAACTTCTTTTATTTTTAACAGCTAAATAAAAATGGACTAGGCAGCTCTTTGCTAGCTACTTAGTCCATTGGTTTTAATTTATTTTTTAACTATCCTTAACTTGTCCTGACGGACTAGTCCGCGGTATAATTAATCTATAAATTAGATTTCAATGTTCAGTCGATTTTAACTTGGCGGTTTCAAATCGACTGAATCTAAGTAGCTGGGTGTTAGCTACTTGCTAATAAGCAAAAAATCTCAATCCCAAGTGGATTGGGATTTTTTGCTTATTAACGTGATCTATTAATATTCGGTTGTTAAATTAGCTTTAGTTTAGCACACCGTTTTTAACGCAACAATAACTATTTTTGCTGATTGAAGTTGTATTTTAGATAGATTGACTTCAAAATAGAGAAAGAGCATTTCTAATTCAAACTGGGTGGTGATTAACCTTGGTCAAAACAATTAAACAACTTGCAGATGAATTAAAGGCTCCAAACAAACTACTCAATATCACTACCAAAGACTACCAGCAAAGAATCAACAAAAGAACAGTCAGAAGCTGTTTAGTATCTTTGTTGCTGATTATCCAAAGTGGTCTACCGTTTATGGCACAACTGTGAGCGTAAGCTCAATACCAGTCTTATAATGGTTTCATTAGCTTTTATCAGGTCACTTCTTAAAAGATACTAAACAACTTCTATAAATTTGCTCTACATTTAATTACAAATTATTTAGGGGCAAATAATCGACTCCAAAAATTACTATGCTTTTCATTATTTGCCTCTCTCGCATCCATAGAGGGACTTTCTGATTCTTGGTTAGTATTTATATTATCTTTATTTTTATCGCTCTTAAAAGTGCTCTCATAGGATTTTATTTCCTTGTTTTCTAATTTATTCAATTTGTTTTGGACATCTAATTGCAATCTTTGAGATTGATCAAGCAATTGTGTTAAGTCTTTAATGTGTTCATCTTTGTTTGTTAACTGTTCTTTAAGAGTTTGCACTTCGTTTTCTAAAGTCTTATTTAAAATTTTATATTCATTCTCACCATTATTGTCTTGCTTAAGCTTTAAAGAACTATTTGTAAAGTATTCTTTAATTGACTTAACATCTTTATCTTCTATTTGGTAGTGCCCATTGACTTTATTAGGCTGTAAATCCTCGGGAAGCTTTGCAATGATTTGGTAAACTCTTACACGACTAACGTTTAATTCTTTAGCTATTTCATTTATTGTCGCCATATATTTCTTAAACCTCCTTTGCTAAAAGTTTATTTAATCTTATCATGTATTTGTAAAAGATTAAAATATTGTAATAAGAGGGATTCATTGTGAAGAAATTATTTGTATCAATATTATTTGTAATTTCATTATTTACACTATTTATTGTTAGTCCAAACAATGCTAGTGCCAAGAATTTAAAATATGGCTTTAGAACTGCCACACTTCCAACACACTATCTAGGAATTTGGGATAATCATTTATATGGTCATAGATACGTTTTAATGTACGTTAAAAATCGGCATACTATTTATTACAAAGATGATTATGAAACAAATAAATCAATAACATGGAATGAAAAAAATGGCTTTCTTCATTTTATTGTTGCTAAAAATAAAAGTTTAGATAAAAGTTCAAAACGTTTCTATATGTATAATCCCAAAGAAAATTTTTGTACCTTATATACTAAACATGGTCACGTCTACGTTGGTGCAGATATCTCTAATTTGAAAATGCATAGATTAAAGAAATAACATTAAGGTCTACCCTAATGTAATCACTAAAGATGCTGATTTTTGCTAGTAACAAATAAGTGTTCCGCAGCTTGTCTGAAGAGTTGATTTTGAGTAGAGATCTATTAGGTTAGGCTGCCAAGTTACAGCAGAGTTAAATTAAGCGGTTCAGTTGGTTGAAGTAGGTTAACCGGTTATACTGTTAAATGAAACAATGATTACCATTAATGGAGGAAGAAATCATGAAAAAAATCATTTTAACCGCCTTAACCTTAGGAGCTTTAGCGGGTGGCGTAGGCTTTTTAAATAATCAGTCAACCTTATCGGTACAGGCTAGTACCACGTATACATGGGGGAAAACTAAGACCTATCCGAATCCACAACCATTTTATTATGCAGGAAAATCATCCGTTTATTTATGGAGCAAATATCACACAACAAAACTCCATAATTTAAAAAATTACCCGAAGACCACTTGGTACCTTTCCAAGAGCGTGCAAATGAAACATAATGGGAAATCAGCGATTTATTACGCTGTCACCAGTGGTAATGACAAAGTCAGTGGTTACATTTGGCGTGGTTATTTAACTAAGGGAATTAATCCAATCGTCACTAATTCTACAACAGCTGCGGAATCCACAATTATGGATTTATTTACAGGAGCTACTCCTGACTCACAACTACAAACTATCGCTAATAAAAATGTTAGTATTGATAGCTATAATGACTACCAATCCATGCTGGATCCGTCTGAACAAAACCGTTTTGTCTTACTATCTATCGCTGGACCATCAAATAGTACGGTGTCTAAGGAATTAATAAATGGTGATTTAAGTTACAAAGATTATGCTAAAGAACAAATAACTAATGCTTTAACTAATTTTGATCAACGAGATACCGATGAATATAATTTGATTAAAGGAAAAAACTTGACTGACTTTAATGGTTGGAAGATTGCTGTTAAAGCTTTGCCTATTACTTCTGCTGCTTACGGAGGAGCTTTTATTCTGCTAATTGCCCCAGCTAGCTAAAAATGACATTAGTATCCTTTTTAGGGGGAGTGCTAATTAAAAAAAGAAAGATTCTTGTAAAATCAACGTTTTAAAGATTAATTTTACAAGAATCTTTCGTTTTTTAAAATCGATTTTGAATAACTTTAATCCCAAAAGCTTTTATCAGCCGTATAAACTCTATTTTCCAAGGTTTTTGTAGCATAAGGAAGATCATGGTAGGAAATGCCAATATACAAATCCGAAGATCCAATTTGAATTCCTTCGGTTTCGATATTTTGGTCTGCCCAATTGGTGTTTCTTAACTCAACCTGAGTTCCAGTTGTATGCCCCCAAGTAAATTTAGTTACTCCAGGAGTATCTTGAGTCGGATGATTGTCACTGGCAGCTTGACCGCTAGAAACGTATACGGCATAGCTGTTCGACAGATCATAGCCTTGAATTGAAGAACTCGTTAAAGCACTTCGGAAGTTAGCAATTGAATAATACGGAGTTGTTACACCAGTAGAAAGCATACTGGTAGCTTCATCCAAGCGAACGTAGCCATGATCAGCATCTACTTTGTCCATAGCGTTGTTCAAGGCTTCGTTATCGTATAAAGTAAAATGTGAGGTACCATTCGTATCAAGACCCGCAATTAATAAAGTGGCTCGATCACTGGACAGTGCTCCCTCAACTCGTTCAAGTGTGCCATACGAACTACCATCCAAAGTGGCATGATTCAATAAGGCCAAGCGAGTCACACTAGTATTCCCGTTATAAGGCGTATCCGTTGAAGTATTAGGACTATACTGAACCCGAGCTAATTGAGTTCCCCAATTTTCTGATCCACCATTAGGTTTAGTAACTACCCACCAATAATCCTCACCATTATGACTAAAATATTCCCAGGTTTGACCATGACCAAAGTTATTAAGATACATTTGCTCACCAGAAGAAAAATCTAAGTCATAGGTGTTGGTAACATTGGTTTTGGGAATTCGAGAAATAACCACATTAGTATTATCATTAATTAGTTGTAAAGCGTAAACATAAGTTGCACCGACATAAACTTTCTGAACCACGTTAGCGGATGGGAGATTTAATAGACGATATTTTAAATAGGCTGGTTGTGCCATTTTAAAGACTTCTTTCTTTATTTTTTAACCACCACAATTCCGGAATTCTTGTTTATCAAATCGATTTGATAGTTATAGTGTAAAGCAGTTTTCTCACGAAAAACTGCCATGTTGCTGCCACTTTACTGCCAAATCACTGCCATTCATCTCATAGCTTTTTTACCAACAGATTTTGCGGACAAACTCCAGCAAATTTCCATAATGCTTGCTTCTGATCACGAAAAAAGGTTCGATCAGCCAAATAATCCAAGTCGTATTTCTGAGCAAGAAATTGACTTGTTTTTGAAGTCGACCAGCGTTTTAAAAAACGAGCTCTTAATAAATCGGCAGCAAACGCCTCGTGTGGGCCTAACTTGCCTAGTACCTGTAATAGCTGTTCCCGTAAATGACATTCTTTGAGTGCCTTCTGGTAACGCCTCTGAACCAGCTGTCGATTATCTAATTGCGGTTGTTGCAATAATAAAATAGCTTTGTTGAGTTGAAATTGCCATCGTTGATAATTCATTAAAAAATCTTTGGTAGCTCGTTCAGTGGCTCGATCATCGATTAAAGTTGATTGATTAGTTGGAAACATTATCTTCACCTAGCCTTTGTTCAAGAACACACGTTTGCTTAAATTACACGAACGCGTGTTTGGATCTGTCAAGCGACTTTTTTCCTTACGTCCATTGATTACCAATCAGTCCCCAGTTTTAGTTGCCACATAGTACAAAAATTAAGTTCAAAAGTGTTTAAGCACTTGAACTGAATCTATGCTAGGAAAATCCTAGGATGCTTTTTCAAAAATTAAGAATCCCAATTTAATAACATTTAATCAACTTAAACGTCCTAGGATTTTGCTACACACTCCCCTATTCTGCACAAATATTACAAGAAACAACTGTAGCATTTTCCTAGGACTAAATATTGCAGTTGTCGTAAGGGCTTGGACGCCGACACTGTCGGCTCATCTTTTTACAAAACGGCTTAATTTTGTAAAAAATGCACAGTCCCTTTATGCTCTTTAGAATTTTTACAGTTTGAGCATAGCGAAATCTAATACAAATATTTAGGATAAGAACATAGAATTTATTCTATGTATAAGTGCGCATTGACCTCGTTTCACTCGGTCTGCTGATTACCCACCACTAATTTTAGTGTTCTTTATCTAGTTTCATTAACTAGGCCTGCTTTAAACACACTCCTTAGCCATAATAGCTCTCATTGATTCGTTATTAATTTTAACTAGATAATTAAAACAATTAGCAACATGAGGTACACTAAAAAATAGCCAGATAAGTATCTTTTTACAAGAACATTAAGCCTATATATTTCCTAAACTATTTCTTGTCTTTATCCTCTTTCTTAACGGGAAAAGTAGCAATCCCAACACCGACAGCAACAGCAAAAACAGTCTCAATTAAATCATGATTTTGATTTTCAAACACTGCATAATAAATAGCAAATAACCCAATTGCCAATAAATAGCGAAAAATAACAATCCAAATCTTTTTGCTCATAAAGCCACGCCTCCTAGAACAAGTTGCTCATGCTCAGTTTAATCAATATAAAAAACTATTCTCGCTAATTCATGTAGCTAAAAAAGAGCATAGTTCCCCCTGGAGACTGCTAAGCGCATTTTTAAGCTAAACTAGTCAATCAGTGATCAGTTAAAATGATTAGCCCGATGATTCGAGTTGGCTAAGCCGGTTAAAATTGCTCGCTGATTATTCGTATAAGCAGTTTTATCACTCTTTTAATATAAATATACGGGTAACCGCTAAAATTGCTTATCGGCGATTTTAGAGCTAATTAAAGAGGGCTGCTTGATGCTGACCTGTTTCAGGATGTTCAGCTTGATATTTAGCGTTGGCTTTTTTATTCCACCAAACACCAAATAGGTTTTGCATGGTGCCGTACAAGTAGTTTTCCACGTTCTTTATATGCTTTTCATTGCTTCTTAGGGCGTTAAAGTAGCGTCTCAAGGCTTTAGTCATCAAAGATTTTAGTTCTTCATCGTCTAGTGGGATTAGAACGCCAATGTCCTGATGATCCTTCTCAACTCGGTACTTAGCATTTAAGATAATGCCAATGAACCGGCGCATTTGTTGTGGAGTTCGGCACCAGAAGCTAAGTAATTGCACGGCTTCGGGTTCTAAGAAAACGGGGAGCCCACTGTCTTCATCAGTTAAGAAGTCATTAGCATGGTTCACCAAATCCTTGTTTTGCTTTTCTAGTTCTGCTGGTGAGAATTGGGCTGTGGAAAAGTCCAACTTTTGAGTATCTATATTGTATCTATTAGTATCTCTTTCTTTAAGTTCTTTATCTAGATCGTGTCCGATTTTCGGATTTTCGCTCGTAGCAAGGGTTTGCGGGGTGTCGTCAACGAACTTTCGCGAACGTCCGATTTTCGGATTTTCGCTCGTAGCAAGGGTTTGAGCGGTCTCCCGCGAACGTCCGATTTTCGGATTTTCGCTCGTAGCAAGGGTTTGCGGCTCTTTTTGAGCATATTCACCGCGTAAATAGACGTCAGTTGACTGCATATCTAGTTCGGCCAGGTAAAGTCGATTGGGTTCGTTTTTGCCAGTTTTGGGATTGAAATGCATGGCTTTTTGATAAAGTAGTCCTGCACGTTCCAAGTCTTTTTTCACGGCTGCTAACTTATCATTTGAGCAGTCGAATAAATCTTTAAGTTCTTGATTGGTAAAAATAAAGTAGACGTGCCCTTCCTCATCAATCCAGTGATTGCGTAAAGAATACTCTAGCCGGTCTTTTAGTACCATGTAAGCTAGCTTAGCGGCATCACTTAATCCTCGATATTGCTGGCTATACATCAATACTTTTGGAAACTGGAAGAACAAGGCCCCATAAACGTTATCAGCTTGATAAAACTTGAAATTTGTTTGAT
>NZ_AZFZ01000085.1 GCF_001435895.1 Lentilactobacillus parafarraginis DSM 18390 = JCM 14109 | reverse complement strand
TTTTCCTACATTTTACGGGTGCCTTTTACATGTCAACGTAATGACATCTTTCAATGAAAATTTACGCATAAAAATGGTCCTCCATTGTTCATGGGGAACCAATTTTGAGAGAAAAATCAAATCAATGATTGCATAGATTTAGCTACTATCAAAAGTAACAGATAGCAGCAAACTTTTTCCCTTCGCTGGTACTAACCAGATCAGGTTCAACGAGTATCATCTCAGCCAAAATTGGCACCCCAAGTTATTTTGTTCCTATAAATGATATCAACTAACAAAACTAATGTAAAACAATTAGACGAAAAAAACAGACAGTCACTTTGTAAATGATTGCCTGTTTTTTGAGCACAAATGGTTCAATGCCCCTGCCAAGGTGGCTTTATCATACAACATTTTTGTTCATTACCCAAATAAACCAAGATTTGCAGACCAGAAGTATTTTTCTCCCGAAATATCGAAAGCTGCCAATCCTTCGCCTGTTTATACATAAAAGCCAGCGCGCCTTAGTGCTAAAAACTTTGTCGTTAAATTGAGGTAAAGCGACTGATCGGCATCATTTAAATTAACGTCCAGAATCTGTTCAACTTTATGAAGTCGATAGGCTAATGATTTGGGATGAATGAAAAGCCGCTTAGCCGCCTGGGTAATATTCTGATTGGTGAGGAAGTATGCTCTGAGTGATTCAAATAATACCGGCTGTTGGGTTTGTAATAATTTCAGCTGGCTGTTAACTAATACTTTTTCTAAAAATCTTGAACTTTGGCTAATAAAGAGCTTATCAACACCTAAACTGTCAATCGAAATAAACGGGGCTTTCAAATGATCGGTGTTAACCAACTTTCTCATGTTCATCATTTGCCGATAGACTTCATGTAGCTCCTTCAATGAAGTTAAGGAACTACTTAACAATTGACAGTTTGGAAGCTTTTCTGACACGTTATGTTTAAACTCTTGTAATTCAGAACGGTCATTGGCCAAAATCACTAAATTATGATCGATAAAGCCAATGGCGCAGTTGACAATAAATGTTTCACTGGCATTCACTAATTGTTTGAATTCTTCACCAGGAAAATCCTTTTGCTGGGTCATGATAACTCGAACTTTTCCCGAAACTGATAACTTTAAGCGTTGTCTCAGTCGATACAACCCCTCAGGATTATTTTCCCCTCGAAAGGTTTCTTGAATATCCTTTTCAAGCTGTGGATCAACAAACTTTTCCCTGCTGGCCAAATCCAGAGACTTTAAGTGGTCAAATTTCTTAATCACCTCACGGTATGTGATATTTCTTAACTCTAATAGCGGCAAATCATTCTTTTTACTGTATTCAATCACTTGTTTCGGCACATCGGCAAGATAGTCATTTTTCTTTACAATCAGTCCAGTTGATCGGTTACGCCTTAATCCAGTCACTAAGCTTTCCTGCTCAGCGTCACTTAATCCAAATAAGCTGGTTAGCACTAATTCTCCGGGGACAATCCAGTTATTAATGTCTGGAGTTGCCATCACCATTACTTCCGTTACATCATTTGTTCCATTGTTACCCTTGTTTAACCATTGAAAACAATCATCTGGTAACTCGCTGAGTAGAGATTCTAGTAACACCATCCACAACGCCTCCATAGTAAATGTTACGTTTTATCACATTAGGAGAAAAACCAATCTTTTTTTATCTCGTTATGTCCTTTTAATTTCTAAGAATTAGCTTAGTATATGTTACATAATATAACATTATTTCTTAGTTGATGAAATGTTTTTTTAATGAATGGAGGCTTATTTATGGAAAAATCAGAAAAAATTATTCAGCCGGAACTCCCACTGAACAATCCCGCAACCAAAAGCTCGCTTGTCTCAGAACGTTATTGGTGGAAAGTTGTTGCCCTCTGTTTTGTTGGCTGGGTACTAATATACGCAGATCGGACCATCTTAAACCCGGTAATGCCACAAATCGCTGCCGCCTTTCATATTAATGATGCCCAGCTGGGACTGATTAATAGTATTTTCTTTCTAACATATGCCCTATCTCAAATGCCCTTTGGGATACTTGCAGAAAAGGTTGGTAGGAAAACAATGATCACCATTGGCTTTCTCCTATTCGGTTTAATGACATTATTTTCTGGAATTGTTGCTTCATTTGGCATGTTCTTAATCGTCAGAGCCACTGCCGGGCTTGGTGAAGGAAGTTACTACGGTCCCCAATATGCCCTTTCAGGTGAGGCAATTCCACTATCCAAGTTAACACTGGGAACCGCCATTATTAATTCTGGAATGGCTTTTGGTTCATCTGGCGGTTACCTACTCTCCAGTTACTTAGTATTACAACATCACCAACACTGGAGCACCCCATTTTTGATTATTGCAATCCCCACGATGATTGTTGGTCTATTATTTCTTACCCTAAAGGAACACGTTCACACGGAAAACGATTCAAGCTCACCCATATTGAAGGGTAATTCAGCCAGCCAATCCAATCATCAAATCCGCGAAATCTTTACCAACCGAAACCTGATCTTAACCTTCTTCCTATGCTTCTGCTCAATTTATGCATACTTCGTTGTCTTAACCTGGCTGCCACAATTTCTTCAGGTAGAACGGGGGTTCAAAGGCACTTCCGTCGGCTTTATTTCATCGTTAGTTCCTTGGGCATCCATTCCTGGGGCGTTGGTATTTGCAAAGATTTATGACAAATTCAATCACGCTAAAGCATTAGTATGGCTATTAGTTCCTCTGGCCGTAACTTCCTTATTGGTCGTTGGCTTCACCCAAAGCCGAACAACTTTGATCATTGCACTGATCGTTTACGGTTTAACCGGCAAATTGGCAATTGACCCAATACTGGTATCTTTCGTCACCAAGCAAGCTGGCAAGACCCGCCTTTCCACAACATTATCAGCTTTCAATTTTGTTGGCATGTCTGGTTCAATTCTGGCACCATACTTCACTGGTTGGATCTCAGATCAATTCGGTAGTATGACCGTTGGTTTCTATCTTGGCGCCGTTTTACTACTAATTGGTGCGATTGGCTTCCTATTCACAAAAGACGCAACTTTGACTACAAAGAAAGAGGCATAGACTATGAAAGATATTGCAAACATTGCCGTAATTACATTTCACGCCCTATGGGGTAAAAAAGAAGAAAATTTAAATCGGATCGTTGGCTTAATTGAAAGTAGTGCCAAACGAGGTGCAGATTTTGTCCTATTGCCGGAAATGGCGCTCACTGGTTATGATGACCAACCTGAAAAACAATTGAAAGACAAAATGCAGTTTCAGGAAGCTGAAATTGTTCCCGGACCTTCAACAGATCGGATTGCCGAGGTAACCCGTAAATATGGCATTTATGCTTTTGTTGGTATGCCGGAACGGGACTTTCCCACCCGCAGGATTTACAACTCAATGGCTGTCTTTGGGCCAGAGGGGTTGCTTGGGACCTATCGAAAAATGCATCTGCCCGGTCTCGAACCCCATTGGGCTGCTCGCGGAGATTCCCCTTTGATTATTCAAACGCCCTGGGGACCGGTTGGCTGTGCCATTTGCTTTGATACTTGGGCATTCCCAGAACTAATGCGTTACTATGCCGCTGAAGGCTGCCGATTGTATATCAACATCACCGCTACCGCTAAGATTCGGGGTAAATATTTAGCCAACACCAATATTGAAGCAGGTGTCATCAGAGATTGTATTTTTGTCGCATCTGCCAACCTTGGTGGCAAAGATCTCTACAATGACTTTTGGGGAGGCAGTAGTGTTGTTGGGCCTGGTCAAGATACGTTGGAAGCCCATTATTACATTGGTGGCAAATATACAGATGATCAAGCTAATCAAACCAAAGTCAACATTACCACCATCGATTTGTCGTTGGCATCTCGTTATATTTACAAAGGAAATCCATTGCTTAAAGGTCAAACGGATTTCCGCCCAGATATTTATGCAAAAATGTATGAACAATTAGAAGACCAATTTTTAATTAAGAGGCGATAAAAATGCTCACAATGAATTCACCGTACATCGATTCTCAACTTATGATTGCCCCAGAAAGCACCGGGATCCTAAATGGCCTTGCCTTCTCGGTCAAAGATGTCATGGCAGTCACCGGTCACATCACCGGATTGGGTAACCCCACTTGGACAGCTACCCATCAACCCGCTAAGTCAAATGCGATTGCCATCACCAAACTTCTGAACAACGGCGCCACTCTCGACGGAATTACAGTTAGCGATGAGTTCATGTTCTCGATCAAGGGCAGTAACTATCACTACGGGGACCCGCTTAATCCAAAACATCCCGATTGTTTCACTGGCGGTTCAAGTTCCGGATCTGCCTCTGCAGTCTCATCCGGATTAGTCGACTTTGCGTTGGGAACGGACACAGGGGGTTCAGTTCGCGTACCTGCCAGTTATTGTGGAATCTACGGTTTCCGGCCATCCCATGATCTCTCAATGCTCGCTGGAATTGCACCATTGGCCACGAGTTTTGATACAGTTGGCGTCCTGACAAAAAGTTCTTCAATCCTCAAAAAAGTGGGTCAAGTCCTTTATTCAGGCAACGTTCGTTTGGATTTGAAAAAAATTTATTATCTGGATAATTCAATAACGCAGTCCCTAGGCGCCGAGTACCAGCAAGAATTAGGGCGCATTGGTAAGTCATTAGGAATCCAAAAGACCCGTTTTCAACCGGTCAATTTTTCACTTGACCTTTTATACAATGCGTTTAAAAGAATTCAAGGATTTCAGGCATGGTCAAATTACGGTAAATGGATTTCGAAACATCCCCAAGATATTGGACCTGATATTGCCGATCATTTTGCTTTTGCAAAAGCGGTCAAATCAGATATCGGCTTAAAGGAAGCAATTGAAACTAAAACTAAATTTGCCAAACTATTAAACGGCTTGCTGACAAATCAAGCGATCTTGATATTACCAACTACCAGCAGCACTGCCCCAAACAAAAACGAGGACTTTAAAAAAATTGAAAGGCTTCGCGCTCAAACTCAGAAATTAACAACAATCGCAGGCATGGCTGGGACTCCACAGGTTGCCATCCCGATTAGTCAATCAGGAAAGGATTATAGTATTTCGATCATTTCTGGCGTAAATACGGATCGCTCACTATTATCATTGGCGACTAAGCTTAAGGGTGGGATGTTGAATGATGAATAAAATAACAATCCAGACAAGCATCCTCACAATGAGCCAGACATTGTTCATGGGAATGATAGATGCATACACGTTCAACACATTTAATGGCACCTTTGCCAGTGCGCAAACAGGAAATTTAGTCATCTTTGGAATTGCCCTAGTTAAAGAGGGATTCCAAAAGGCAAGCATTCACATTCCAGTTTTTGCTGGATTTTTAGTTGGCGCAATTTTTGCCCAGCTTATTCGCAAATATTTAAAAAAATCTTTGGAAATATCCCCTTTGAACCAACTCCGCTTCTTTACGGTCATTAGCATTGTAATTTCAGGAATAATCCTCCTGATTGAAGAAGCTTTACCGTCAGCCACCAGTTTACTACTCATAACACTCGGCTTCTTTGCAAGTTATGAATTGACAATCTTCAACCATATTGGCAAAACTTCAGTCAATAATGGGATCATGACTGGAAACATCAAAAATTTTGGCAATTTGATTTCTGATTTCATCCAAAATCCCCAGAAAGAGATCGGCTTCAAAATTTGTCACTATGGAATTAACATTATCATTTTCATTTGTGGGGTTATTGTTGGCACGTTCTATCTGAGCCAACTCGCTGAATCAATTATGTTAACGGGAATTCTCTTGAACTCTGTCATATTATTGGGATTGCTGATCACTAAAGATCCTGCGCCCCAAGAAACGGTCAACAATCAATGAAAATCGACAATAATAACTGTGACAAACGGCTAATCCCCGCCATTTAAGCAAAAAAGTAATGCATTCACTTCAAAACAAGAATGCATTACTTTTTTCACTTAAATTCTGGGATCAAATCGCCTTTCCCACTCTCGTTTTCAATTCAATTACGGGTTTAAATGGGCTGACGGCTCAATCACGAGCTTCAAATCACCCAACCAAATCCCAAATCGTTTTACCTAAGAAAATAATCAGCACCACAATAATAATTGGTCGAGCAATCTTGCTGCCAAAGCGTTTGTAATAACTGGCGCCAAGAAAGTTACCAATGATACTAAAGATTCCTGCTGTCAGGCCCAATAACATGATGACCTTACCGCTTAATAGGAATACCATCAACGCCGTAATGTTTGTTGTTAAATTGATTACCTTAGTGTTGCCGGCAGCCAGATTAATTGGTAGATGAGCAAGGCCGGTTAATGTGATCAGTAAAAAGGTCCCCGTACCCGGTCCATAGAAGCCATCGTAAGCACCCAGCCCCAGTGAAATTCCCAGGGTGATCAGAAATTGAGTTCCCGTTAATTGAGAATCCGCTAATTTAGAATTTAAAGCGTGCCGATTTAGCAACAAGTAAAGGGCAGTTGCTGGCAGAATGACCAATAAAATAAGGCGGAAATACTGATCACTAATATGTAATGCCAATCGAGCCCCCAAGGATGAGCCGATGACAGCTGCTACGACCGAAAAGAAGGCCAGCTTCACGCGAATGTAACCACTGCGGGCAAATTCAAGCGTGGAGATGGTGGTGCCCATTGCTGACGATAATTTATTCGTCCCAACAGCGAAGTGAGCTGGAATTCCCGCCATCAAATAAGCCGGTAGTGAAATTAACCCACCACCGCCACCGATCGCATCCACAAACCCGGCAAGAAATACCAGCGGGCAAACAATTAAAAACTCAAGCAACAAGCGATTTCATCCCCTTTTTATTTTATCGGTTCATGAAACTTGAAAGTCAGATTCTCGCAACTATGCCCCCTTAGAAACTGTTTGAGATCTAAATTGAG
>NZ_AZFZ01000084.1 GCF_001435895.1 Lentilactobacillus parafarraginis DSM 18390 = JCM 14109 | reverse complement strand
CGTATTTGGAGGACTTTGTCTTCAGTCTGGCCAACTCAGCAGCGAGTTGGTTTTTTTGTACTCATTCAAAATTATTTAGTATAATCAATCGACTTGGTTTCCTTTGTCGTCAACAGCGCTACCAGTGAAATAGCTGCCATTAATGCCAAGTAGAAGCCAACGGAGTGAATCCCATAACGATCAACCAAGAATGACGCGATGGTTGGCGCAAAGGCTGCCCCGATGATGGCTGCTAAATTGTAAGCAATTCCGGAACCAGAGTAACGGGTTGCGGTTGGGAACAATTCTGGCAATAAAGCACCGACTGGGCCATAGATAATCCCATAGATGAAGAAGCCGACGAAAATGAAGAAGATGCCGCCGCCGACGTTTCCCTTTCCTTGAAGGAAGAATGGAAATGCGAGGGCAAATGCAATGATCATGACCGTCCCGGTAACCAGAACGCCCTTCCGGCCAAGCCGGTCAGCAAACAAGGATGCAACGACAATCATGGCACCGAACAAGACAACCCCAAGCATGAGCATTAACAGCCATTCTTTGGTTGGCAGGTTCATTGCAACGGTCACGTAACTCAGTGACCACGTTGTTAATAGGTAGAAGAAGGTATAGGCAACCCCCATGATGAAGGTTCCTTTGAGGATTGATGCCCAATTATGTTTGAATACTTCAGCCAATGGTGACTTTTGAACCTTTGACTGATCCATTGCCAAACGGAATAGTGGCGTTTCCTGCATCTTTTCCCGAACAACCAAGCCAATAACAACCAATACAGCTGAAGCCAGGAACGGGATCCGCCAGCCGAATGCTTGCATTTGAGCAGGCTTCAGGGTTGATTCAAGGACAAAGTACAAACCGTTACTTAAGAAGAAACCAATTGGCGCACCAAGTTCAGGAAAGGCGCCATAGAGTGCCCGTTTATTAGCGGGGGCGTTTTCAGTCGCAACCAGAACGGCACCAGACCATTCACCGCCAAGACCAATCCCTTGAATAAATCGGGCGAGGCAAAGCAGAAGCACGGCAAGAAGTCCTAAAGTTGCGTAACTTGGCAAAACGCCAATGACAACCGTCGCGGTTCCCATTGTCAGTAATGAAACAACCAATGTTTTCTTTCTTCCGAGTTTATCACCGAAGTGGCCAAATATTAAGGAACCCAGTGGTCGGGCCACAAAGGCAACCCCGAATGTCAATAGACTTAAAATAAGGGCAATAGCTGGGGTCACTTTCGGGAAAAATACCGTTGGAAAGTATGTAGCTGCCGCGGTACCATATGCGTAAAAATCAAAAAATTCAATGGCGGTTCCAATCATCGAGGCCAGGATGACTGTTCGCACCGGATCTCTTTGTAAATCTTCAGTTGATTCAGCTTGGGAATCAACTGCTGTCGTAGGCGTATCTTCCATAAAAAAATCACTCTCCTATAAATTTAATTGGTTATGAATTAACGATCACTTTCTGAAGCTATGGACACTATTTTCATTCCGTTTTCATGAATCACCTCCTAAGGTGAACCCGGGTTACACTTAAGATATAAAAAAACACCAAGAACTGTGGTAGCAGTCCTTGGTGTTTCTCATGCCAATCCTGCCCGCAATCTGCTTGCGGGCACTCTAATTAGCCCGCAGTATTAATAATAATGCGGATAATCGAGCTGTTTAAGTTTTCAGTTAAATTGGCTTGTTTCATCATTCGGGTTCCTCTTTTCATAAGATGGTTTCATCTTAGCAGAGAATATATTAAATGTAAATAAGAAAATGGCAATTAATTAAATTTATTTGATGATAGTATAAGATAATTAAGGGATAATCCCTATTGACACGGAGATTATCCCTTTCATTTGATTTTAATTTTATGAGAGTGGGCGTGGAAAACGTTACTTTCAGGCTATGCTTCAAAGTAGTCCGCGCTGAAAGCGGTGGTGAGTCCCTTTAGGGCGACGGTGCCGGCAGTACATCTAAAGGTGAAATGACAAAAACCCAAGACCAGGGTTTTCGGTAGGTCGCCTGCTACATAGTGGAAACGTGCTCCGAAGCCCGCGCTGAAAGCGCTGGCGAGTCCCTTTAGGGGCGACGGGCCTGCCGCTAACATCTAAGGATAAAAAGCTAAAAATCCAAACCCGGGATTTCCGGTGGCTCTCCTGCTACATAGTGGAAACGTGCTCCGACGACCCTGGCACTAACATCTTAAGCAGGAAAACCAAAAATCCAAAACCAGGATTTCCAGTTTCCCTGCTTAAGATACCGTGCCACCCGGGTCTCGTCGCACTCTTTACTCTTCCGACACCGTCGCATCCTTTTGAATCTCTGGTGATAGATCGTACATCTTGGCCGCCTCCGACAACATTGCGTGGTATGGATACGCGCCATCTCGGTACGGTTCAATCACGACTTCTTCCGAAATCTTCGAGAGCGGCTTCTTGCCGTCCTTTACCTGCGCCTTATCCAACTCTGCGATGATCTTCTTCTCAACTTCGGCATAGCTGCCGACCAGCGGTTTTGTTTCCAAATTGCCTTGAACTGAAATTTTCATAAAAATCCCTCGCAATCTATCATTTTTTGAGATCAGTTATAGCCGCTCAGAATCCGCGGATCTATTTATACTCATCATACCAGTTATCGCCGTGAGAT
Organism: Lentilactobacillus parafarraginis DSM 18390 = JCM 14109; assembly: GCF_001435895.1. Classification (GTDB taxonomy): domain Bacteria; phylum Bacillota; class Bacilli; order Lactobacillales; family Lactobacillaceae; genus Lentilactobacillus; species Lentilactobacillus parafarraginis. The sequence continues at coordinate 4,310 of NZ_AZFZ01000084.1, read as the reverse complement.
TTTAGGAGAATTTCCAGAAAAATCAAAATTTAATGTTTTCTAGTTTTGATACGTCAGGCCTCGCTTTAAGCGTTTCCAAAAACTGCTGTCGTCGGTCTGTAAAATCAGGCCCTCGTAAATTCGGCTGATGTACCAAGCCAGCAACCCAATCGTTAAAATCAGAATTAATAGGGACAAGCTGATTTCCAGTGGACTGGCTTGATGATAGATCACCCGCAGCGGCATGAAGTACGACGAGAAGAACGGGATGTACGATAACACTTTGACGATTAGCCCGGTCGGATTACTTTGGAACGGGAAGGTTAAGAAGAACGCCGTCATCCCCAAATAAATCGCTGGTTGAGCCGCCTTTGGTGCATCTTCTGCCTTAGCAACCAACGCCCCGCTAAACGCAGACACAATCGTGTAAATGATCACCCCAAGGAACAGATACAGCAGATTAACGTTCAATAAATTGCCAATAACCGGCTGAATCAGGTAACGATACTGATCAAAAAGCTTCCTGAAGGTGTCAATTTGATTAAGGCCCAAATAAAAGGCGGCCCCGCCGACCAAGTAAATCAGGATTTGCGTCAAAATCACCATCATGACGCCGGTAATTTTGCCAATAAAGTACTTCGACGCTTTGGTACTGGAGAAAATGATCTCCATAATTTTGGTCCCCTTCTCCGAAGCAATTTCCTGGGCGGTGATTGACGAGTAGGTTAACAGCACCATATAAATCACAAATACCAGAATCCAAAATGAGGCAATCTTTGCAATATCACTACTTCCCGAAGTCTTGTGAATGTGCTGCTTAAATACGGGCTGCTGACTCAAGGCCTTTAACTGAGTGGTCTTAAGCTTGGCATTCTGCAGATTGAGGGTCTGCTGGGTCTTGTTGAGAAATCCCTTCACGCTGGTTTCCATTGAACTGGAAATGGAATTTTGTGAGTAATATCGCCCGGTTACCCGCCTTGAATCGGCCGATAATTTCAAATAACCGGCCAGCTTATCGTTGGCTACCCGCTTTTTAGCAGCGGCAACCGTTGTGACATCACGACTAACATCGGCTTGATTGTCCTTGATAAACGCAGCCCGTAATTGCGGCTGATCCGAAATCACGGCAATCCGCTGGGAATTGGTATTTGAGCTACCGCTAAAGTATCCCACTCCCAATGACACGGCCAGAAGTAGAAATGGCGAAACCACCAGCATCACGAAGCTCCATGATTTAACCTGACGCAAGTAGGTCTCCAGGGCGACAATCCACGTCTTATTCATGATTTGTCACCGCCTTTAACCGAAAGATTTCATCCAGAGTTGGGGGCTGCTGACTAAATTCTTCGATATAGTGGCCGCCAGTTAATCGGTCAAAAATATCCCGACCGGCTGCCGGATCATCCAAATGAAGCAAGTACCGATGATCCCGCAAATGCGTGACGTTGGTAACGTGGGATAATTCAGCGAGTTGGCCTTCCTGCCAATCCGTCGTCACGTATAATTCCGACCTGCCAAAGGATTCCCGAACTTCCCCAAGGGCACCATTTAGGACCACATTACCCGTTTTCAGCATCACCAGTCGATCGCAAATGCTCTCAACGTTCGCCATATCATGACTGGAAAAGATAATTGCGGCGCCCTGTCTGCGGGCCTCAAGAATCGCTCGCTTCAACAAATCCGCATTCACCGGATCAAGGCCACTGAACGGTTCGTCCAAAATGATTAACTTGGGCTGGTGAATTAGGGTGCAAATCAGCTGAACCTTCTGCTGGTTTCCTTTGGATAAGCTCTTAATCTTATCGGTCTTTTGCCCCTTTACCGCAAACTTGGTCATCCACTCGTCAATCTGGGGTCGAATGATTTTGGCGGGTTTATTTTTCAAACGGGCTAAATATACGATCTGCTGCTCAACGGTGAGTTTAGCCATCAGGCTCCGTTCTTCCGGCAAATAGCCGATGTTATCAAAGTCATTTTCAGTGATTGGCTGCCCATCCCAAGTAATTTCGCCCTCATAGTTCAAGAAATTCAGGATGCTGTGAAAGGTCGTGGATTTTCCAGCCCCATTTTGGCCGATCAACCCTGTAATTTGGCCGTCCGGAACGTCAAAGGTCACACCATTAAGTGCCTTAACCGTTCCAAACTGCTTTGTGACGTTATTAATCGCTAACACGGGATTCCTCCTTATTTTAAAGCGCTCATTGTCTTAATCAAATTGAAGTTATGATAATTGTATCATGTTCATCTTAATCTTTATGGAAATCAATCATCCCCATAATCAACACCGCAAACCGCAAGGCCCTGGGCAATCCCAATATAGCACATCATTTCACCTAACCACCGGCAACGAACGAAAATCCCGCCAATGTCAACCCATTTTGGCGGAAAGGGAAAGCACACCAAATCAGAAACCAGGTTTGCGATTTTGACAAACCAAAAGCAGCCAACAATCAAACTAATGATTGCTGACTGCCGCTGAATGCGTGACTGTAACGGTGCCAAATCGGCACACAAGCCGAATTGCCATATCAAAGGCCGTTCAACTTGCGTTTGTTTATCCCTTCAACCCCCGAGCCTGCCGATCCATATCTTCAACGACAATGTCGAAGATTTCACCTAATGAGGCACAGTATTCCAAGATTTCCCAGGGCTTGTTGGTGTGAAAGTGAATTTTAATCAAGCTGTCATCGCCAACTGCAATCAGACTGTCCCCTTCAAAATTCGCCTTAATGTGGGCGTCAATCGCGTTTTCGTCCAGATCATGACCGTCAATCAGGCACTGAACGTCGTATTTATATTTAATCAAGATAATGGCTCCTTCTAAAACAGTTTTGGTTTAATCACATTATAGCCACAAACCAAGTTGTTGAGGCCCGCCAACATCTTTTATTTTTAAATCCATATGGTCAAAAAAATTCCCCGTCAAAGTTCAACGGGAAATCGCAGTATGATTGGTCATTTTATTTTTAGTTCGTTAGCGAGTAAATCGCTACTTTTGCACTTCCGAAACCGATGCTTGGCTTCGATGAAGCTGATTGTACATGATCCCCCACTGTTCCATCGATGAGATGACCGGCTCGAGGGTTCTGCCAAATTCAGTTAACGAATACGTCGTCTTTACAGGAACGGATGGAAAAACTTCCTTGGAAATGACCCCGTCGGCTAACAACTCCTTGAGTTGAAGTGACAGCATTCTTCTGGAGCAGTCACTCATGAGCTTTTCGAGATCGTTAAATCGCTTCGTGCCATCGAGTAGATGGTAAATAATGACACTCTTCCACTTACCCGAAATAATCTGTAATGTGCTTTCAACTGGGCAACCTTGTTGACAATCATAGATATGTCTTTGCAATTCACTATTCCTCCCTCAACGATTACCATCGTCAATTTCCATGATAGGACGATGAAGGACCCGTTTCAATTAGAAAGTTCCAATTATAGGATGCTTTCTCGGCATCCCTAATGCGTACGTTCCCTGATGCAGCCAACCATTAATAACGGTCCGCCTTGGACGCCACGGCAGTTGCGGTTGTTTTAAAGGGTAAGTAAACGTAACGACCGTTCATCAAAATAGCCCGATGATTTTTGCCCGCGACCTTTGCTTTAGCCGGATGGTAAACCGCAAAGCAAGCGTTCTGATGGCGCTTATCGGTAAAGGAATATTGGTAATGATTAGCCATGTGAATCTTATCGACAGTCAGGTTTTTACCAGCAACCCGTTGCTTGCCAATCTTGACCGAATGCTTTGTAACGGCAAGCTGGCTAAATTTATCACGGGCCCGGTCGTAAAAGTACCAGTGGCCGATGAGTGATTTGGGAAGCGTTTTGCTTTCAGTCACTTCAGGGGAGGCCTCGGCGTTGCCAACCACCGTATATCCCAGCGTCAGCAGCAACACCACCGCTGCCATCCCAAAAATAATTAATAAATGCCTCTTTTTATGAATGACGCTCACCTTCCCATTTTGTCAAAATACGCCGCCGCCCATTTTCCATAGGCAACGCTCACTATCGCCAACACTACCAGTGTCAGCCCAAACCAGACGAATATGTCGATACTTCGGGTGAAATAGAGGTCGGTCAGGGCTGGAATCGCAAAGATCATGCCAAACACTAACAGAAACCACCTTCCAAACAATTTGGAAACATACTTTTTAGAAGGCCAATTGGGCTTGTGGCGGCCAAATCGGTACAAGCAAAGTCCAATTACGCCAAAGCGCCAGCTGATTGACCAAGTCTTAGAGTCGTGTGATTTTGGCGTTAAATGCATTTTAGACCTCCTAGGTTGATTATTATAACGTTAATTTAGGGTCTGTCTTAAAACAAGCTTTTTA
>NZ_AZFZ01000083.1 GCF_001435895.1 Lentilactobacillus parafarraginis DSM 18390 = JCM 14109 | reverse complement strand
CAAGAAAGCCATCACCACCAGGTAACCAAGAGGTCAATAATTTCAATCGAAAAGTTGTTCAAAACATCACCTTATCTGGTATGGGACATATGGTAAGCATCAATAATAAGCAGTTTTCAATGAAACGAATTGATATAAAGGTAAAACAAAATACGGCACAAATTTGGAAGATTAGTAACAAGGATAATATGATGGGTGAGATCCACCCTTTTCACATCCATGGCGTTCAGTTTCGGTTATTGAGCGTTAATGGCAACACACCCGCAAGTAACATGCAAGGGAGGAAAGACACAATTATGACAAGACCGGGGAACCAATATAAAATTATGATTAAATTCACGCAACCTGGGGTTTTTATGTATCATTGCCATAATCTTGAACATGAAGAGACCGGAATGATGGGCCAAATTCAAGTTGTGCCGTAACGGTCACTTAATTCGCTTAATGAAATTACGCCAAGTCTGCTTAATGCTGTCAAGTTGTTGTGGTGGAATTAAACCCAGCATCATGATGAATAGTAGCAGTGGGCAGAAGATAATTAGAAGAATTGTTGCTAGCATCCACATATTTGTTCACTTCTTTTTCTTTTTGATAATTATGCCAGAGATGTATGGAGATTATGTGCAAAATATATGGAGATGAAAAAATTTGACTAAAATTTTAGTTGTCGATGATGAAAAGAAAATTGTAGATATAGTTACCGCCTATTTAATCGCACAAAAATTTGAAGTTGAGGTGGCCTACTCGGGAACGGAAGCTTTGACCAAGTTTTATAAATGGCAGCCTAACCTGGTGGTGCTTGATCTTATGCTACCAGATTTAGATGGTAATGAAGTGACCAGAAGAATACGGCAAGATAGTAAAACACCGATAATTATGTTGACGGCAAAATCAAGTGATGAAAGTATTGTTAACGGATTGCAATCTGGCGCCGATGACTATGTAGTTAAGCCTTTTAGTCCACGAGTGGTAGTAGAACGGATAAAAACCGTACTACGACGTGTCACAGAAGAACAAGCGGAAAAAGTTCTCTCCTTTAACAATGGACAGTTAAAAATCAAATTAGAATCGCAACAAGTTTTTGTCCATGATATGGAGATTGCACTGACGCATACAGAATATGATATTCTTGCAACAATGGCGAACTATTATCGACAAATATTTACCCGTGAACAGTTAATCGATTTAACTAGAGGAATTGACTATGACGGACTAGATCGGATGATTGATTCTCATATTAAAAATTTACGACGAAAAATTGAAAGTGATAATACTAAGCCGGTTTATATAATAACGGTTCATGGCCGAGGCTACCGTTTTGGTGGGAGTAAAGATGAATGAAACGACAGATTCGGACACAGCTAATAATCTCTTTTATATTTTTGGTGTTATTGATCGTAGGTTCAATTAGTTTAATGACCATGAGTTTAGTTAGTGATCATTTTGACAAATATGTGCAGAAAAAACATGATACAACGCTCACCGCATATAAAAACGAATTAAAGGTTAGTTATCTGATCAACAATGGTACTTGGAAACCGGCCAAAGTTAAAAAGATCGGTGTTAGAGCATTGCAAGATGGTCTTATTTTGGTTTTGAAAAATACTGACAATAAAATAATATGGGAACCAAGTCAAACCTTGTTACATAGGGCTACTAATACCAAAAATATAGATAGTATGAACAAAAAAAATGGAGCTATCAAGATTAATTCCAAAAAAGTCGCCCTAGTACAATTCTCACATAATGATGCTTTAGGGTATACACGACATGATGTCGCATTTATCAATGATTTACGAATTGGTTTGGCCGGTATTTCAATCTTTGTATTTTTAGTTGCAATAGTCATTGCAGTATGGATAGCTCGTGATCTAAGTAGACCGTTACGACAAATTGTATCCTTTACTCAGGCGGTAGCGTCTGGGGATTATCGAAACCAGTTACCGCAACAAACACAAATCGTAGAGGTAAATGCGCTAGTAAATGTAACTAACGAACTTTCACGCCAGTTATCCAAGAATCAGGCGCTACGGGAGCGTTTGTCTTCCGATATTGCTCATGAATTACGCACGCCATTAACAACGATTCAGGGTTCGCTAGAAGCGATGATCGATGGAATCTGGCCAATTGATGAGGCAAGATTGGTTAGTTTAAATGATGAAGTTATACGGTTGACCCACTTGATCAATAATATTGAAAATATTGCTTCAATTGAACATCGCGAGGATAAGTTAATCAAAGTTGATACTGATCTTAGTAAATTGATACAGCAGGTTTTAAATAATTTTCAAAGTAATCTTGAGGAGAAAAGAATAACGCTTGATTACCAGACGGAAAAAATCATCGTTGCAATTGACCCAAATAAAATAAATCAGGTTATTACCAATTTATTGTCAAACGCCATAAAATTTACACAAACAAAGGGCAAAATAATAATTAAGTTAAAACGTGTAGCAGATAATGTTGTTTTAACTATTGAAGACAACGGTAGTGGAATTGCAGAAAAGGATGTCCCACATGTATTTGATCATTTCTATATGGCTGATCCAGCACGAAATCGCCAACAAGGCGGCCAAGGGATTGGTTTAGCAATTGTTAAAGCAATCGTGGTGGCTCATGGTGGCTCAGTTTCTGTGGACAGTGAATTAGGTGTTGGGACTATTTTTACAGTTAAACTACCATTGAATAATTAGGAGGGAATGATCATATGGGAGCACTAAACCCGATCGCGTTTAAATTAGGACCTTTTCTGGTTCATTGGTACGGTATTATTATTGCAAGTGGGGCAGTACTTGGTGTGCTGCTTGCAATTAACGAAACTAAGCGACAAAGGATTTCTGCAGATGACATTTATGATTTAGTATTCTGGGCATTGCCAATTGGATTTATTGGCGCACGAATCTATTATGTCATTTTTGAATGGCAGTATTATTCACAACATTTAAATGAGATCATTGCGATTTGGCAAGGGGGTATTGCCATTTATGGTGGCCTAATTGCTGGTGGGATTACATTGATCGTCTTCTGTCGGCAGCGTAGCTTATCAGTTTGGCAGGTCCTAGATGTTGTTACGCCAGGCATTATGTTAGGTCAAGTTATTGGAAGATGGGGTAACTTTGTTAACCAGGAGGCCTTTGGGTCTGCTGTTTCACGCAGTTTTTTGCAGCAGTTACACTTGCCTAACTTTATCGTGCAACAGATGTACATTGGCGGTGCATATCATCAACCAACTTTTTTATATGAATCAGTATGGAATTTTGTTGGCTTGATCTTACTCCTTAGTTTACGGCATAAAAGAGGTCTGTTTAAACGGGGAGAAATTGCGTTAAGTTATGCGATTTGGTATTCATTTGGTCGATTTTTTGTTGAAGGAATGCGAACTGATAGCTTGTATCTATTTGGCCAAGTACGTGTGTCACAATTATTATCATTGATTGTTTTCATTGTGATGCTCAGTATCTTTGTTTATCGACGGAAACAGCAAAAAGCTTCTAATTATTTAATTGATTAATTAATAATGTAAAAGAAAGCGAGGCTAAATTATGATTAATCTGTATTTTCATACTAGTGATCCGGCAAAACGAAAAATGCTCGATTGGTTTCATGATCAAAAAATTGATGTACAGATCCGTAATATTATGCAAAAGCGATTAACTGAATTGGAAATTAGGCACTTGTTTTTGCTATCCGATAATGGTAGCGATGATTTGATTGCAATACGTTCTAAGGCTGTTCAAGAACACGTTTTTGATAAGGGTCTAACATTTAATCAATTAGTGATTGCGGTATATCAGCACCCCAAAATTTTAAAGAACCCGATTGTGTTTAATGAACAAAGCCTGGTTACGGGATTCAGTATTGAGGATATCGGTGTTTTTGTACCATCAAAACAGCGGAAGCGTGAGCGATTGTCATTATTTGGTAAATTATATACTGCAGAATTTGGTAAAGTTTCTTGAATTGACCAGGGCTTTACAACAGAATAAATTTTTTTGCTTTTTGTGTTTACATTTGTAAACTTAAGAGGTATGATATTTGCATCGTTTACAAGTGTAAACACAAGGGAGTGATGAACCTGAATGAAATTGACGGTCACAATGGAAAAGCTTATAAATGCTTCAACGTAATTAACTGTAATTGCTTGTTTAATAAAAAGATGGTTGTCGTATGACCGAATAAAATTAATTTTTATAAAAAAAGGAAGGCTGATCACGTTAAACAACTTCAACAACAAGCACCAGTAGCCTTTGTTGGTGATGGTATTAACGATGCGCCAGCATTAACAACCGCTGATGTCGGCATTGCCATGGGTTCTGGTACGGATATTGCAATTGAATCTGGTGGCATTATCTTAGTTAAGAATAATCTGTTAGATGTTGTCAATGCACTCGAGTTGAGTCAAAAAACGTTTAATCGAATTAAGTTAAATCTGTTTTGGGCGTTCATTTATAACTCATTAGGTATCCCCTGGACTAGGGCTGATCTTGAGTCCAGAATTAGCCGGTCTAGGAATGGCATTAAGTTCATTATCAGTTGTTGCCAGTTCATTGATGCTCAATAGAACCAAATTAACTACGGTAACTGCGTAAATTGGAGGATACAAAGTGGAAAATCAAAATTCAAAAAAAGCAACGGTGCTGACTGTAGTGGTCGCAGTTGTCTATACTGTTATAGCTGTATTTGTTGGAATCCTTTTATTGAATGGTCTATAAACATGGTTAGATCATTTAGATTTTCTAGAACTTCGTTAAAAATAACTTAGCGTATTTTTGAGAGGATGAGAAAAATGCAATCGCGAAGATTTAGAACCTGGTGGATTAGCTTAGGCGTGATTTTAATAGCGCTTGCGGCCGTTGGTGCAATAAGTGTTGAAACCTATAATAGTTTGGCTAAACAGAATCAAGAAGTCGAGGCGCAATGGAGTCAAGTGGAAAATGTGATGCAACATTTCTAAAAATAAAATTAGAAAAAGAGAGAAGCGAGTAGTGTATGATTTTTAGCGAATTATTGCAGCAGGCGCAAAACATAGCCGCAATATCACATTCAAGAATTGGTGTGGAACGAGAAAGTCAACGCGTAAGCCTGAACGGAAAATTAGCCGTTACAAATCATCCAAACGTACTTGGTAGCCGCCAATTCCATCCTTATATCCGTACCGATTTTGCTGAGACTCAATTAGAAATTGTAACGCCAGTAGTGAATACAGTGAATGATTTATTTCGTTGGTTAGCTGCTTTACATGATGTTACCTATCAATCAATGCCAGCAAATGAAATGTTGTGGCCACTCAGTATGCCACCGGAGCTTCCAATCCGCGATGATGAGATTAAGTTAGCCAAATTGCCTGATTTTCAAGGTGTTTTATATCGCCGCTACTTGGCTAGAATATATGGTCGACGTAAACAGATGATTAGTGGGCTACATTTTAACTTTGAATTTCCAACTGTATTGGTCGAAGAACTGTATCAGCACCAAAGTGAGGTAACTGATTTTAAATGCTTTAAAAATATACTCTATCTTAAAACGGCGCGTAACTACCTTCATTACCGCTGGTTAATTACCTATCTATTTGGTGCCAGTCCTGTTGCTGAATCCAATTATTTTGAATCAAATGATGAGCAACCACAAACGGAAGTACGGAGTATCAGAAATAGTAAGTTTGGCTATTGTAATAAAAACAATGTTCAAGTATCATTTGAATCTTTACAAACTTATTTCGCCGATATAGAAACGCAAATACGTGAAGGTCATTTGATTAAGGAAAAAGAGTTCTATTCACCAATTAGGTTACGTAGAAGCGAACAGACAATTGACCAACAAGCGAGCGTTGATTATTTGGAATTAAGGAATATTGATATCAATCCGTTTGAACGTTATGGGGTTAGTGAAAATCAAATCGTATTTCTGGAACTATTTATGTTGTTCATGCTTTGGACGGACGAAAAGGAAACTAGTAATGATTGGATAATGGCCGGTGATCAAATCAATAATGAGGTGGCACTTGAGTCACCATTGACGCCAACTCGTTATCGAACAAACGGCCTTAAAATAATTGATTTAATGAAAAGAATGGCACAACAGTTGGATTTAAAAGGCTATGAAAGGGTACTACAGCAGGCCAAAAATGGATTGACAGATGTTGCAAAAACGATTAGTGGCCGAATGGTGAAGCAAATAATGACTATTAACCAATCAGTTTTTGCAACAGCCAACGGATTAGAGAATCGTAAGGTTATTACGCAGATTCCATATCAGCTAAATGGTTTTACTAATATGGAACTATCAACACAAATTTTAATGTTTGATGCCATTCAAAAAGGTATTACAGTAGATGTGATCGATGAAAATGATCAGTTATTAAAGCTACAGTTGAGTCACCAAATTGAATATGTCAAGAATGGAAATATGACAAGCCGAGATAGTTATATTGTGCCGCTGATCATGAAGAATAAGACAGCTACCAAAAAAATTTTGACCACGTCAGGTTTTAATGCTCCAGCCGGAGTTGAATTTATTAGCATAAATATGGCTTTAGCGGCTTATCCGAGATTTATGGGCAATCCAATTGTGATCAAGCCGCAGTCGGCTAATTACGGTAGAGGTGTTACCGTGTTTAAACTTTCTCCATCGCTGGTTGATTATTCGCAAGCGATTCGACGCGCATTTGCCGAGTGTTCGACCGTACTAGTTGAGAGCTTCATTGCTGGACCTGAGTATCGGTTTTTAGTAATTGATGATAAGGTAAAAGCGGTCTTATTACGAATTCCCGCTAATGTTACTGGTGATGGACACCATACGGTAAAACAATTAGTTGCAATCAAAAATCAGAGCGTCTTGCGTGGTTTGAATGATCGAACACCGCTTACTAAGATTTCTTTAGGGATGGTCGAACAAATGACATTAAAAAGTCAGCAGTTTACGGTTGATTCAATTCCGATGAGTGGTCAGCGTATCTATCTTAGGAAAAATTCGAATATTAGTTCTGGTGGGGACTCTGTTGATGTAACTGATCAAATTGATTTTACCTACAAAGAAAAAGCTGCTGCTGCTGTAAAATGTTTAGGTGCAAAAATATGCGGAATTGATTTGATTATTCCTGATAGATCAGTACCCGTTTCTGATCATGAGTCCTATTCGATTATTGAGGCCAACTATAATCCAATGATGGATATGCACTGTTACCCTTATAAGGGCCAAAAGCATAGAGTAACTGCAGATGTGCTTGAATTCTTATTTCCGCAGTTAAATGACTTATAAGACTGCATCTCATAATTGGTAATAATAATCAGCGTGTAATAAAAAGAAATCACAATTCTGAAGTGAACCCCCATAGTTGGATGAAAA
>NZ_AZFZ01000082.1 GCF_001435895.1 Lentilactobacillus parafarraginis DSM 18390 = JCM 14109 | reverse complement strand
TTTTTCATCCAACTATGGGGGTTCACTTCATGGTCGAAATTGCAATCAGATCGGCTTTTTTCAATGCCAATGTCCGGGCAACCTCAGGAAAGAACGTGTCGTAACAGATCATCATGCCAATTCGGCCAATCTTCGTCGTAAATACGGGATAGTCGTGACCAGGGGTGAAATACGTTTGCTCGGTATCGAATAGATGAACCTTCCGATAAGTCCCAATGATTTGACCGGTGTCGCTAATCAGCATTGTTGAATTATAGATTACGCCGGGATCAAGCTGGTCGCGTTCCGCAAATCCAAAGATGAGATGGACATGGTAGCGGTAAGCCACGTTTTGCATGTAGTGAATTGAAGGGCCATCAATCGTTTCGGCTAAGCTGTTAAACTCATTGCCGCATTCGTACCCGGAAATACTCAATTCAGGAAAAATGATTAATTGGGTTTCAAAATGTTCACTTTTAATTCGATTGACCCACTTAGCCATCGCACGAAGATTAAACGTTGTTCGACCGAGCAACGGTTGAAACTGAGCACAAGCAACTTGAATTTTCATCGTGAATCGACTTCCTTTCAATGCCAAACCAATCAGGCCAATTTCTGAAATGTCATGTTATCTAACATATATTGTGGTAAATTATAGCCATTCATCCAGAATTGTCAATCATGTCAGCAAGCCATTTTCCCACGGTTTTCCCCTTGTCAAGTGATCAGTATTAATCATTTCACGTCATACCAGTATCCTGAGCCTTCATAACCAGTTAAAAATTAATTTAAGAAGCCCAAATCAAGTGCTTTTATCATGTCACTATACATAACACAGAAATCTACCATTGATAAGCCACACGAACTAATGGATCCCATCATCATTAGTTGTACTTATATCAAAATAACGAATCCCAATCGCCAAACCATTGACGAGTCAAGGATTGAGGCATAAACTAAAGACGTAATTTGATATTGGACCGGTCCTATTGATAAATTGGTTATAATTTTCATCACTTTAGGTTGAATACAGGAGGTATCCAAAATGCCAAACTATGATTCAAAAGACTATTTGGAAAAAATGAACCGCTATTGGAACGCAGCCAACTACTTATCAGTTGGTCAACTATTCCTGCGTGACAATCCTTTATTAAAACGGGATTTAGTCGCTGATGATGTCAAGATCAAGCCCATTGGCCACTGGGGCACCATCGCTTCACAAAACTTTATGTACACCCATTTAAATCGGGTAATCAAGAAATACAATCTCAATATGTTCTACATTGAGGGTTCCGGGCATGGCGGCCAGGTCATGGTCTCTAACTCCTATCTTGATGGCAGTTACAGTGAAATCTACCCACGCATTTCTCAAAACGAAACTGGTCTGCAGCGCCTGTTCAAGCAGTTCTCATTTTCTGGCGGAATTGCCTCTCATGCCGCACCGGAAACGCCGGGTTCCATGCATGAAGGCGGCGAATTAGGTTACTCCATTTCCCACGGTACCGGTGCAATCCTCGACAATCCAGACGTAATTGCCGCCGTTGAAATCGGTGACGGCGAAGCGGAAACTGGTCCGCTGGCTGCCTCCTGGTTCTCCAACAAATTTATCAACCCCATTCATGACGGCGCCGTTTTACCAATGCTCAACTTGAACGGGTTCAAGATTTCCAACCCCACCATTCTGTCACGGATGAGCGACAAAGACTTAACCAACTACTTTGAAGGCATGGGCTGGAAGCCATACTTTGTTGAAACTGACGGTGATCCAAAGGATTACGAACGGGTTCACCAGACCATGGCAACGACAATGGACACCATCATCGAAGAAATTAAGGCAATCCAAAAGCATGCTCGTGACAATAACGATGCCACTTTGCCTCACTGGCCAATGCTGGTCCTTCGCTCACCAAAGGGGTGGACAGGGCCAAAGACTGACTTGGACGGCAATCCAATTGAAGGCTCATTTAGAGCCCACCAGGTGCCAATTCCTGTCAGTGCCGGTGATATGACCCACAAGGACATGCTGATTAGCTGGTTGAAGTCTTATCATCCAGAAGACATTTTCAATCAAAACGGTTCCGTTAAGCAAGAGATCAAAGACACCACGCCGAACGGTGACCAGCGAATGGCCATGAACCCAATCACAAACGGCGGTATCAAGCCGAAACCTTTGGATATGCCAAATCCTGCCGATTACGCCGTTAAGATTGATAAGCCTGGTGACAAAGAAGCTCAGGATACCGAAGTCTTGTCCCACTTCTACACCGATATTATGAAGCGCAACCCAACGACGTTCCGCGGATTCGGTCCGGACGAAACCAAGTCCAACCGCTTCTTCTCCGCCCTGGATTACGGAAAACGTCAGTGGATGGAACCCATTAAGACCCCTAACGATGAAAACATGGCCCCAGAAGGCCGAATTATTGACTCGCAGCTGTCCGAACACCAAGCTGAAGGCTGGCTTGAAGGATACGTATTGAGCGGCCGGCATGGCTTCTTCGCCTCATACGAAGCCTTCACTCGGGTCATTGATTCAATGCTGACACAGCACTACAAGTGGTTACGAAAGGCTTCAGAACAGTCATGGCGTCATGATTACCCATCATTGAACGTGATGAACGTTTCCCACGCCTTTCAACAGGATCACAATGGTTACACCCATCAGGATCCCGGCATGATTGGCCACTTGGCTGAAAAGGGCCATGAACTGGTCAACGAATACGTGCCCGCTGACGCCAACTCACTGCTGGCAGTCATGAATTCCGCTCTGCAAACCCGTGAGAAGATCAACTTAATCGTTGCTTCCAAGCATCCCCGTCCACAGTGGTTCTCAATGGACCAGGCCGAAAAATTAGTTAACGACGGCCTCGGCATTATCCCGTGGGCTTCCAACGACGGTAAGGATGAGCCCGACGTTATCTTCGCGACAGTCGGAACTGAAGCGACGATGGAAAGTTTGGCTGCGATTGACCTGCTCCACAAGGCCTTCCCTGACCTGAAAGTTCGCTTCGTCAATATCGTTGATATCTTGAAGCTGCGGCCAAAAGATGAAGACCAGGATGGTCGCGGATTAACCAACGACGAATTTGACAAGTACTTCACCACCACTAAGCCAGTGATCTTTGCCTTCCATGGCTTCGAAAACACGTTTAGAGGATTGGTTTACCACCGTCACAACCACAACGTCAGCTTCCATGGCTACCGTGAAAATGGTGATATCACGACCCCATTTGATATGCGGGTCTTGAACGAACTGGATCGTTACCACTTGGCAAAGGACGCCATTAGCCGGACGAAATTTGCTGATCAAGCTGGCGACTTTACCAGTGAAATGGACAAACTATTGGCTAAGCACCATGACTACATCCGTGAAAACGGAACCGATATTCCAGAAGTTCGTAACTGGAAATGGTCTGGTGACCTCACCAAGAATTTGACCACTGAATAAGTAAATTAAATTAACACCCTTCTAGCAAAAGGCTTGAAACGATACGCGCTTCAAGCCTTTTTGCTGTGAATGAGTTTAAGCCGTCATTGCGCTTTTCCAAGGTTCCTGTATACTAGTCGGTGGTTTATTGCAGACATCGTTTATTTAAGGAGACCTCATGGCTATCAAATCCCTTTCGTTCAAGGTGGCCGCCGCGCTTGGCACGTTCATTGTCATTCTAACGGTTGGCACTGTTTTCTTTGGTAATGGACGTTCAAATCCGTCATCGCCGGCTCATAATCAGCTCAAATCCCGCGTGGCGTTTGCTAAGGCAGCGAAGATTCACCTCAGCAGCACGGAAAATCACGTCGCCCACAAATACAAGCTCAGCAAGCTGGAGACCCGGACAGCCCGTAAGCTGCCGGTTACCGCCATTGGCGATTCAGTGATGCTTGACGTGAAGCCCAACATCAAGCAGGTCTTTCCTCACAGCGCGGTTAGTGGCTCAGTTGGCCGGCAATTCTATTCGTTGCCAAAAATTGTTCGCCAATTAAAGGCCAGCGGGCACCTATCCAACTATATCGTCATTAACTTGGGTACCAACGGCCCGCCAACCCAGGCCGATATTAATTCGGTCCTGAAAACGGTTGGTAACCGGCACATTTTCTGGATCAACACCCGGGTTCCCCGCAGCTGGCAGGGCACCACTAATCGCCTGATCACCAAGGCCGCCAAGCAGCATAAAAACGTCCACGTGGTGAACTGGTACAAAGCCAGCAAGGGCCACAGCGGCTGGTTTGCCAGCGACCGGGTCCACGTTGACTTGACGGGAGCCGTTTATTACACGCACACGTTGGCAAAGGAAGTTAGCCGGGTGCTCAATTAAATCTAATCAGAGAATCACAAATTCCGCTATGATCAGGGCTTTAGTCCAACCATAGCGGAATTTTTAAGTTTACAAATTAACACAGTCTAAAAAATATTTTTAGCCCGCTTTATCAGCTCATTTAGGAAGCTGGTACTCACCTTACCAACTATTTCACCATGGCGGGCAACATAGTCATAATTGGGAATTTGAAAGGTAATCACGCTTCCCTTAATCTCACTCGCATGATCAATGATCGGCAAGTAAATGCGGCGATCAGACTTTGTTTTCGAAGTAATTGGCATACAAACAACCATGCCCAATTGTCGGTTATACCCGTCGTTAGAAATAATTACCATCGGTCGCCTGATGTTACCTTGTTGAGGGTTATGTCTGCCTTCCTCGTGACCGGCATGGGGCTCAGCGTCAATAAAAATGAGATCACCTTGCTTGGGCGTTACCAATCAACTCGCTCCTTTCCGATAGGGGATTGTTGACCATAGTTACCAACGTCGTTTAATTCGGCGCGAAAGTCGATATCATCATATTCGCCATCAAGCCAGGGATTACCATGAACAGCTCGATATTCAAGCGTACCATCATCCTTGGCAACCAATACAAATCGCTTCCCAGCAGGAACCCCTGCCGCTTTTGGAACCGTTAAAGTTAGTGAATTGCCAGTTTTACGCGTCGAAAATTCTCCTAAAACACGTTCAGATCTTTTTTTGGTCAATATCATCAGCCTCCTTTAGAATATTAAAGCTGTCAAAGCCTAAAGTAATTACAAGTAATTATACCTCATCAACGTGAATACTTGTCTACATATGATCATTACCATGATCAGCCATGTTTATCAAGGAATGAAGGTATCACGACAATTAATTCTTGCGGTTTAGCAGTAATTTCAACTCTTGAAAGGCCTCGGGCAAGCGCTTATCCTTGCCAGCGTCGGTAAAATGGTGTCCCTCCGGCAACAGCACAAACTTAGCATGCAGGCGCCGGGCCATTGACAGCGTATAGGGATACGGCACACTGGGGTCGTTCAGGGCTGACATCACGGTCACCCGGTCAATCTTTGGAAGAACCTGGGTGTAATCGACCGGCTTTTCGGTAAATGAATCCAATTCCGGCAGCGTCCAAATTGGCTCGTCGAAACCGGAAACCAGGAGGACGTTCAAATGTTGAAACACGTGCTGGGAAATGTAATGAAGCACCTGGATGCAGCCCAGGCTGTGACCGACCAGCGTCATCCCATCCCGGCCATCAATAGTCCGGTCACAGTATTGATCCCATGAATGGCGCTCCGGATGATCGGAATCAGGAAAATTCAATTTGATAAACGGCACGTCGAGCTGATCTTCAACCTGCTTTTCCAGCCAGGGAAACCAGTGGTCGGCCGCGTATGATGTGTATCCATGAAACATGTAAATTGGTTGTTGGTCCATTCAAAATCGCCTTCGATCAGTTTTTAGGTTAATTATAAATGAAAACCAACGCGGTGGATGGCACAATTCCAAGATTAGCAAAGGCAAAATTATATCTAATTAACGTCAGCAATGGTTGTATCCTTTAATACGCTTAGCATTGCGTCCTCAGCCTTATTAAGGACTTTGGAACTATTTTTTAACCATTGTTCAACTTTTTTTTGATCAATAAAGGCACCGGGATCAAAATCTCCATGTACCTGGAACAAGTGATTTGTTCCCTCAATTGCGACTAAAATATCATAAAAAGAAATTTGGTTGGCATTTTTAGCCAGTCTCAAGCCACCATAAATTCCAGTTTTGGATTTTAGAATTCCGTTTCGCTTTAAAAGAGCAGAAATCCGTTTAATGCTTGGAACCGGAATATTAAGTTTGTCAGAAATCTTCTCGATTGATAAATACTCAAAACGTTCTTCATCCGACTTTATTCCTACGTAAGCCGTAATTTCAAGTGCCTGCGTATATGCGATAGAAAAAGACATAGAATACCTCCATTGGTTTATTAAATATATTCTATTATACCAAATCTATCGTTGAGATTATCCTTCCATTGGCACGATTAATAATAAAACTAGAATCAATCCTGCCAAAGCCAATCCCGCCCCAATCCACATCGACTGGCCAAATATGTCTGAGATATTGGAAAAAATTGCGGTGAAAGCCGAAAATATCGCAAGTCCAAGGGCGCCGCCAAATTGGCGAGCGGTGTTGTACACACCGGAGGCAGCTCCGGAAACTTCCTGACGAATCCGAGCCAATCCCGAGTTAGCCAGGGTTGCAAATGCCAACGCAAAACCAACCGCAAAGCCTAACGTTCCGATCAACAGTAACCAATAATTTGTTGTGTGAGCCACGGCTGCCAGTTCAATCATTGAAAGCAAAACTACAAGAAAGCCAATGACCATTACTCTTGAGTTACCAATTTTAGTAACAAAGTTTCTAGCATAAATTGCCACAACGAACAGCAAAATCGCCATTGGAACCATTCCCAGAGCCGTAATGAAGGGGCTCAATCCAAGGGCCCGCTGTAAAAATTGTGGTGTGTAGAACCAAAAGCCAATGCCTGCCGCACTAAAAAGAAGCGAACTCAGATAAGAAGCGGTGCGTTCACGGTCCTGAAAAATTTCTAAGGGCATCGTGGGATGGCGAACTTTAGCCTGACTCGCAATAAATGCGATCCATAAAACGAGTGAACCGATTAGTGTTGCAACCGGCCATGGGCTACCATCAAGTCCATAGGAAACCGAGACCATGGCCAGGATTGACAAAATAGTTCCTGTCCAGTCAATATTACCAACTTGCCGCTCTGATTTCGGCAACACTCTGATCGCAACCACCACCATGATAAATGCAATCGGTCCATTCATGTAAAAACCTGTTCTCCAAGAAGCGAAGGTTGCGAAAAAGCCACCAATTACCAACCCAATCGCGGCCCCTGCACCAATAACCGATGCATAATAGCCAATCGCTTTTTGCCGAGCTTGGCCTTTAAACGTGTCGGTTAAGAGGGCCAAACAATTTGGTGCCAAAATCGCGGCACCAACTCCCTGCAGCGCCCGAAAACTGATAATCATCGCAGCATTTGTAGCAGCCCCAACCGCAAGACTCCCAACCCCGAAGATAATCAAGCTCAAAATAAATAAGATTTTACGCCCGTATATATCACCAAGCTTGCCGCCAATTAACATAAAGCCCGCATAGGTTAAGGCATAGGAAACCTGCACCCACGATAAAGCACTCGCGTTCAATGCAAGTTGAGCGGCCATTTTAACAGTTCCCGTGTAGACAATCGATGTATCTAAAACTCCTAAGAAGGCACCAATCAACGCCAAGTAAAGAATAATTTTTTCAGTTTTAGTCATTTGCTTCCTCCAAAGTATGTGTCAATTATTTAGGGTCCGTCTGAAAACTTTATTTCAGG
>NZ_AZFZ01000081.1 GCF_001435895.1 Lentilactobacillus parafarraginis DSM 18390 = JCM 14109 | reverse complement strand
TTTTTCATCCAACTATGGGGGTTCACTTCACAAAGTACTTTGTCGGTCAAAGTTATTTGCAGGGGTTGGTGAACGATCCCGCTGTAAACGTAGGGGTCGGCAACGTCACCTTTGAACCCGGTTGCCGAAATAACTGGCACATTCACCATGACGGCTACCAGATCCTTTTGGTAACTGGTGGTGAGGGCTGGTATCAAGAAGCTGGGAAGCCCGCCCAACGGCTGCACCCCGGTGATGTGGTAGTAACTCACGACGGCGTTAAGCACTGGCATGGGGCGACCAAGGACAGCTGGTTCTCTCACATTGCAATTACGGCGGGAACACCGGAGTGGCTTGAACCGGTTTCAGATGAAGAATATAACCAATTGGAGGATTGATCGCATGGTTAAAAAGCAAACAGCAGGCCGCGACAACTTGGGAGACTTTGCCCCAAAGTTTGCGGAGTTAAACGATGACGTGTTATTCGGTCAAGTTTGGGCGCGCGAAAAGGAATTGGCTCCTCGTGACCGCAGCATGATCACGGTTGCCAGTCTCATATCTCAGGGGCTGTTTCCCCAGTTGGAAGCCCATATGAAGATGGCGAAGCAAAATGGCGTGACCAAGGAAGAAATGGTCGAGATTATCACTCATTTGGCCTTTTATGCCGGGTGGCCCAAGGCGTGGTCAGCGTTTGACATTGCCAAAAAATTTATGGGGAATAAAACAAAATAGAAGGACCGTTATTCGGGCTGAAAGTGGTTACCAGACCATTTTGAGCCCGTTTTTTTGAGCGTTTTCGACAGCACTTTTGAAAAGTGGATGTAAAATATAGTTGGCAAATGGAATATATATTTTACATTGGAGCTGAACATGATGGCACAAAATCGGGTTCGAGAAATCCGGTCTCGCGTGGGGATGGCCCAGAAAGACTTGGCAGCCCAGGTTGGCGTGACCCGCCAGACCATTAGCTTGATTGAGAAGGGCGACTATAACCCGACGATCAATCTATGCTTGAATATCTGCTACGCACTGGGCTATAAATTGGACGATCTCTTTTGGGTTGACGAAGGGAAGCGACGATCATGAAACGCATTAAAGATGAACGACTGATTATTCGCAACCTTGAAAATGTTCGGTGGGCATTCGGAATTGAAAATTTAGCCGCACTGGCAATTTTGGCAAGCGAGCTGATTAACCGCCGCCCGTGGAACGCCATTTTGTCGTTGAAGAATCCCGCTTTCCTGCTCGTCTTTATCGGCTCAATGGTCCTGGTTGTTCTGTCCTTGAATGTCGCTGGGCCCATTGAAGGCGGCAAGCGGAAGCTGTCGACCCGGTTTCTTATTATGGCCTTTCTACTGGAATGGTTGTTCTGGGGGGCCTTCTTCTGGATGGCCTTGGCGTTCAGTCAGATGCTGCTCTCGGCGATCTGTGGGTTGATTCCGGAGCTGGTGATGACCGGGAGCACGCTGTATATTAATCGGTTCCGGGAAGGCTGAATAATTCGCCCTATATAATAACCAATATTAATTTAGAATCATTATTGAATCCTCTTGCGAAATGGGCTACACTAAACGTAGGTTAAAATAAATTTTGGAGGGATTCAGAATGAACTTTATCGGTAAAGAAATTGAAGATTTTAAGGTAAATGCCTACCAAGATGGTGATGTCAAGCAACTTACCAAGAAGGATTTACTGGGTCACTGGTCAATTGTTTTCTTCTATCCCGCAGACTTTTCGTTTGTTTGCCCAACCGAACTTGGCGATCTCGCCGACAACTATGACGACTTTAAGAAGGCCGGCGCTGAGATCTATTCCGTTTCTGAAGATACGGAATTTGTTCACCAGGCTTGGCACGAACAAAGTGAGGAAGTTGGCAAGGTCAAGTATCCAATGATCGCTGACCCTGCCGGTAAGCTGGCCCGGTTCTTCGAAGTGCTTGACGAGGAAGCCGGCCAAGCATTCCGGGGCGTCTTCATTCTGGATCCTGAAGGCAAGGTTCGTTCATACACGATTAACGACATGGGCGTTGGCCGCAATGCCAAGGAAGTTCTCCGGACACTGGAAGCGGCAGAATTTGTTGCCGAACATGGTGATCGCGTTTGCCCAGCCAACTGGAAGCCCGGCGAGAAGACGTTGAAGCCTGGAACCCAATTAGTTGGTAAGATTTAAGCCTGATTAAAATTTGAGGTAATTGAAGGCTGCGGTGATGGTCGTTTGGCACATCATCGGAGCCTTTTTGTTGGGGATGGATCGGATAATGAGTCGTGATGATTTTCTCTAAAGGAGGGCGCAATGACATTTTTATTAGTTTTTCTGGGCTTTCTCGTTGGGGCCTTCATTATCAGTATGGGCGGTGGCGGCGGATCGTTTTATCTCGGAATCCTGATTGGCATTGCCCATCTATCACCTGCCAGTGCCGCGGCAACTTCATTGTTCACGGCCCTTCCTGCATTGATGGTGGGAACGTACAGTCACTATCGGACGGGCAACATGAGGTTTGGCTACGGAAACAAACTATTGGTGACAGCCTTACCAGCAACGGTTGTGGGAAGCTTGTTATCCAAATACATTCCGGTGGTTGTCTACACTTGGGCAATTGCGATTACTTTGTTCATTTTGGGCCTCCAGACTTTGCGGCAGTCCTTTCAAAAAAGGAATAACCGCCAAAAGCTTCCACCCATGATGGTTTACATATTTGGGGCCCTAAGCGGTTTGATGGTCGGAATTGCCGGGCTAAGTGGTGGTGGGCCGGTAATGGCAGGGCTGCTCTTACTCGGGCTGGATATGCCCCAAGCAGCTGCAACGTCGTCCTATACCCTGATTTCACTGTCAATTGTTGGGCTGTTTTTTCATTTTACTCAGGGAAACATCGCTTGGCGGGTCGGTCTGTTGATCATGATTGGTTCGTTGGTGGGGGCGGCGATTATGCCCCGAATTTTAGCCCGTTTTGATCCCCGGAAGGTCACGTTGGTGTTGCGACCGGTTATGGGCGTGATGCTGATGGTGATGGCGATTAAATTTGTGATTTGAGGAAATTAAAATGTTGAAGCGAAAGTTCATGGTGCTTAGTCTGCTGGTGATTGGATTGATGGGTGGTTTGACCGGATGTATGAGTCAAAGCTCACGAGCACCGGTGCCGGCACGTCACAAAAAATCGAATGGCCCGCAAAAATCTGATTTCAAGCTAACCAGCGACACAATTAATAACCACCCCCGAATCTTGTACGCCGCAATCATCTATTATGCGATTCATGACGTTCCAATCCAGCGGTGGCAAGAAGTGGCAGATATGGATGCTGGTTGGCAGATTGAAATTTATCCTGGCGGCCACGGTACCCGCTATTTAGTGTGGCCGGATAAGCATATTTCTGACCGCGAAAAACAGCTTGCTCCCAACTGGTTTAGGTTGAGCAAGCAAGCGGTTAACTACCATAGTTTTGAAGTTCATACTGATCGACAAGACGCTGATCAACACGTTCGGGTTGGTAAGCGACAGATGCTGGCTAGAATAAATGATGCTCATGCCGCGGCAACCGTCAAAAAGATGAGTCAAAATATGACGGTTTTGACGCACAAATAGGTGGAGATTGTCCCTTTTGACAGGCCGGAAAATTAAAAAGCCAACCGAGGTTTCCTAACCTGGTTGGTCACTTAATAAGTTGATAATGCTTCAATCCTTCCAAAACACCATGGGCGGAAGTAGCCACGTAAGCCGCTTTTTGTTTGAGCGGGTCACTGCTCTGGCGCATGGCAATGCCATAGTCCGCCAAATCGAACATACTGAGGTCATTATTCTGATCGCCAAAGACGTAGACGGGCGCACTTGGCTGGTGAAGGCGGGCCTTGATTTTGAGAATTCCGGATGCCTTGGAAACCGTTGTCGGCATGACATCGACGGCATCGGGCGCGTAACGGAGAATGCTCAGCTGGTCCTTAAATTGGGCTTGGTAAGCGGCGTCCTTCTCGCCGGTCATGTATAAATTCAAAAAGTTGACCGGCGCGTGTTGGTAATAGTAACGGTCAATTGGTACGTTGGTGACCCGCATTCGGGCCACGTGTTGGCGGGTCAGCGGCGTCATTTCAGAGATTGCGAAACCTTGCTGGTTGAAAAATCCCACTGCATCGTGATGGTCGGTCGCAGCGGCTAAAACGTCTTCGATGGCGGCAGTTGGAAACTGATAATTCTGGATGACCTGATCGTGATAAACGATATAGCAGCCATTGGCGAGAATGAACGTGTGGAGATCAAGCAATTCTAAAAGATCCTTGACCTCGTAATAACTGCGGCCGGAGGCAACGATCGGCAAAATCCCGGTCGCCTTTAAATGGTCAATAGCGGCGATGGTTTCCGGTGAAACGGCAAGCGTCCCGGCGTCGCAGAGAGTGCCGTCCAGATCAAAGACGGCCAGTTTATCAGGCATTGGCGATCATCCTTTCCTAAAATAGTCATAAAGATCCGAATCACAAGCATCCTGGTGGTCATACCAGGGAACTTGGTTCGGATCTTTTTTCTTACAGCTATTCTATGCGGTTCACGTTTAAATTACAACCAGCGGTGATTAGTAGAACGATGGCTTGTCAAAATGAGTGTTGGGTTCGTTAACACCGAGACTCTTGCGGGCGTATTTTCCGGAATCATCCTTCAAGATTTCGACGATGAATTTCGCAACCGCCTGCCGGCTGACTTCGGTCCCACCAAACGGCTCACCGCTCTGAGTAACTTCGTAGGCGGTATTGTTGTCATCGTTGAACAGCCATGCTAGTCGTAACAGGGTGTAATCCAAATCGGATTTCTTGATCACGTCAGCCGTCTTTTTGCGGCGGGTGATCGAACTTTCAATCATGGCATTGTTCCACTGGCCAAAATTACCCTTAACTTCGTCTTCGATGCCTAAAACCGTGGCGGCGACAAACTTCTTAACGTTGTTGGCGTCCATTGCGGCAACGATTCCCTGAACGGCAGGAAGGTCGCGCATTTCGTTGAGGTAGACGGCGTCAACGCCTTCCATGGCATCATTAAGGGTGTGCTTGTCTTTGAAGTCACCATCGATCACGACCTCACGATCGGGGTCGGTTACTTTAATACGGTTTGAAGCGTTTCGAGCGAATAGCTTGAGATGATAATCGGTTTCTTTCAGTAATCTGGCGGTGAGGTAGGTCGAAATTTGGCCCGCGGCACCTAAAATTAGGATGGTTTTCATGTGAATTCCTCCAATTTATTTAAGATAATCTTATTGTTAACTTCACTATACCGCACTCGGTTAAAGAGGAACAACTATCCGTTTATGAATTTAGTTAACATCCCAATTATCGTTCGTTAACCACTTATTACATTCCTCTGACAATTATGTTATTTAAGCTATAAGCTCTTGAACTGATTGAATATGGCGTATAGGGTTAAAATAAATGATTAGTAATAATTCAATTCTTTTTGGAGGGCGGATCAATTTGAGTAATCAAATGAATCGAATGAATTCGAAGCGCCAATCGCTGGCCAAGCTGGGGGTTGCACTTGCAAGTATGACTATTTTTGGATGTTCGCTTGGGATGGTTCAACCCCAAGTTACTGTGAGGGCGGCCCAAAGCCAATCTTCGGTTACTGATGCAGGTGATCAGGATGGCCAGCCAGTGACGGCTAACCAACTATCCTTTGGGCCTAAAGCGGACACATTTAAAAACGGAGCGACATTATCGGACAATAGCGCGTTGGATTTTGATTTTCATTTTAATGCGCCCGGCAATTCACCGCAACGGATTCATGCGGGCGATCTGCTTACGATTAATATCGGCACCGATTTGATGAATTATCAGAAGCTGGTAGCTTCACCACTACCAGCGGGTGAAACAAATCCATTTGAGATTCAGAGTCAAACTGGGACTCAAACAGTTATTAGGGTCACTCGTGATCTCAAAGATGTCCAGCAAATGGACCTGGTAGTGTATGGAACTTTGAAGTCTGGTGAGAATTTAAATGGTGATAAAACAGTCACTACAACCTATACGCCCGTTGGTCAAAATCCCATAACGCTTTCACCGGTTACATTTACAGTCAAAAATACAGGCGGTGGCGGCAATTATGATAGTACCGTTTTTAGTAATAAAATATTTGGCGGCCGTGGCGGGCTTCAAATCGGCACCCACATGAACGAGGTAGCACCGAATCACTATGCATACAGCAATAACTCAAACGGGGAGGATAAGGATAACCCGGGCAAGTTGTACTTCATTCACGACGAACCGTCGATGATGGCATTTGCACAGTTATCATTACCGCACGTTGAGAATCGGCCGACTGACTTTTCTTGGACGATTGTCCCAACGGATTCAAATGCCAATCATAAAATTGATGTTAGTTCAGCAGAAGTTTGGGTGAGCCCATATGCCCCAAGTTTGACCCCATATAAGTTAAAGGGGGCATATACCGTCAAAGCATCGGGAAACGGGATTGTCTTTCACACTGATGACTTGCGGACGCTTACCAAAGATATTGCTGCGCCAAAAGCCGGCAATTTAAATATTGTCTTTGACGTTAATAACGATTTAAATGAAGGCGGCAAAGACGTTGTGCCACTAACGAGTCATTTGGATTTTATACCAGTGAATAATGTTAAAGCTTCTGACGCCAATGCCACACTCCAATTTGTCGATCCAAATCAAGCAGGTTTCACACCTAACTTTATTGCCCAAGACATGACGATTTCTCTTGATGATTTTAGTCACTACTTCTCGGAGAGTGGGCTCATGCCAGCCATCGTCAAGCAGGATTTCGTTAAGGCGGGATCCGCTGGCAATTATGGTGATCTGACCGGTGCTCACTATACGTACACCGCTACGGATGTCAGTGGCCAGAAGTTAGACTTTAATAATCCCAAGGCTGGCACGTATGAGATCCAGGTTACTGCCCACAATAAAGATGGGAATGAAACGACTCGAACTGCCAAACTAACGATTACGGCAAGCGACCACGGCGGTGGGGGTGGTAACGTCACGCCACCGACACCAGCGCCAACACCAACAAATCCCGATACACCAAACAGCTCGAGTTCGTCCAGTTCTTCGGATCAGCCGATTGGTCCTGAACCAGATCTTCCGGATTTTGCTGCTAAAAAGGATACGGCGGTCTATGCCCTCAAAAAGATTGGGATTTATCGGAAAGCTAATTTCTCGAATAAATATCGCGAAAACTGGTATTCAAGCAAGCCGCGGGTTTATCGACCAATGTTTGTTGTGACTGGGTACGCGCGGTCAATTAATGGCCATTTGCGCTATCAAGTTCGGGATGTTAATCACCTGAGTAAAACTCACGGTCGGGTTGGCTATATCACTGCCAACTGGAAGTATGTGCGCCCCGTTTATTACGCGAAAAAGCATTCAACCATGACAGTCATCAATCCGCGGGGGGTTAACGCATACAAACGCGTTAATTTAACCGGTAAAGTTCGCAACTACAAGCAGGGGACGGTGCTGCACGTGACGAAGTTCGTCAAGCACAACCTGACCACCCGTTACGTTCTCAGTAACGGTCAATATGTCACCGGGAACCGGAAGCTTGTTGAGATGGGCAAGCACAAACAGGTCCGTTACGTGAAGGCCGAGAGGACGATTAATCGTTACCAGACCGTCAACTTAACCCACAAAAATAAGCGGCACATTAAGCGCGGAACCAAAATTCGCGTGAAGAATTACGACTTTTCACACGCCAACAGTGTGACAAATCACGGGGCCTTAAGATATCACGTTGCCGGCGGTTACATCACTGGCAATTCAAAGTTTGTGAAAGCTTATAAATAAGTGTGAGATACAATCCAAGGAAGCTGGGATAAATGATTTTATTCCAGCTTTTTTGGATTCTTTGGGGAAGGAAAAATGATATACTCACAACTGATTCTTGAAACGCTGGAAGCGTTCCATATTGATTGCAATGGTTTAAATGGTGAACTAATATAATCATGTACTAAGTATAGGAATAAAAATAATTACCACTTATAAATAGTTCGCGGTTAACCGTTAAGGGGGAGATTGCCTGGTATTTATAGGGTAATGTCCAAAGTTCCATGAAAAAGTAG
>NZ_AZFZ01000080.1 GCF_001435895.1 Lentilactobacillus parafarraginis DSM 18390 = JCM 14109 | reverse complement strand
CTTAGTGTTGCACTTGATTTGACAATTGAGGTTTTTAATCTTTTGTTGTTTTTTTCGGAATTCTTTGACCTTAACCATTAAAGCCGGTATACTTCAAAAGGACTCTAGAAAGAAACATAAGATGAATTTGAAATGGTGATAATAGATGTTTGTTGATCAAGTTAAAATTGATGTTCAGGCCGGACATGGTGGCAACGGAATGGTTGCTTTCCGGCGTGAAAAATACGTTCCAAATGGCGGCCCGGCCGGTGGCGACGGTGGTCGGGGCGGTAACATTATCTTCAAGGTTGACTCAGGAATGAGTACCCTGATGGATTTTCGTTATCACCGTAAATTTAAAGCAAAGAATGGCGGCAACGGGGCCAACAAATCTATGACCGGCCGGAGTGCTGAAGATACGATTGTGCCGGTACCAGAAGGCACAACGGTTACCGATACGGAAACGGGTCGGGTGATTGGCGATTTGGTGAAGCCCGATCAAGAACTCGTTGTTGCCAAGGGCGGCCGCGGCGGCCGTGGCAACATTCACTTTGCCAGTCCAACCAACCCGGCGCCGGAAATTGCCGAAAATGGTGAACCCGGTCAGGCAGTTTCTCTCAGCCTGGAGTTAAAGGTGTTGGCCGATGTCGGCTTGGTGGGATTCCCATCGGCTGGGAAATCGACGTTACTCTCGGTCATAACCAGTGCGAAGCCAAAGATTGCCGGTTATCATTTTACGACCCTGGTTCCTAATTTAGGAATGGTTCGTTTAGATGACGGCCGTGACTTTGCGGTTGCAGATTTGCCAGGACTCGTTGCCGGGGCTTCAAAGGGTGTTGGATTAGGATTCCAATTTCTCCGTCACGTGGAGCGAACGCGCGTTATCCTTCATTTAGTTGATATGTCGGGTGTTGAGGGTCGCGATCCGTATGCGGACTATCAGGCAATTAACCAGGAACTTACGCAATATGACCCTGACATTTTAAAGCGACCGCAAATTATTGTGGCCACTAAGATGGACCTGCCAGATTCACAAGCCAATTTGACAAAATTCAAGGATGAGCTCGCTGCTCATAAGTCGGATGACCAAATTGTTCATGATGTGTTACCAATCTCGTCTGTTACCCATTCAGGGCTGCAGGAACTGGTGCGAAAGACGGCCGACTTGTTGGCTGAGGCGCAACCAGAAGAAACGGTGGTCCCTCAAGATCATCCGAAGACTTACGAATTTGATGGCACCCATGAACCAGACTTTAAAATTACGTTTGATAAGGAAATTGAATCATGGGTTATTTCCGGTGATAAGATTGAAAAGCTGTTTAAGATGACCGACACGGCGCATGATCAAAGTATGCTCAGATTTGCCCGTCAAATGAGGGGAATGGGAATCGATGATGCACTGCGGAAAGCTGGGGCGAAGGATGGCGACACGGTCACCATTCTTGACTACTCGTTTACGTATGTCGAATAGCGGAATTTAAATTAAGAATAGGGAAGATTTTTAATGCAACAGGTTCGCTCACAACAAACTGGGAAACGGCTTAAAAAAAGTCGCTATATAACTGGTTTTGACGGAATCCGGGCACTTGCAGTCGTGGGGGTAATCGTCTATCATCTTTTACCTTATAATCTGCAGGGAGGCTATTTAGGGGTCCCAACGTTTTTTGTCGTTTCCGGTTATTTAATTACGGATTTACTTTTACAAGAGTGGGAACAAAATGGTCGGATTGATTTTCTGGGATTTTACGCCCGGAGATTAAAACGCCTGTATCCTGCCCTTGTATTTATGCTGGTGGCGACCGGCACGTACATAACACTTTTTGAACGGTCGCTGCTAACAAATTTACGATCGATCATCACCACCAACATGTTGTATTTGTACAATTGGTGGGAGGTTGGTCACGGTCAAAGTTATTTTGACCGGTTTAACGGTGAGTCACCATTTACCCATTTATGGTCACTGTCAATTGAAGGCCAGTACTATCTTATTTGGCCGTTAATTTTGATTGCCTTCATCCTAATTATTCGCAAGAAGAAAAACATTGCTTACCTGTTACTTGGTTTAGGAGTCTTTTCAGGAATATTGATGGGGGTTCTGTACACTGGTCCCGATACCCTTAACCGGGTGTATTACGGAACGGATACCCGGATGTTTTCAATTATTTTTGGGGCGCTGCTGGCAATTATTTGGCCGTCGACGCATCTCAAAAAACAAATTTCAACTTCGTCTAGGTGGACGCTGAACGTGATAGGGATTCTCTCGATTCTTGTGATGGCGGTTATGTTCTTTGAGCTTTCGGGGCAAAATACCTTTACCTATCGCGGCGGGATGTTCATCATGGCGATTGTCTCAACCACGCTGGTGGCTGCCTGTGCGCATCCTGGCGCTGATGTCAACCGCTGGTTAACCAATCCGGTATTTTCTTGGATTGGATCCCGTAGTTATGGGATCTATCTGTATCAATTTCCGGTGATGATTTTTTATGAAATGCGGGTTCGTGACATTGCCGCTAATCCGCTTCTTAATGCCACCATCGAAATTGTCTTGATCATGGTGATCAGTGAACTGTCGTATCGATATATTGAACGGCCATTGCGGCATTACCACTACAAACAATTGGGGATGTCGATTGCCGAATTTTTACGACCAAATTCTCAATATGGGCTAAAGCGGTTGTGGCTGGTACCGGCAATGGCGCTGGTTGGCGTTTGCCTCTATGGGAGCGCGATTGCCCCGACTAAAGCGCAGAAAAGCGCTCTTCAGGAAAATATTCTGAAGAACGAAAGCAGTGCCAACGCGCATAATAAGGCCGCGCTTGCCAAACAAAAGAAAGCCAGGCGACTTGCCGCTAACAAGCGTAAGATGCGGATGCTGATGAATAAGAAGTTAACGCCGACGCAGTACCAAATCGCCAAAAAATACCGGCTCACCAAGAAGCAGTATTTAATTGCGTCACATCAACCCCTAACTGCGATTGGGGATTCCATTATGGCCGATAACAGCCATGATTTGCAGACGGTCTTTCATCAGGCATACGTATCCGCAAAGGTTGGCCGCCAAATTTGGCAGGCTGATGCGGTCTTAACGCAGCTTAAGAAGCGTGGTGAACTTGCACCCAACGTCTTGATTAATTTGGGGACAAATTCGCCGATGACCAGTGCGCAAATTGATAAGGTGGTTCAAGCAGTTGGTAAGGGCCACCGGATTTTCTGGGTCAATACCCACGTGCCAACCCGTAATTGGGAAACGGAAGTCAATGCCACCATCGCAAAGGCTGCTAAGAAGTATCCTCATTTCTACGTCATTGATTGGCATGGATACAGTGCAACGCGTCCCGATTGGTTCTGGCAGGATAATGTGCATCCGAACCCCCAGGGAAACGTTCAGTATACCCACTTGGTCGCAAAGAATATTAGTCAACAATTGAATCATTTCTAAAAAATAAGGGCTTCCTATCAGCACGTGATAGAAAGTCCTTTAAATTTGGAAACTAATCAGTTTAAGTCAATTGTTAACGTCTTATTTGAAATTGAATCCACCTGAGTGCCCTTTTCATTAAACGTTGGGCCAAAGTTAATGGTCAGTGTCGATGCGGGGGCTGTGTCATAATTGTACAGATAGCCCGTCATGCTAAAGGAGGCAGTCTTACCAGAAGCGATTTTATTTCCAGCTGAGGAATCTGTTAACTGGTTATTGGGCGTTAACGTTTGATTTTGATTGGTTTTAACGGCCTTAACCCCATTAAGGGCGATTGGAAAATTGTGATTGTTGGCCACCGAATAATTCACGACAAACGTGTAATAGGTATCGGGCACTTCACGTAAGTTGAGCACTTGTTGAACGGCCTGCTTTGCGATGGCAGTTACGGCCGTATTCTTGAGAACGCGAACCCTGGAAACGTGATAGGTCATCGCACCCAATTTGAGGGTTTGCGGACTATCGGCGACTTTTGCGAGACGCTGGCGAGTCCCAAAGCGATCATAGCTGAACTGCTGCTTTTTGGTGAGATTTCCGTTCGCTACGTAATTCTTACTTTGCTTGGCTTTTTTGGGGACGTTGTACTGATAATGGCTCAGCTGACTGCTTGATGAGCTGGAAGCAGCCGATGACGATGAGTCATTTGCCATATTGGCGCTCATCGCTGCCTTATCCTTCGCGTGGTTTTGTTGGTTGCTTTGATGACCGCAACCAGCTAAGCCGACTAACAAAATGATACTGATACTGATGAGAAACGGATATTTTTTCATTTTTTCTACCCCTAGTAGAACACAATTGATTTATTAACAATTCTAAACCCAAACACCAGTTGATGGTGATTTGACGTTCTTAAATCTGTCGTTGGCGGAAGGTGACTGGTGCGGGTTAGAAACTGATCAAGCCGCATGATGGCCAACCCGCTTTGAGATGCGCCGGCCGACTCAAGAATAAGCGCGTCACTGGCAATCGTGAGCTGGTTAACCGGGACAAAGTGATGCGCATCTGAAAGCAGCAGCGTTAATTTTGGGTTGAGCATGGCGCTTGCCCGGTAAAATTCATCAAGATTCAAAAGTTTCACTTCCCGTCCTCATGATTATTTTACCTGAATTATGATACAATTGAAATTGCTTTTCGATGGTTAAAACACATCATCGATCGATTAAATGGAATAAGGAAACGATAAATCATGCAAATTGAATTTTTAGGAACTGGGGCTGGATCCCCAGGAAAGTTTCGAAACGTTTCAAGTCTCGCTTTACGACTGTTAGATGAAATCAATTCCGTCTGGCTTTTTGACGTGGGCGAGGGGACCCAGCATCAAATTTTACGAACGACTATTCGGCCCCGCAAAATCGATAAAATTTTTATCAGTCATCTTCATGGTGACCATATTTTTGGGTTGCCTGGGCTGTTAAGCAGCCGGTCATTTCAGGGCGGTAACGGACCGCTTGATATCTATGGGCCCAAGGGTGTTAAGGAGTACGTTAACGTGAGTTTGCGCACGTCTGAAAGCCGGCTTGCCTATAAGTTGCGCTTTCACGAGCTGACAAAGCAAACCGATGGCCTGATTTTTGAAGATGATAAATTTTCAGTCTACGCGGCCCCGCTTGATCACCGGATTCTCAGTTTTGGTTATCGAGTGGTGGAACATGATCATCCTGGTGAACTGATGGTCGATAAGTTGGCAGAGCTGCATATCCCGTCCGGCCCGGTTTATGGGAAATTGAAGCGCGGTGAAGTAGTCACCCTAGAAGATGGGCGCACAATTGACGGCCGCCAGATGATTGGCCCAGCGCAACCCGGGAGAATTGTCACAATCATCGGTGATACTCGCAAAACAGCGAACACTTTGAAATTGGCGGAAAATGCCGATGTCTTGGTTCACGAGAGCACTTTTGGCAAGGGGGAGAGCAAGCTGGCTAAGAATTATTACCACTCGACTAACGTTCAAGCGGCTCAAATTGCCAAGAAAGCAAACGTGAAGAAGCTATTGTTAAATCACATTTCTGCTCGGTATACCGGCAAACTGGTTTATGACTTGGAAAAACAAGCCCGTACCGTATTTCCAAACACCAAGGTTGTCAAAGATTTTGACATGATTGATGTGCCATTTCAAAAGGGTTAGTTTGGTAGAAAAATCGTTTTTAATAAGGGGGAATGGGTGATGAAGAAGCAGGTTATCACAATTGTCAGCATCGTTTTGGTGATTCTGGTTGCGATCTTTGCGTTGATGAACTTGGAGACCGTTGAAGTGAGTTTTGGGTTCACATCGGTTCAGATGCCGTTAGTTTTATTGATTCTAATTTGTTTGTTATTGGGCGCATTGATTATTTTCTTATTCTCAACCACTCAAAATATGCGGAAGAATCGTGAATATCGCGAACTTGAAAATACAGCCCAGCAGCAACAGGATGCTTTGAGTTCGGAAATTCATGATCTTCAGGAGACCATGAAAGCCTTGGAAACCCGGCTTAAAAACTCTTCTGGAAAGCAAGAAATTGGTGTCAAAGATCAACAAATCAATGATTTGGAAACTAAAATTCAACAGCTGAATGATCAATTAACGACACATAAGTAAGGGTGGGTAACAAATTTATATGATTCAATCAAAGTTTAAGTGGCAAATGCAGAAGACACCTGATCAGCAATTAATCAAAAAGTTTGCAGAAGGTTTAAAGGTGGACCCACTGATTGCCGCAATTTTACTGCAGCGGGGATTTAATGATATCTCCGCGGCAGAAACCTTTTTGAAACCTTCGGTAAAGAGTTTTCATGACCCGCTGTTAATGCACGACATGGCCAAGGGAATTAGTCGGATTCAGCAGGCAATCGAGAGTGCTGAACAGATTACGATCTATGGCGATTACGATGCCGACGGAATTACCAGTACAACGATTATGTTTGAAGTACTGACCGATCTGGGCGCCAACGTTGATTACTACATCCCGAACCGATTTACAGACGGTTATGGTCCGAATAGCGCCGCCTTTAAAAAAATTATTAATGGCGGCACAACCCTGATTGTAACGGTTGATAATGGGGTTGCCGGAAGCGAAGCGATCGACGTTGCTAACGACTTGCATTGTGATGTCATTGTGACGGATCATCATTCATTACCGGACAAACTGCCCAACGCATACGCAATTATTCACCCTCGCGTGAAGAACGAGGAGGGCCTGGCATATCCGTTTGGCGAATTATCGGGAGCTGGGGTCGCTCTCAAAGTCGCCCAAGCGCTAACGGACGAATTACCAGTGGATCTAATCGATATCGCGTCAATTGGGACGGTTGCCGATGTGGTTTCATTAACCGATGAAAATCGGGCAATCGTGAAGTTTGGTTTAACCGCGATTCAAAATACCCAGCGGCCAGGCTTGTTGGCCCTGATTAAATTGGCGAATATCAATTTAGCCAGTTTTGACGAACAGGATATTGGGTTCGGGATTGCGCCGCGACTCAATTCGCTTGGTCGGATGGATGATGCCAACGTTGGCGTTGAATTGTTATCAACGTTTGATGAGGACCGGGCTTCCCAGTTGGCTGACTTTGCAAATCAGCAAAATGATACCCGCAAGTCTTTGGTTGATCAATTTTACCAAGAGGCTGTCCAGATGGTTGAGGCATCCGGAGACGCGGACCACCGGGCAACGCTAGTGGTCGTGGGTAAGGATTGGCATCAGGGCGTGTTGGGAATCGTTGCCAGTAAACTACTCGAAAAGTACGGCCGGCCGACGCTGGTTTTGACGACGATAAAGGACACCGATGAGTTAAAGGGGTCTGGTCGAAGTATTGACAGCTTTGATTTGTTCGCTGCCATTGACCCAATGCGCGATCAAACGATTGGGTTTGGCGGTCATCACTCAGCGGTTGGATTGACAATTAAAGCTGAGAAACTGCAGGTTCTAAGAGACCAACTGGAAAAAGCGGCTAATGACCAGCATCTGGATCTGAGCCAAAAGCCAACCTGTCAAGTTATGACGGCACTGCCTGCCGCTAAAGTGACAACCGATTTGGTTGATCAGCTCGCCGTTTTAGCACCATTTGGGCAGGATAATGACAAGCCTACTTTTGAAATCTTGTATGATCGGTTAACCAATGTCAAAACAATGGGCCAGACGGGTAGCCATCTGCGTTTCAGTTTAGTGCAGGGTAATCAATCGTTGAACGCGGTTGCGTTTCGAAAGGGTCATTTAGCCGCGCAGTTGCTTCAAGATTCGGACAATGTTCGGGTGGTTGGTCAGTTAAGCAACAATACTTGGAATGGGCGGACGAATGTTCAGCTGATGGTAGCCGATCTAAGTCAGTCTCCGGCACCAATTGTTGATAAACGAACCAAGCAGCTTCGCCAGCAGATGTTTACTGAGCCTGGAGTTTATGTATTCTTTCATGAAAAACTCTACAACCAACTCAAGAGTTACGTGGCAAATGACGCGACTGCCGTTTTATACGATCAAGTAGGCACAGTTGACGATCCTAAGCGACTATTTATCGTGGATTGTCCGGACGTTGTCAGTGATTTGAAGGGGGTTCTTCAGAAGTGTCACCCCGACTTTACAATCCTGTATTTGTTTAAAAAACGGCCGGTTTCAAAATGGGGGATGAGGTGTACCCCCAAAGTTAAAGTAA
>NZ_AZFZ01000008.1 GCF_001435895.1 Lentilactobacillus parafarraginis DSM 18390 = JCM 14109 | reverse complement strand
GCCTGAAATAAAGTTTTCAGACGGACCCTAACTTTTCTACCGCGGTAGGGTAAACTAATTTTGTACCAAAAAATTGTTCTAGGGGGAGTTTTACATGCATCTAAGAAAGCGCAATCTTTTTCAATTATTGATCAGTGCAATCATGATCTTTATCTTTGCAATATTTGCTTCTCAGCCTGCTAAGGCGGATTCTGCAAACTTAAGTGATGGAACGTACACTGTACCGGTGACTTTGTTGAAGGCTGGAAGCAACTCAACTTCGATTGCTAACATGTTCTTTACACAAAACGCCAATGTCACGGTGGCTAACGGGAGCTACCAAATTCAGTTGCAAACAAGCGGGGCTCAATACATTACTTCAATGACGGTTGGCGGTCAGGCTGTGACGCAAGACCCAAGTGGTCACATTACAGTGACTCTGACTAACCCGAGTGAATTAGAGCCCGTCAGTTTTGGGTTAAAAGTACCAATTATCGGGACTATGAATCAAAATGCGCAGTTTGACTTCAAGTGGGGCAGCGCACAGAAGGACCCCACGGCTGCTGCAACCCCAGCGGCTTCATCGTCGAGTGCGACAACGCCGGCAGCCACGAGTTCATCAGCACCAGTCGCAGCCGCTTCTTCAAGCGCCAGCAGTTCATCGGCAGTAACCAGAGAACCTAACATGGCACCTTCGAAGACAACAGCGACAAAGAAAACAACTGCTAAAACGACTTCTAAATCCACTTGGACTTACATGGTTCTAAAAGCGTCCGGCAATAGTAAGTCAATCGCAAATAAGTACTACACCCATGTTGCCAGTGTTAAGAAAGTCAATAAACACTACAACGTCGTCTTGAAGGTAAGTTACAAGAAATCACTCAAATTGGGGTCTAAAGCTGTTCGACCAGTTTCAATTAACAACCATAAACCTTCGGCAGTTAAATATGGCGCCACAAAGAGCACTTATAATATGACGTACGCATTTAACGTTGCGTCAACCAACACATTAAAGAAAATTATCAAAGGAAAAATCCATGTTAAAGTGCCATACCTTAACATCAGTCAAACATTCGGGATTCGTTTCAAATTCAGTCACCACACGGCCGCAACTAAGACAACGAAACATAAATTGACAGCGCTTAAAGCCGAACCGGCTAATGGTTCATCTGCCGCTTCAGCAGCCACGACAACCAACGCCCGGTTACCGCAAACGGGTGATCGTTCTCAACAGGCGGTTTCAGTTGTCGGTGCGGTTTTTGGAAGCAGTTTATTACTAGGTTGGGGGCTTGTTCATGAAAGTCTTTAATCATATCAGGACGTTGTTGATTGCTCTTGGCGCAGTCATTGCGTTTGTCAGTTTGAGCATTACGGCAAGTGCGCAGGCCATTTCATACCACGCTTTGCGTTATGGAACCAATCGAACGTCAATTGCCAGCGGTTACTTTGTCAATCCGGCGAACGTTACCGTTTCTGGCAACCATTACGTGGTGACCATGCAGATTAAGACGGCTAAAAACCTGTCGTCCTTTCCAGTTGCCGTAAATTGGGTAAACGGGCAAAAGCCGAAAAACGTCCGTAAAGTCAAGGACCGGGCGGGCAATTCCCGTTACTATTACTCATTCACAACGACGAATCTGCGTAAACGAATCAATGCAAAATTAGCAATTGATGTCCCGAAAGTTTACAAGGCACATCATTTGATCTCGTTTAAATTCAACACCGGAAATTTGCCGAGTTTAGGGAAAAAGACGACTACTCACGTTTCTGCAGCGGTGAGTGCCCATCCCAAGGCAGCTGCGGCAAGTACGCAGTTATCTGCGAGTAAGCGCTCGTCAGTAACGTCGGCTTCCTCCCACAAGGCAGCCGTGCCCGCCAAAAGAAGACCCAAAAAACGCCAAATAAATCAGCCGCATCAAAATCATCTACGAGCGACAAGAAGGCTGATCATTCCAGCCAGAAGCCAAGTTCGCAATCAAGCTCTGCTAAATCGGCTTCATCCAAGCCGAAGCAGGAGTCACACGCCGTAAAAAAGGCCAGCAATCATACCCCGTGGATTATCGGCGGGGTGGTTGTGGTTGTTGCAGTGGCCGGTGGTGGTTCATGGCTGTTCTTTAGGCACTAAGAGGGGGCAAATTTATGAATGGTTCACGAAAAACCGGCTTAATTATTCTGACAATCGTGGCAGTTGTTGGGATTAGCTTAGCCGTTCTTTTCGGTTTCCAATCGCACCAGCGGGCCCAGAAGAAAACCCGAATTGTGGCAGCAACTTACGCGGTTGTACAGATCGCCGATAAATTGGACCTGCCGCTGGCGGGGGTTCCAACAACCGAAAATCACATTCCAGCCCGCTATAAGAATGTTCCCCGGGTTGGCAGCCCGATGAATCCAAACGTTGAAAAGATTGCCAGCTTGAAACCAAGTGTGGTTTATTCAGTAACGACACTTGAGGATTAATTTGGTAAGGCATTTTCAAAACGGCACATCAAACCTTACTTTTTGGATTTGACCAGCGTTGCCAAGCTTAAGCACGTCGTCACGCAAATGGGACACCAATACCAACGACAAGCGCAAGCCAAACGGGCAATTAGGCAAATTAATGCGGCTGAAAAGCGGGCCCGCCAACGGGCTAAAGATCAGCCAACCAAAGTGAAAGTTTTGGTATTGATGGGGCTTCCCGGCGCTTCATATATGGCGGGGACCAATCATTCCTATATCGGGAATTTAGTGGTGCTTGCCGGTGGAAAAAATGTGTTCATGTCAAAAAACCAGGAATACATTCAGCCAAACGATGAAGCGATTAAGAAGGCGCGGCCCGACGTTATATTGCGGCTGGAGCACGCGCTGCCGGAAATGGTAACCGCCCAATTTAATCAGGCATTCAAGACGGATCCAATGTGGAAGACATTGCCAGCCGTGAAGAACCACCGCGTTTATGATCTTCAGGAACCCGATTTTGACGCGACCGCAAACATGCGGGCGGCTGTCGCCCTACAAAAAATAAGTCGGTGGTTATATCCACACACTGGGGGAAATAATCAGTGACAAAGCGGGAAGCTTTTTGGTATACAGTTATCATTTTACTTTTGGTGATCACGGTTTTGATTGCCTTGATGGTGGGGGCAACGCCATTAACCCTGAGTCAAGTTTGGCAAGCCTTCAGCGGTCATGACAGTAACAATTTGGCGACGTTAAGCCAGATTCGACTGCCACGAATTGTCGCAAGTTTAATCAGCGGGGCCATGCTGGCAGTTGCTGGGGCGTTAAGTCAGGCTGCCTTTCACAATTATTTGGCTGATCCCAGCATCTTGGGGGTTACCAATGTTGGCAGCTTTTTAATTTTAATTGCCAGCTTCTTTTTGCCAAGCCTATATTTCGGTAAGTTAGTTTTTGCCTTAATTGGGGGCATCCTCACCCTGTTATTTTTGACGTCACGGTCAATTCTTCAACATTCTTACAAGCTCATTATTATTGGGGTAACGATCAGTCTGACCTTCTCCGGGTTTCAACAATTATTTTCAGGTGAGTCACTCGTCAGCACGAATTCGTTTAACGGGATTACCTGGTCGGATACAATCACCGTTTTCATAATCAGATTAATTGGCCTGGCGGCCGCAATTTTGCTGTCACCGTGGGCGAACTACCTTAAAATGTCCAACCAGCAGTTAGAGACGCGGGGGATCTCCGCTCGATTGATTCGAATTTGTCTGCTGGGATTAGTCGTGTGGCTGTCATCTGGGGTAACTGCAGCCGTTGGGGTTGTGCCATTTATCGGTATCATTGTTCCAAACATTGTTCGCTTCCTTGTTGGCCGGGATTATCAAACAATTGTGCCGCTGTCAATGCTGATGGGGGCGTGGTTGTTGTTAGTGGCCGACACAATTGGGCGCACGGTGATTCTTCCGGGAGAAATGCCGGTTGCCACCATCTTAACGGTTGTCGGTGGTCCATTCTTGATCTGGTTATTGTGGAGGCAACAGTTTAATGCAATTAAATAACGTGAGCTTTTCATATCACCAACAGGCAGAAATCATACACGACGTTTCTGCAGACGTGACCCCTGGGCATATCCTATCGATTGTGGGGCCAAACGGTGCCGGCAAAACGACCCTGTCGAAACTTATGACTGGGGAGTTAAAGCCGAGTCGCGGGGCGGTCATGTTAGATGGCGAGCCACTTTCTCAGTTAACTCGCAAGCAGCGGGCGGATCAGATTGCGATTGTCAGTCAGCAAAATCAGCTTTATGATGACATGAAGGTCATTGACGTTGTGAAAATGGGCCGGTTAGCTAAGCATGGCCTGCTGGCTGCCATTGACGATCAGGAAGTGGCGCCGTATTTGGCGATGACTGGTCTTCAGTCGTTTGCAAACCGGCCAATGAGTCAATTATCCGGAGGCCAAAAACAGCGGGTGTGGATTGCAGCAGCGATTGCGCAGGATCCTCAATATTTATTTCTTGACGAGCCCACAACGTATCTGGATATCCGTTACCAAACTGAACTGATGGCCATTATCGAAAAACTGCATCGCCAACAGCAGATGACAATTGTGATGATTTTACATGACATTAATCAGGCATTTCGAATGAGTGATGATATCTGGTTGATCAAAGCTGGGAAACTTGTTTCAACCGGCCAACCCAATCAATTTTATGATGAACGGTCGCTAAGCGAGATTTTCAACACGGCAATTCGAATTGTGTCGATTCCAGATTATGGTAAATACATCGTCGAGCTGCCTGACGGTGCAAATTAAATGATTAAAAAGGCGTTTGAAAGTTAATCCGCGATAGATTAGCTTTCAAACGCCTTTTATTAATGATGAGTCAATTATTAAAGTTACATCACTATTTATGATTGCTTCTTGTAAATGGCTTGGGGAACGCCATAACGGGAATGACCCCAAGTTCGTTGAAGCCATGGAACAAACCAGTAGTCCAACCCGAATGAGCGCCCAGAACCGTTCAGCAGCGTGAAGGCAACGAATAAAACCCAAGTGGTTGACCACGTGAGCATCACGCTAAAGAACAGGATGATCACAATGAGGTTGGCACACCATGTCAGCCAACCCAGGAAGATGAGGCCGCCCAGAATGACTTCTAACGTTCCAAGTCCCGGATAGCCGGTGATCAGGAAACTGTCTGTCCCCCCGTGGATGTTGGCCATTCCATCAATGAATAGTGCGAGCCCAAAGAACAGGCGAAGCGGCACGCTCCACAGAACGTTACTGCGTTTAGAAGTGTTGTATCCGAAGACGGTTCGGCCATTCTTAACCCGGAAGAATTCCTCCATAATGTACTTCCACATGAAGTATCCGGAATGAATCTTCGTGAAGTAGAGAATGTTGGTAAAGTGCTTGATAATTGTGGCAAGCCAACCACGAACCGTTTTACCGCCAAATATTTGGGCGATGCCGTAGTACGCCCCGAATGACACGATGAAGCCCATGTTCTTATCGGTAAATTCAGTGTAGTTATGATCGCCATTAATGTCAGCGGCTATGTTATCAGCAACGATAACGGCTTCGTTTTCCGCTTCCTGAGCGGTCTGTGGTACAGCTCGTTCTGCGCCTTCCTGTGTCGCGTTGGAGTTGTCACCGGCAACGTAGATGCTCTTATCTTCAAAGCCCTTGGCCTGTAAAAATTTGTTGGTGATCAAACGGCCGCCCCGACCAGCTTCGATACCGAAGCTATCGGCAACGTGGTTTGTCTTAACACCAGCGGTCCAAATCAACGTGTTGGTTTGAATCGGGTCCTGGTCCTTAATCTCAACGCTGTCAGCATTAACCTTGGTAATCATCGATGAAGGCCGAATTTCAACGTTGTTCTTCTTGAAGAAGTTTTCAGCGTGGCCGGCGTTCTTGCGGTCAAGCATATTGATAATTGTTGGGGCCGCTTCGACTAAGACCAATTTGATTTCGCTTGGGTCGATCTTGTTTTCCTTAGCCAGCACCTTCTTGTAGTCGATTAATTCCCCAACGGTTTCGGCACCGGTAAACCCAGAACCACAGATAACCAGTGTCAGCATTTCACGCCGTTTCTGAGGATCGCGTTCGAGAGATCCCTGACGAATAATGGTGTTGATGTGATCGCGCAAAACGAGGGCGTCTTCCGTTGACCAGAGAGTGAAGCCATTCTCCTTAACGCCGGGCGTTCCAAAATCATTTGGTTCGCCACCCATACTAATAAGGAGACTATCAAACGGATAGGTCCCGTTTTCACCAATTACCTGTTTATTTTCCTTATCAACCTTCGTAATACTGTCCGTCACCAACTGCACGTTTTTCTGTTTGTGAAAAATGCGTTGCAGATCGTACTCGACACTACCCGGTTCCACTCGTTCGGTTGCTACTTCGTGAAGCCGCGTCATGTATGTGAAGTATGAATGACGGTCGATCAATGTAATCTGAACATCAGAATTGCCTTTGAATCGTTTGGCTAATTTCTTAGTCGCGTAAACCCCGGCGAATCCTGCACCAATGACAACGATGTTCTTTGCCATGATTATTCCCCCTTAGATATAAGTGTTGAAAAGAATTACGCAATGAAAATATATTGAGCAATGAATAATAGCATAACCAATTCTTATCACTCATATTATAAAAGTCTGGCGCCCGATTGTCTAATGAATGCCATTACAAAATGACCACCCGGTTACCGGGATTTTTTTCACAAGGCTTTAACCGCTGAAATAGAAGCGGTTTCAGAGATAATTAGGTCCATCACAATTCTTTTTCACAAAATATAAGTAGATATTCATGCTGAAATGACATTTTCATTTGAATAATTGGTCATCAATAGATACAATGAAGGTATATGGGGAGGACTCATAAAACATTAGTTAAGGGGGGATACAGCAATGTTGAATATTGGTCTATCAATGTTGGGGTTATCGCGATTTCAATTTGCGATGACCACGGTGTTTCACTTCTTCTTCGTACCGTTTTCGATTGGATTAGCATTTATCGTAGCGATTATGGAAACGGTCTACGTTGTTAAGAAGGATGAGACATATAAGACAATGGCGAAATTCTGGGGGAAGATTTTCCTGTTTAGTTTCGCTGTTGGTGTTGTTACTGGTATTATCCAAGAGTTCCAGTTCGGAATGAACTGGTCAGAATACTCACGATTTATGGGTGATATCTTCGGGGCACCATTGGCAATTGAAGCGTTGGCAGCATTCTTTTTGGAATCAACGTTTATCGGCCTTTGGATGTTTACCTGGGATCGGTTCAATAAAGTTGTTCACTGTTTGTTTATTTGGTTAACGGCCTTTGGCTCGACACTATCCGCACTTTGGATTTTAGCAGCCAACAGCTTCATGCAGAATCCGGTTGGGTACGTTATTAATGCCCAGACTCACCGGGTTAACATGACAAGTTTTGGCGCGGTCGTTTCCAATCGTCAGTTATGGAATGAATTTCCACACGTTATTTTTGGGGCATTCTTGACAGCAG
Source organism: Lentilactobacillus parafarraginis DSM 18390 = JCM 14109 (assembly GCF_001435895.1). Taxonomy (GTDB): domain Bacteria; phylum Bacillota; class Bacilli; order Lactobacillales; family Lactobacillaceae; genus Lentilactobacillus; species Lentilactobacillus parafarraginis. The sequence goes on along the minus strand of NZ_AZFZ01000008.1, from coordinate 64,299 downwards.
CGTTTGTTGTTGCCGGCTGTTCCGCATGGCGTTTGTTGAAGAAGGATCACGAGGACTTCTATCGCAAGTCGATGAAGGTTACTCTGATCGTTGGCCTTTGCGCATGCTTAGGGTCCGTTTGGTCTGGTGATACGCAGACCCGTTATCTGATCAACAATCAGCCAATGAAATTTGCCGCTATGGAAGGGCTCTCTAAGAACTCAACCAATAAAGGTGAATGGGCCATTGCCGCTGGTTTCAAGAATCACCAGAAGACATGGTCAGTTGAAGTGCCATATGTTTTGAATATTTTGGGTCACCACAGCCTGAATGGAACCTTTAAAGGTCAAAATCAGGTAAATAAGGAATTAAAGGCTAAGTACAATAAGAATGATCAAACCAGAAATTACTATGTCCCAACCAGAACGCTCTTCTGGAGCTTCAGAATTATGGCAATTTCTGCCGGGTTATTCGGATTAGTTGCGATTATTGGCCTCTGGTTCAACCGTAAGAAGTCGCAAACGATTATGCGGCAGCGGTGGTTCTTGTATCTAATGGGCTTAATGGTTTGGCTGCCATTTATTGTTAATACCTGTGGTTGGTTCGTCACCGAATTTGGTCGCTACCCATGGGTTGTTTACGGATTGTTGACGATTGCTGACGCGGTTTCACCAACGTCGACAGTGGCAAGTCTGTTATTCACTAACATCGTTTACTTCTTGATCTTTGCATCACTGGGTGCTGTGATGGTCATTTTGAGTCACCGAGTACTCAAGCAGGGTCCGGATTCCGTAACGACGGATGGTTACTCGTCCAAGCCTGAAAAGACCCAGGATGTAGATCCTTACGAAATGGGGGCGGCTCACAATGACTAATCTGCAATTACTATGGTTCCTGTTGATTGGCGTGCTGTTCAGTGGCTTCTTCTTCCTGGAAGGGTTTGACTTTGGTATCGGCATGGCCGTTCGGTTCTTTGCTAAGGATCGTGATGAACGTGACGTTGTGATTCAAACAATCGGCCCGCACTGGGATGGCAATGAAGTTTGGCTGATCACTGCCGGTGGCGCGATGTTTGCGTCATTCCCAATGTGGTACGCATCATTGTTTTCCGGTTACTATATCGTCTTGTTCTTAATCCTGGTTGCCCTGATCTTTCGGGGAGTTTCCTTTGAATTCCGGGCAAACATGCGCACGGATGCTTGGCGAAACTTCTGGGAATGGGCTTCCACCATTGGGAGCTTCTGTGCGGCATTCCTATTTGGAATGATGTTTACCAGTATGATTCAGGGAGTTCCGCTGGACAAGAACGGCAACATCTATGGTTCATTTACCACTTACGTTAACTGGTTCTCAATTGTCGGCGGCGTCGCCGTTTCACTGCTTTGCTTCATTCACGGGCTCAACTTCCTGCGTTTGAAGACAAGTGGCGAGTTGCGGGAACGGGCTGAAAAGTGGAGCAAGGTGCTCTACCCGGTTCTGTTGGCTGGTGAAGTTGTTTTCGTTATCTTACTTTACTTAACAACCGACTTCTTCAGCTTGAAGGCCGCTTCGACATGGTCAATTCTGGTTGCCCTTGTTATTTTCACCCTGATTGCTTGGTGGGGCGCAATGGCTTCTCACGATTGGGTATCATTCTTGGCAAGTGGTCTCAGCCTTGTGAGTGTTGTTGTGTTGATCTTCAACGGGTTGTTCCCACGGGTAATGATTGGTGTGAACAACGTTAACTCAATTTTGATTAAGAACGCATCAAGTTCACCATATACCCTGCACTTAATGACAATTTTGACACTTTCCATTCTGCCAATTGTCTTAATCTACTTCATTTGGAGCTACTGGGTATTCTATAAGCGCCTCCGTTCACCAAAGCAGGCGGCTTAATAACTAAATTAATTAACAAGTTGAGAAAGGATCTGGATGTTATCCGGATCCTTTTTCTTGGTCAAATTGATCGTTGGGGATGCCGACTTCCCGTATCTTGTGACAAGATAATTAAAAAAAGTTGTTGGACGGTTACATTGTGTAAAATTTTTCACTATACTAGTAACTATAAATGTTTCTAAAATTGGGGGAGTGACTAATTTGATTGATAAGCGGTTACTGGCATTGCCGGGGATGCGGCGGTACATGGTGATTCTTGGAATCCTCGTGTTCGTCCAAGCAGTTGCAGTGATTGTCCAGGCGCGGTTTCTGTCCGTGGCAATCGTCAATTTATGGAATTTGGAACCATTAAATTCCATTTTAGAACCGGGCATTATTTTTGCCGTGGCTTTTTTGTGCCGGCATTTACTGACGGTGGCGGAAAATCGGGTCTTTTTCCCATTTGTGGAAAAGACCAGTGGGGACATGCGGGAAAAATTGATGGCCAAAATTTTCCACCTTGGTCCGGCAGAAATTGAAAAGCAGGGGACTGGCAACATCGTTACAATGGCCCTCGAAGGAATTGATAAAGTTCAGACCTATTTGATGTTAGTCATCATCAAAATCCTGGATATGTCGATTACACCGTGGTTAATTTTGCTCTACATTCTATTTTTACGTTGGGAACAGGCAATCTTTTTATTCATTATTTTTCCGGTCATCATTCTCTTCATGGTGATTCTGGGATTAGCGGCTCAGAGTAAGGCTGATCGGCAATATGAGGGGTATCAGCGGCTTTCAAACCACTTTGTTGATACATTACGGGGGCTATCGACACTCAAGCAGCTGGGGCTTTCCAAGCGGTATGCCGATAACGTGTACGATGTTTCTGAATCCTATCGTAAGGAAACTATGTCGACGTTACGAATTGCGTTAACATCAACGTTTGCGCTTGATTTTTTCACAACCCTTTCGATTGCGGTTGTCGCCGTATTCTTAGGATTTGGGTTAATGGATGGGAAGGTCACGTTGCTGCCCGCACTGACGATTTTGGTGCTGGCACCGGAGTATTTCTTACCAATCCGCAACTTTGCCAACGATTACCACGCAACATTGAACGGCAAAAACGCCCTCTCCGCGGTTTTAGAAATCCTTAACGAACCGGAAGTTGGGGATACGGATAAATTAGCTGATTTCAAATGGCAGGCTGATGCCAATTTGACGTTGAAGCACATGAATTTTACCTATCCCAATACGGATAAGCCGGCTTTAAAGGACGTTTCCGTTTCTATTTCAGGCATGAAGAAGGTTGGCATCATTGGGGCTTCTGGTTCTGGGAAATCAACGCTGATCAATATTATTGGTGGCTTTTTAGCACCGGATCAGGGTGGCCAAGTGGCATTAAACGGGCATGAGCTGCCCCATCTGAATCAGAAGGCTTGGCAGAAAAACTTTCTGTACATTCCCCAAAATCCGTATCTGTTTCACGCGACACTGGCACAAAACATCGCCTTTTACGTGACAAACGCATCACCTGCATCAATTAATCAGGCCGTTTCAAAGGCGGGGTTGGCCGATTGGGTGGCAACCTTGCCGGACGGTCTGGACACCATGATTGGTGAGGGGGCTAGAACTGTTAGTGGCGGGCAAGCGCAGCGAATTGCCTTGGCCCGGGCGTTTTTGGATACTAACCGAAAAGTATTATTATTTGACGAACCCACTGCCCATTTGGATATTGAAACTGAGGCGGCGTTGAAGAAGGATATTCTGCCGGTTTTCGATAATCACTTAGTCTTTTTTGCGACCCACCGGCTTCATTGGATTGGGGAAATGGATTATGTGTTGGTGGTTGACCACGGGCAGGTTGTTGAACAGGGAACGCCCGCAGAATTAACCGCGAAAAACGGCGAATACGTTAAATTACGATCTGAAATGGGGGCGCCGGAATTATGAAACAACTCAGACAAACATTTGCTCACGATACGTGGGTAATGCCGTACTTGCGCAAGTATAAAGGGCTTTTGATCCTGGTATTATTCTTGGGATTCATGACGTTCTTTTCTGGCGGCGCTTTGATGTTTAATTCCGGTTACCTGATCAGTGAAGCCGCTCGCCAGCCATCCAGTATTATTTATATTTATATTCCAGTTGTTCTCGCGCGGGCCTTCGGGATTGCCCGGCCAGTCTTTCGGTACGTCGAGCGGCTGACCAGCCATAACTGGGTGCTGCGAATTGTGTCGGATTTTCGTAAGAAACTCTACCAAACGGTCGAAAGAAAAGCCTCCGCAATCCAACGATCTCACCAGACCGGTGACATTCTCAGTATTCTCGCGGACGATATTGATCACATCGAAAATCTGTATCTGCGAACCGTTTTTCCAATGGTGATTGGCTGGTTGCTGTATCTCTTCGTCGTGATTGGTGTCGGCTCGTTAAACTGGGTTGTCGGCCTGCTGTTATTTTTGCTGCTCGGCATCATCGTGGTGATTATGCCATTGGCCTCAGTTGCCACGAATGGTGTTCGGGAGTACCGGCAGCACCAAATTCAACACCGGTTTTACACTAACTTAACCGATGAGGTATTGGGATTGGGTGACTGGTTGATTTCCGGCCGTTATGACGATTTTATGCAGTTACAGACCAAGCCGATCAAAGAAATTGCGGCTTTAAGACGAAAAGATCACTACTATCAGTGGTGGCGGTCATTCTTCGTTCAGTTCGTTGTCCTGCTCACAACGCTGGTTTTGTTGATCTGGAGCGGGATTTCCTGGACCGGGACAAAGTCAATGGCCGATTGGATTGCGGCGTTTGCGTTGGCCATCTTTCCGGCGGTTTCACCATTTCTGAATATGAGCCAGGGGATGAGTGAGTGGCCCGTTTACCGGCGTTCAATTGAACGGGTTAATCAGCTTGACCAGGGTGAGCGAAAGCTGCCCGATCAAACCAAGTTGGATGAATCGTTCTCAGAATTAGCGATCGATCATTTAACCTTTCGCTATCCGGAGGGGGATCGTAACGTGGTCGATGATATTTCCCTGACGGTTCATGCGGGTGAAAAAATTGCCCTTCTTGGCCCCAGTGGTACCGGGAAAAGTACTTTACTGAAGCTGATCGTTGGTGATTTGAATCCGGTTGACGGTAAGGTGCTGATTAATGGCAAGCCCGTTTCAAACCTGCAGAAGGTGCGTTCGGAAATCTTTGGAATTCTGGATCAGCAGCCGTATTTGTTTAACACAACCGTCATGAATAACGTGCGTTTGGGTAATCCCAATGCTTCCGATGACGAGGTGAAGGCCGCTTTAGCAGCGGTTGGTCTTAAGAACCTTATTGAGTCGTTACCTGAGCAATACAACACCCACGTTCAGGAAGCTGGCAAGCGCTTTTCTGGTGGTGAACGCCAACGACTCTCACTGGCACGAATTCTCTTGCAGGATGCCCCGGTGATCATTTTGGATGAGCCAACGGTTAGCTTGGATCCAATTACCGAGAAAAAGCTACTCGACCAGGTCTTTAAATTGCTGAAGGACAAAACGATTATTTGGGTGACCCATCATTTAGCCGGGATTGGCCATGTTGATCAGGTGCGTTTCTTGGAAAGCGGCCACTTTGACATGCAGGGGGCGCCGCAAAAGTTGTATCGTGAAGAACCCCGATTCCGCCAGCTCTATGATTTGGATAAGGGCAAACCAAGCGATTGATCCGCCATTTCTAAAAGATTGGCTGACTATCAAAAAATACGGTCGATACTGTTCTCACTCGAGAATGGTATCGACCGTATTTTTTTGAAAATTTTCCGAAGATTATTGGGTTCGAATCAGCAGCAGATTGGTTAGTTTTTTGAGATCATTTTTGGCATCTCCGTCGGGAAGCTCGTCAATTAACCCGAGGGCTTTTTGCGTCAGACTATCGGCAACCTGATGGGCACTGGCTAATCCACCGGAATCACGAACGATTTGCTGGATGGTCTCGATGTCCTCTTGAGAAATTGCCGCTTTCTTGTCAAGAAGTGGCGCCAACTGGCTGTGGGCCGTTTTGTGGGCTAAGATGAGCGGCAGGGTGTAAACGCCAGACTTCAAGTCCTCTAAGATTGGCTTCTTGGTCTGATTTGAATCACCGGCGTAGTCCAGAATGTCATCAAGAATCTGGTAGGCTTGCCCAATCGTCAGACCAATTTGGCCGCCCAATTCAACGATTTTGCTGGGCGCGTGTGTCAAAATGGCCGCTTGCTGGAAACTGAGCTGGAAGAGTTCGGCCGTTTTACCGGAAATTTCATGGAAGTAGTCATCTTTGGTCATATCCTGGCGGTAGTTAAAGGTCATCTGATCAAGTTCCCCGTTCAAAATGGTTTGCATGGCATTGACGTGCCGCTGCAAGTCGACAGGGTCGTGGGTTGATTTCAGAACCTGATCAAAATAACAGGTGAACAGAAAGTCGCCGGCATAAACGGCGTTTTTTTGACCATATTGGGTGTGGATGGTTGTGACCCCACGCCGCAGCGGTGACTGATCAATCACGTCGTCGTGAATCAGAGTAGCGACGTGGAGCAATTCAATCGCTGCCGCACCGGCTCGCAACTGTTCAGAGGCGATCTTTTCGCCAAATTGAGCGTATATGTAAAAGAACCCCGGGCGCAACAGCTTGCCGCCGGACTTTAACAGTTCCATAACTTTGCCGTGAACCTGCTTATTGGAAAGGTGAACCGTTTTTAATAAATAAGGTTCTAATTGAATTAATTTTAATTGGGTGCGCGGAAATTGCCGCCAGATTCGATGAACCATCGATTATAACCTCAAGTCTTAAGATAAATTTAAAGTACTTTTCTAAGATACAAATTACTGAGACCGTTGTCAATTAAAATTGTCCTGAGAATGATATGACACAATCAAAATAATCCGTGTTTTCGGTGGGGATTATCGGTCACCGGACGATTAAGAAAAAGCCGTGGTTGAGATCATCCAGAACTTGGATCTCAACCACGGCTGTTAAATTGAAAAGTATGTGATTTAAACGCGTTTATTTTTGAGGGTCCGTTTAATCTTTACCGGACTGTTAAGCAGTGATTCGTCGGTTATCAGTGGCGTAACGTCCCCAATGCTGATGAGAGTCAGATGATGCATCGCTCTGGTGATAATCGTGTAGAGGGTTCCCAGCAAGGAATCATCCGGGTAATTAGTCGAGGAGGTGTCCCAGGCAATCACTGAATCAAATTCCAATCCCTTAGCCAAATAAATTGGCAGAACCAAAACCCCCTTTGGCAGTGTGCGGTCGGCATCCCTTAACAGCGTGGCGTCAGTTTGGCTACGGATCCGGTCATAAACTAGTTTGGCTTCCGCCATGTTTTTTGTGAGCACCGCGACGGTTCCAAACTGTTCGCGTTGGTCAGCCACCGTTTTGAGAACGGTATCAATGGCTTCGTCGGTATTGGGTGACACCACTAATTCCGGGTTTTCACCGTCACGATTAAACGCTTCGATGTCATCGCCGTTTGGCAGGATCGATTTCGCAAAGGTTGTGATCGGATACGTTGACCGGTATGACCGCATGAGACTGATTAGGCGGGAATGACGGACGTGAAAGGCGTCGTTTAATTTTTTGAGAATTTCTGCTGGCTGTTCAACTTCTTTGAAGAGGGCCTGTTCACTATCGCCGAGCAGGGTCCATTTCGTTTTCGGAAATGCGTACTTCAAATACTTGAGCTGGGCAACCGAGTAATCCTGCATTTCGTCGACAAACAGGTACTTCATGGTGTTGTTTTGGCCGCTGGCGCAGATATAGTCCCGCATATAAAGTAGTGGGGCGCAGTCGTCTAAATGAATTCGATGAAATTCAATTTCCTGACTGAAGGCGGTCATTTTTCGTTGCCAGTCAACTGGGTCGACATTATCAGGAAGCGAAACCTGATGAAGAAAGTCCGTGTATTGCAGGTAGGGATCAATGAAATTATTGTTAAAAATCGCGTCGTATACGACAGTAAGCCGGTCGGTGACGATCTTCTTGGCGATGAAGAAGCGCTCATCGTCTTCATTTTGAAAATCGTGGAGTCGCTTGGTGCCAAGCAGGTCGTGATATTTTTCGTTACTCAGCTGATCAATTTGTTCATTGACCCAGTCGGCACGCGTTTCTTTAACAATTCGCTGTTTCAGCCGTTTAATAAGGGCGTTTTTTGTCTTGAAGAAACGATCCGGCACGCTCATTGCCGTTGGAAACGACGCAAAGATGCGCTGAATCTCATGTTTACTGAAGAATACCGATTCGTTGAAGACGATATCGCTGAATTTTAGCTGTGATGGATGCAGCCCATCACAATAATCCTGAATGGCGTCCATGAAAGCTGCCGATTCTTTAAACTGGCGGGTCTTGCGCTGGCTTTCGGTAAGCTCATTGTCACTTTCGTACCGTTCAAACAAACTCTGCACGTTCAGGCCCTTTAATCGGTTATCGATGAACTCATCCAGGGTGACCTGACGCATGTTACGTTCTCCCAGGCTGGGCAAGACTTCAGAAATATAGTGGCTGAAGAGTTTATTCGGCGAAAATAAAATGATTTGGTCGGCTTCAAGCGTGTCACGGCTGTGATAAAGCAAAAATGCAATTCGTTGTAAAATCGCCGACGTTTTACCGGAGCCGGCGACTCCTTGGACGACGAGAAGATTGCTGGTCGTGTCGCGGATAATATCGTTTTGTTCGTGCTGAATGGTGGCCACGATATTTTGCATGTAGTCATCATTTTGCTCGCCGAGGGCCGACTGCAACATTTCGTCGCCAACCGTTTCGTTGGTATCAAACATGTTTCGAATCTTGCCGTTAACAATCTGGAACTGGCGTTTTTTTATCAGGTTGGTTGCCTGGCGGCCCATTGGGGTATCATAGCTGACTTCTCCTAAGGTCCCATTATAATAAATACTGGAAATGGGGGCCCGCCAGTCATAAACTAAAAAGTCACCGGCATGGTCTTCAAAGGACGCGATTCCAATGTAGAGTTTTTCAGCTTGGCTGTCACCTGCATCCTGAATATCAATGCGGCCAAAATAAGGGGACTTTTGGAGGTCCTTCATGGTGGCCAGCTGGCGCTTCAAAATGTTTTCATTTTCGGTTAATCGCGAAACCAAGCCCCGTTGCTGCTGAAGTTCAGCACTGGTTTCAATTCGATCATCCACTTCAAAGTAGTTGACAGATGTGTTATCAGAATAGTTTTGCTGAACCTTTTTGGTTTCCGTGTGGGCCCGGTTATATTCATTTTCGGTTGCCGTTATTTTGGCATCGATTTTGGTGATAACCCGATCCACCCGCTGCTGCTCTTTTTGCTGTTCGTTGATTTCCAAAAGGGTTCCTCCATTCTGTGGCCTTCGATAGTTCGCTATTGTTCTCTTATGCTTGCACAATTTTAGTTTGATTTTGGCAGTCTGTCAATTGAATGCGTCAAGGCGGAGAAATGTTGCCAGAGTCTTTGACATTTGGGCGATTTATCAGTAAAATTAAAGTGTTATTAACAGATGAGTAGAATTGTCAAAAACAGAGAGGTTGAGCGTGCTGAGAATGACCGCGGCAATTCGAATTGGAGCTTCATTTGATGAATGGGTGGCACCCCTATCGCCTGGAGAGGTGACTGTTGACTAACAGGCAGTTACAATTTAGGTGGTACCACGTTTGAGCGTCCTATTGTTAAAGCAATAGGGCGTTTTTTCACAAACGGTGATCACTCCCAACTAAATTTTGAAAGGATCGTTTCACGATGGCAAAGAAAATTATTTTAACAGGTGACCGACCAACCGGCAAATTACATATTGGTCATTACGTCGGCTCACTCAAAAATCGGGTTCAGCTCCAAAATTCTGGAGACTACGAAACGTTTATTATGATCGCTGATATGCAGGCGCTGACTGATAATGCCCGGGACCCGGAAAAGATTCGCCACAGCTTGATTCAGGTTGCCCTGGATTATTTAGCTGTCGGAATTGATCCGCAAAAGTCGACGATCTTGGTGCAATCCCAAATTCCAGCGTTGCCCGAGCTGACCCAGCACTATTCAAACCTGGTGACGGTTTCGCGATTGAACCGAAACCCAACCGTTAAAACCGAAATTAAGCAGAAGAACTTTGGTCAAAGTGTTCCGGTTGGATTTGCGATGTATCCAATTAGCCAGGCCGCTGACATTACTGCCTTTAAGGCCACGACCGTTCCAGTTGGTGATGATCAGGAACCGATGCTGGAACAAACTCGAGAAATCGTGCGGTCGTTTAATTCGATATATAAAGAGAACATTTTGGTTGAACCGGAAGGCTACTTCCCACCGAAGGGGATGGGCCGAATTCCTGGATTGGACGGCAATGCGAAAATGAGCAAGTCTTTGGGTAATGCGATTTACCTTTCTGACGATGCCGACACCATTCAAAAGAAAGTCATGTCCATGTATACGGATCCAAACCATATCCACGTCCAAGATCCTGGTCAGGTTGCCGGTAACACGGTCTTTACTTACTTGGATATCTTTGATCCGGATAAGCAAAAGGTAGCCGATTTGAAGGCTGAGTATCAGCACGGCGGCCTCGGTGACGTGAAAATCAAGAAGTATCTTAACGACGTCCTGCAAGCTGAATTAAAGCCAATTCGCGACCGGCGTCACCAATACGAATCTGACATTGCCGGGGTTTATGATATCTTAAAAGCCGGTAGTGCCCATGCCAATGAGGTTGCCAACCAAACCCTGAAAGAAGTTCGTGATGCGATCGGAATTAATTACTTTGGCTAGAACTGCCGGAAAGGATGGCAGGGATGCAAAACCTCGTAATTTTGGATATTGGTTCTAATTCGGTCCGCATGGCAATTAATCAAATCTTGAGCGACGGAACCTATCGAGAGATCAAACGGGTCAAGAGCGATAGCCGTCTTTCCGAGGGAATGGGGCGGGCTAAAATGCTTCAACCCCAAGCAATGGAACGAACGATTCAAGCACTGGCTGAATTTAAGACGATTTATCAGCGTTATGAAGCCGGGACCGTGATTGGGATTGCCACGGCGGCCGTTCGTCAGGCAAAAAATCAAGCGACTTTTCTGGCGAAAGTTAAGAAACGAATCGGGATTACCATTCGGGTACTCTCAGGTGTCCAGGAGGCCCATTATGATTATTTGGGGGTCATTAACCGACTGGGAATCAAAAATTGTCTGATTTTAGATATTGGCGGTGCCAGCTGTGAATTGATTCGCGTGGTCGAGGGCCAGAGCAAAAATTTGACCAGCATACCAATTGGCGCGGTGAACATTAGTGAACGGTTTCATCTCAATGATACGGTTTCCGGCGCTAACTTATTTAACGCCCAGTTACACATTTCGAAGGTTTATGCCCGAATTAAATGGCTGAAGCATTCCCAGCGTGAACCACTGGTATTACTGGGTGGGGCCAATCGCACACTGGCGCGGATCAATCGGACGCGTCAGGGGATGAAACGTGTTGACGCCATTCATGGCTATCATTTAAGCTATGAGCAAGTGAACCGCACTTTTCTTAATCTTCTTCGTGGTGATGTGAATCGCCGGCGCCGAATTCAGGGGCTGGAACGTGACCGGGCCGATATTATTGTTGGCGGCTTGCTGCCCTTGGTCGTCCTCATGGATAAGGTGGATACCCGTAAGGTCCTCTTTTCGGAGAGCGGCGTTCGTGAAGGGGTTATCACCGAGTTTGTCGAACAGAACCAATCATCAATTTAGTAACTGAATTGTATGACATAATAAGAGGCTGGAACCAGGATTATTCCTGCCCAGCTTTTTGTGCCTTTTCCTAACTGATTGTGAGGTGTGCTAGCAATGGCGGCAAATTGGAATCATTTCTATCAAAAATCCGCTGAGCAGCGGCTGGCATTAGTCGCTCAGTGGGCGCATTTAACTCCCAGCCAATTAAATGACCTGCAGCAAACCAATGCGCCAATTTTTGATCATTTAATCGAGAACTACCTTGCTGATTATGCCCTCCCAGAGGGGATCGTCACGCATCTAACCGTTAACGGGACTGCCTATCTGGTACCGATGGTTATTGAGGAGCCCTCGGTGATTGCGGCGGCCAGTAATGGGAGTAAGCTATTATCCGCAGGGCAGGGGATTTCCGCGACCATAAAAGAGCGGTTGTTAGGCGGCGAGGTGGTTATGAAGAATGCCAGCAATGCGGCTCTTAGCGCTCTGGTCGCTCGCCAGCAGGCGACCCTGATTCAGCTTGCAAATGCCAGTCACCCCAGCATTTTGCGGCACGGCGGCGGTGCAAAGCGACTAACGGTCCGGAAACTGGATGATCAGTTTACCGCGGTTGACTTGTTGGTTGACCCTGGTGAAGCAATGGGGGCTAACCTGATTAACACAATGCTGGAGGCCGTTGCCGGCTGGTTTCGCGACCGTCAGTATGACGTGATCATGGCAATTTTAACCAACAACGCCGACCATAGTTTAGTCAGGGTTCAAGGAACCATTTCATTTGACCGGCTTGGGGCAACCTTAGAAGCAGGCAGAAATGTTGCTGATCGGATTGCCGATGCCAGTACGGTCGCCGAAATTGATCCGCACCGGGCTGTCACAAACAACAAGGGGATCATGAACGGAGTTGACGCGGTGGTCCTTGCAATGGGCAATGATTGGCGGGCAGTTGAAAGTGCCGTGCATGCATTTGCTGCCAGCACGGGTCAGTATCGCGGGCTCAGTCACTGGCGAGTGACCCAAACCGGGTTGACCGGCGACATGACGATCCCGCTGCCGGTTGGATACGTTGGCGGGGCCGCCGGGGTATTCCAAATGGTCGCCGTCAACCACGCGATTGCGCATGTGACCGACGTTTCGGAATTAATGAAGGTGATTGCCGCTGTCGGCCTTGCCCAAAATTTAGCGGCGTTAAAAGCGCTCGTTACCGATGGCATTCAGAAGGGGCACATGAGTCTGCAATTAAAATCCTTGGCAATGGCCAACGGCACAAAGCCTGCGGAACTTGGCTTTATTGTTGGCGAGTTACGAAAGCTTGCCCGGCCAGACGCGGAAGATGTCAAACAACTACTAGTCCAATTAAGAAAGCAGGATTTTCATGAATAATGAAGTGAATATTGACTTAAATGATGACGTTCAAAGCTTAATCAACGCTGTTAATAATTTCTTTCCAGGCACCGCAACGGTGACGTTTATCGGCAAATTACAAGCCGGTTATGTTCGCCATGATCAGGCCCAAACCATTCAGGACGGCAAGAATATCATCGTCCAAATTGACGATTTGAGCGCGCCGAACTATACCGCATCACATGAACTGCTGCATTTGCTGATGGTGTTGCGCGGATTTCCTCAGGTGTTTTTCTCATTGACCACTGGGGATGACAAACTTGACGAGCAGTTAAAAATGATGGGGACTGAATTGTACGACATTGTGTCGCACTTTGTGGTCGTCGCCGAACAACGCAAGCACGGCCTGATTACTGACGAGATTGAGTCGATGTACTTAAAGGGCATTTATGCCACTATTAAGCCGGAACCTCAGCCGGTTGATGATCAAATGACGTTGCGGCTAATGACGCTGCTGGACGCCATGGTTTTCTATGGTGATAAATTTGGCCAGGTGAACGATCAGCTGGAAAAGGATTTTCCAATCTCGCTTGCGGCGGCGAAGAAATTGTACAAGGTGATCACCGAAAAGCCCACGGATTCACCGTTTGGTCTTCGGCGAAACGTGGTTAAACTGTTTAAGGCCTTCGACGAGCAAATGAAACAGTGGGAACTGCCGCCGCTTCATAATACTGAGTTTACGACGTTAACCAGCGTGCTGTCGAAACGGCAATTGAACCTTCAAGTGAAACAATTATTCGAAGTTTTTCATTCGGAATTAATTGAGGTTAACAGCAATAGTCGGGCCTATGTGGGCTTCAACCGCGTGGATGACCAAAATTCGTTTGTCCTGGCAAATCCGAAGGGCGAAAAGGATAATCCAGACTTTTTCAAAGAAGTTTACAATAAAACCGTGAAAGAACTGTTCGATGACCTCAAAATGCCTTATATTGAACGTGTGTAATTGATTAAGGAGAGGTGGCTGACAAATGATTGATTCAAAGATTCAGGAACAATTTGATGATGCCAAAAAGATTGTCTTTCTAACGGGAGCCGGGGTTTCAACAGCTTCCGGGATTCCGGATTACCGGTCGAAAAACGGTTTGTATACCAATGATAAAACCGACAAACCGGCTGAATACTATTTGAGTACTGACTGCCTGCACGATGAGCCGAAAGTATTTTATGAATACGAAAAGTCGAATATGTATTATCCGGATGCCAAGCCAAACGTCATTCATGAGCGTCAGGCTGAGTTTACCCAAAAGCGGGATGCGATGGTTGTGACGCAAAATATTGACAGTTTGTACCGAAAGGCCAACACCAAAAATCTGGTTGAATTTCACGGGAACTTATACAACGTATATTGCCAGAAGTGCCGGAAAAAGGTGGATTACCGGGAGTATTTGAAGAGTATGTATCATCGTAATTGCGGTGGCGTACTGCGTCCGGACATTGTGCTGTATGGTGAAGGGCTCAATCCAAGCGCCATTTCACAAAGCGTTAAAGCCGTTTCGGATGCTGATTTGATCGTGATTGTTGGCACGTCAATGCGGGTTTATCCGTTTGCCGGCTTAATTGACTATCGATCAGCAAACGCGAAGGTATTAGCAGTTAACGAAGAACAGCTTAGCTTCTCATTTCCGTTTACAATGATTAAAGAAAATGCGGTTGACTTCTTTAAGGATCTTAAGGTTAACGCTTAGACAACCGATGATGTCAGGGGGCAGCAGGGTGATTACAATTGGATTAACGACGTTTTCAGAGCATCCGGCATTGATCGATCACGCCAAACGAAAAGTGCGGCTGACCGAGTACAGCGCCCATTTCCCGGTTGTCGAACTTGATACGCCCTTCTATGCGGTGCCTAAGGTTGACGTGATTACCCATTGGCAGCAGCAGGTTCCTGACGGTTTCCAGTTCATCCTGAAAGCCAACCAGGTCATGACCATGCACGATCAGGGAAGCGGGGATCCGGTCGGAAACGAACAACGGCTGGCGGTGTTCAATGAATATAAGCGGGCCGTTTCCCCGCTTATGGCTGCCGGCCAGTTGAAAGCGGTCCTGTTTCAATTTCCACCGTATTTTGCAAGAAAGGTGGCGACGATCGAATACCTTCGACGGATCAGTCTCTTGATGGCCGGGTATCCGGTTGCCATTGAGTTTCGCAATCCTTCGTGGTATGGCAAGGAGATTACCCGTGACGTGGCCGGTTTTCTCAAGGAATTGGGTCTGGGAATGGTGGTCGTCGACGAACCGCATACCACCAACATGGGCGTGCCGTTTGAGCCAATTGCGACGAATCCGGATTTGTGTATGCTCCGACTGCATGGCCGAAACGTTAAGGGGTGGACCGACACGACGGGGGATTGGCGGGGGAAGCGAACCCTATATCGCTACTCCCACGATGAACTGGTTAGTTTTAAAGAAACGGTTTTAAATCTGCAAAAGAGCAGTCGGGAAGTTTGCGTGATCTTCAATAATAATGCCGGTCGGGATGCGGCTGACAACGCTTTGGAGCTGCAAAAACTGCTGGGGCTGTCATTTAATGATCTTTCCCCCCTGCAGCTTGACTTATTTTAAGATGGTTGGTAAATAACGGTTCCGGCAAAATAACAGTTTTGTCGCGTGCTATTATTTGCTATACTTGACGTATTATTATCAATCATCATTGATGAATTCGATTGGAAAAGAGGTACTTTCATGGCAGAAAGTAAACCAACATTTTATATCACAACACCTATTTATTATCCCTCAGGAAGATTACATATTGGTAATTCCTACACGACAATTGCCTGTGATGCCGTCGCCCGGTACAAGCGTGCGATGGGCTACGACGTCTTCTTTTTGACGGGAACTGACGAACACGGCCTCAAAATTGAACAGAAGGCCGAACAGCTTAAAATGACGCCCCAAGCCTACGTTGACAAGATGGCAACCGGGATTAAAGCACTCTGGAAAAAATTGGAAATTTCCAATACCAAGTTTATTCGCACGACGGATGATTACCATGAGAAAGCCGTTGCTGATATTTTTCAACAATTGCAGGATCAAGGAGACATCTATCTCGGCGAGTACACTGGCTGGTACTCAGTTTCTGATGAAGAGTACTTCACCGAAAGTCAGCTTGCCGAAGTCTATCGTGACGATAACGGGAAGGTTATCGGCGGTAAGGCTCCCAGCGGCCACGAGGTTCAATTGGTTCATGAACAATCCTACTTTTTCAAAATGAGTAAGTATGCCGACTGGCTGCTTCAATACTATAAGGATCATCCTGATTTCATTCAGCCGGCAACCCGCATGAATGAAATGATCAAGAACTTTATTGAACCCGGGCTGGAAGACTTGGCGGTATCCCGGACAACCTTTCATTGGGGGGTGCCGGTTAAGTCGGATCCCAAGCACGTGGTGTATGTTTGGATCGATGCGCTGACCAACTATATCACCGCCCTGGGCTATGATGGTCAGGATAACAGTAACTTTAAGAAGTACTGGCCGGCCAACGTTCAGATGGTTGGTAAGGAAATTGTCCGGTTCCACACGATTTATTGGCCAATTATTTTGCACGCGTTGGGATTGCCATTGCCGAAAACGGTTTACGGGCACGGTTGGCTGCTCATGAAGAACGGTAAGATGTCCAAATCAAAGGGCAACGTGATTTATCCGGAAACGCTGATGGACCGTTATGGGTTGGACGCATTGCGGTACTATTTGCTGCGGGCAATGCCTTACGCCAACGATGGGATTTTTACTCCGGAAGACTTTGTTGACCGGGTTAACTTTGACTTGGCCAATGATCTTGGCAACTTGTTGAATCGAACCGTATCGATGATTAACAAGTATGAAGATGGCGTTATTCCAACTTATCAAGCCGGTGTCACGGAGTTTGATGCGGCGTTGGAAGAGACTGCCGCCACAGCGGTGAGTGAATTTAAATCAGCCATGGACAGTTTGCACTTTTCAGACGCTTTATCTGCCGTTTGGAAGTTGGTGGCTCAAAGTAACAAGTACATTGATCAGACCGAGCCATGGGTTCTCGCAAAGAACCCCGAGGATAAGCAAAAGCTTGCCGCCGTCATGGCCCATTTAGCAGCTAGTTTGCGGGTGATTGCCGAATTGATTAGTCCGGTTATGACCCACGCGCCAAAGGAAATATTTGCCCAGTTGGGCTTGGATGAACCGATTGATATTAAGCATCTTGACATCGCGGACCTGCCGGCTGGCGCCAAAACGGTCGCCAAGGGAACCCCAATTTTTCCACGGGTCGACGTTGAAGAAGAAGTTAACTTTATCAAGAATAAAATGACCGTTAACACCAAAGCAAAGGGCCGTTCAGCAATGAAGGCCGCTGCTGAGAAGAATTTTGATCCCGAAGAGACCAACTTGAAATTGACGAAAAAGCCGGTTCGCTTTGAAGCGTTTGAAAAGATTGAATTAAAGGTGGCCGAAGTTCTGGACGTTCAAAAGGTTGAGGGCGCCGATAAACTACTTCAGTTCCGGTTGGATGCTGGGGATGATGGTGACCGGCAGATTCTGTCCGGAATCGCCAAATGGTATCCAAATCATCAAGACCTTGTCGGCAAAAAAGTGATCATCGTTTCCAATCTGAAGCCCAGAAAGATGCGCGGTCAGGTCAGCCAAGGCATGCTGCTGTCCGTTGAGCACAAGGACGGCCGGGTTGAATTGGTCACAGTCGATTCACATTTGGAAAACGGATTAACTTTGGAATAGCAATCAATGGGCTGAATTTCTCATTTTTCAAGTGAGAAGAATCCAGTCCGTTTTTTGTTATCCGGGGTGACTGACAGTGAGGAAAACACGAATGAAAATTTTTGATTCACACACACATTTAAATGATGATCACCTCTACCCTGAAGCCGATCACTATAACCGCCACGCCAAACAGCTGGGCGTCGTTAAGCTAGCTAACGTTGGCTCCAATCAGGTGTTGAACGACCGCTCGTTAGCGCTGGCTGCCCAGTATGATAATATGTACTCAATTATTGGCTGGCATCCAGAAGATTCGATTCATTTTCATGATGACCAAGAAGCATTACTAATTGAGCAGCTCCAGCGGCCAAAGGTGATTGCGCTCGGAGAAATTGGTCTGGATTACCATCAGACAACGTCACCGCGGGCAGTTCAAAAGCGCGTGTTTGCCAAGCAGATTGATATTGCCAAGCAGTTACACCTACCGATATCGGTTCATAATCGGGACGCGTTTGAGGACACCTACGCGATTTTAAAAGACATGGATGTTCGCGACATTCGTGGCGTGATGCACAGTTTTAACGGTGACAGTGAGTGGTTAAAAAAGTTTTTGGACTTGGGCATGCTGGTATCCTACAGCGGGGTTGCGTCATTTAAGAAGACTAAGGAAGTCCATGAGGCCGTTGTCAACACGCCGTTTGACAGCATGCTGGTGGAAACTGATGCCCCGTATTTGGCACCCGAACCCTTGCGCGGCAGGCAGAACGAACCCGCTTATACGCTTTACACGGTTGAGGCGCTGGCGCGGTTTTGTGATGTGAATCCGGACGTGATTGCGGCCAATACCTATCGCAACGCCCTGAAATTATTTGGAATTGAGGATTAAATGAAAAAGATTAAAGAAGTGATCGTCGTTGAAGGTAAGGACGACACCAAACAGCTTTTAAGAGCGGTTGATGCTGACACCATTGAAACTAGGGGGTCGGCGATTCCCGAAGAAACCATGACGCTCATCAAGCAATTAGCAAAAACTCGGGGAATTATCGTGTTCACCGATCCCGATTTTTCTGGTGAGAAAATTCGCAAGGCAATTTCGGCAGAAGTTCCCAATGCCAAGCACGCCTTTATCACCAAGAAGCAGGGGGTCCCAAGACGTTCCGAGGGGTCACTGGGCGTCGAGCATGCGAGTGTTGCCGCAATTCAAGAGGCTCTTCGCCACGTCTATACTGAAGATGATGATGCCGAAGAATTAATTAGTCGCGACACCCTGATGGAAAACGGTCTAATGGGAAATCCAGATGCGAAGCGGCGGCGCGAGCAATTGGGAGAATTATTAGGAATTGGTTATGTGAATGGCAAGCAGCTTCAGCACCGGTTGCGGATGTTTGGCATCACCAAGGATCAGTTTCAAGCTGCTGTAAAGAAAATTGATGGAGATGTTGATCATGAATGATTATCCAGAAATCGCGTCACCGACTCGGACTCAGGCAATTTTAAACCGGTACCATTTATCGGCGAAAAAGAGCCTTGGCCAGAATTTTTTGACGGATTTAAATATCTTAAAAAAGATTGTTGAAGCCGCTGACCTTACCAGAAATGACAATGTGATTGAAATCGGCCCGGGGATCGGCGGGTTGACCGAGCAATTGGCGAAGGCTGCCAACCGGGTGTTGGGATTTGAAATTGACCAAAACCTGTTACCGGTGTTGGCCGAAACGCTGGCGCCGTACGACAATGTTGAGATTGTGAATCAGGATATTTTAAAGGCGAATTTGCCGGAAATCGTCGAATCAAAATTCAAGGCTAGCCATCCCCTCAAGGTAGTTGCGAATTTACCGTACTACATTACAACGCCAATTGTGATGGACTTATTGGCTAATCCGGTGGCGTTTGTTGCGATTGTTGTGATGATGCAAAAGGAAGTGGCCGATCGACTGGATGCAAAACCCGGAACCAAGCCATACGGATCACTCTCAGTGATTGTTCAGCAGCAAAATAACGTTGACATTGCGTTTACCGTTCCCAAAACGGCTTTTATTCCCCAGCCAAAGGTCGATTCTGCTATCGTAAAGTTAACCCCGAAGAAGAATATGGGCGTTGAACCATTTGATCGCAAAAAATTTGTTGGCTTTGTTCGGGGATGTTTCATGCATCAGCGTAAGACACTTTGGAATAATTTGCTGGGGATTTTTGGTAAGGACGCTGACGTGAAGGAACAAATCCAAACAACGCTGGATCAATTAGGGATTCGGGCGGCAAATCGACCGGAACAACTGCGCGTTGACCAGTTCGTTGCCCTTACTAATGCGTTTCATGAAGGTGACTTAATTTAGTTGATAAAAGACCAATTTTTGGTTGTCAGATAAAGTGATTTGTGATATAATTTGCGGTTTTATTACTTTTATGGTATAATGCCTTATCGTGAGGTGAGACGCATGCCAATTACTTTGTCTGTGATCAAACACAGGATGGACGATCATATTGGTCAGCATGTTCTTGTTACTTCTCAAATTGGTCGTCGTAAAACGACCAAACGGCACGGAATTTTGAGGGAAACATTCCCAGCTGTTTTCATTGTGGAGCTTGATCCCGGTAAATCCAGTTTCGAGCGGGTTTCGTACAGTTATACGGATATTTTAACGAAGAATATTGCAGTGAATTTTGATGACGAGCAAGTCGATTAATGTGAATACCGATTGTCTAGGGGGACGGATGCAATTTGAAGTTGCGTTTGGCCTTTTTTTCTAGGCCCTTTTTTATTTTTTTGGTGATTATTCACCAACACCTGACAATTGGGTAATTATTTAGTATAATTTTGTTATTAATTTATCTTGAACGAAAGTGACGTTTCGAAAATATCAGCGGGCTTCACAGCAAAATGGGCTGTTGGCATTGCCCGGCCGCTTACTTTGATAAGAAGCAGCGGTGGAAGAGGGGTTTAGAGTGAAACTGATTGTCCGAGCACCTGCAAAACTAAATCTGAGTTTGGACGCGCCCTTTACCCACTCTGATGGCACGATTGAATGGCGGATGGTGATGACGTCAATTGGCCTTAGCGACTTTGTGCAGATTGAAACCAATTCGTCAAACACCATCAAGGTGACTTCTGACAGTGGTTTTTTACCAGGGGATAGCCGCAATTTAGCGTATAAAGCCGCTGAAATCTTTTTGGAAAAAACGGGGATTGACACCGGGCTTGTAATCTCAATCGAGAAGCATATTCCGGTGGCTGCCGGATTGGGTGGCGGTTCATCAGACGCGGCCGCGGTTTTTCGGGCGCTCAATGATATTTTCGAAACTCATCTCTCGTTGGACCAGCTGGCGAAGATGGGCCTTGCCGTGGATTCTGACGTGCCATATTGTATTTATGGCGACACGGCGTTGGTAAGTGGCCGGGGTGAGGTGATTACCCCGCTGCAAAAATTGCCGAAAATGTGGTTTGTGCTGGCTAAGCCCAACGTCAGCGTTTCGACGCCCCGGGTGCTGCGAAAACTTTTGAAAACGCCAATCAGTCACCCGCGCACCGACGAACTATTAAGGGGAATTGCCGAACAGGATTACACGAAAATTGTGACAAACTTAGGTAATGCGCTCGAGGCAATTTCAATGGCCGAGCATCCTCAGATTTTGACCCTAAAGCAGCGGTTGTTGAAGTACGGCTGTGACGGGTCACAAATGAGTGGGAGCGGGCCCACCGTTTTTGGCATTTGTCGCACCGAATCGCGGGCAAAACGGGTATATAACAGTCTGTCAGGCTTCTGCAATGAGGTGTACCTGACGCAGGTCGCTTGTGAACGGATTCATCAATCATAGGCAAATTAAACACTGAATTGCTTAAAAACTCTAAATTTTGTTTAAGCAATTCTTTTTCTTTTGTTTTGGATTGCAATCAAATCCGGACTCATTTAAGGTATAATAGTAATAATTACTTTTTACATTTTGGAGGTAGCAGTTTTGAGTGATATTTTAATCTCTTGTGAAAACTTATCGTTGAGCTTTCCGAATCACCAGGTCCTATCAGATCTAAGCTTCCAGCTTCACCGGGGTGATTTCTTAGGCGTTATTGGTGAAAACGGGGTCGGAAAGACCACCCTTGTTCGATTGATCTTGAAACAGCTGCGGCCCTCTGGCGGCCACATTCGTTTGGCGCCGGGGCTTAAAATTGGCTACGTTCCCCAATTTCGAAATATTGACGTTGAGTATCCCTTATCAATTCGCGATTTTATTGGGCTTAGCTTCACTGGCTTGAAACTTCCGTGGCTCTCTGGTAAGGAAAAAAACCGGGTTAATGAAGTGATGAAAAGTGTCGGCCTTACCGAAATTGCCGATCGACCGCTGGGATTGGCCTCAGGCGGTGAGAAACAAAAGGCCTATTTGGCCCAAGCCCTGATTAACCATCCAGACCTGTTGATTCTGGATGAATCAACCGCTAGCCTGGATCCCAGCACGAAAAAGGAGTTATTGGACGTGGTGCTGAGACTGAACAATCAGTTAGGATTGACAATTTTGTTTGTTTCCCACGACATGCAATTGATTCGCGAGTACCCTAAGCACTATCTGTGGTTACAGAAAGATCACTATGAAACTGGCAAAATCCAGGATCTACCAGAAGGGGCAGAGGAGGGCTTGTATGTTTAGTTTTGAATTCATGCAAAATGCTTACTTGGCGGGAACATTAATTGCCATCGTTAGTGGAATCATGGGTGTTTTTGTCATTGCCAGAAACATGCCCTTTATGACCCACTCGTTGTCTGAAATTGGCTTCGCTGGTGCGGCATTTGGCATTTTTGTTGGCTGGACGCCGTTAAATGGTATGCTGACGTTTACCACAATTAGTTCAATTTTGGTTGGTAAATTAAGCGGACGGGTTCAATCCAGACGGGAAGCCGTGATTAGTGCAATTTCTGGCTTCTTTATTGGGTTGGGGATTTTATTTCTATCACTTTCAAATAAGAATTCCAGTTACGCGACAAATATATTGTTCGGCAGCGTCATTGGTATCAGCCGCCAAGATGTGTTGCAAATGGTGATTTTGTCAGTCATTGTGCTGTTAATTCTGTTAGTGATATTTCGAAATCTCAAGGATGATTCGTTTGATCCGGTCGGCGCACAAACCAACCATGTGCACAGTGCCACAATTTCAATTATTTTTCTGATCATTTTGGCCTTTAGTGTCAGTGTTGCCGCCCAAATTGTCGGCTCACTGCTGATCTTTGTGTTGCTGACGCTGCCAGCTGCCAGCGCCAAGTATTTCACGCACACCGTCATTAAAATGATGGGGCTGGGAATTGGGTTTGCCCTGTTTGGGGTTTGGTTTGGCCTTTACTTGGGGTATGTGACCAACTGGCCGGTGACATTCTTTATCGCCACCATTGAGGCCGCGATTTACGCGCTGTCATTAGGGTATAATTATTTACGGAGTCAAACCGAGTAATCGGCCAATAAATCCTAAGAAATTGATGTGATTTTCGTAAAATTCCCCAAAATCCGAACATTTATGATAAAATCAAATAGATAATGCATAAACCAGAGGTGGGAGAATTGAAAGTACGAAGAAGTGATCGACTGATCGATATGACCAGATATTTGTTGGAGCGCCCGCATACGCTAGTGCCCTTAACATTTTTTGCGGAACGGTATGATTCTGCAAAGTCATCAATTAGCGAAGATTTAACGATATTAAAACGAACATTCCAAGCGCGGGGGACTGGGCTGCTGGAAACCATTCCAGGAGCAGCCGGGGGAACCCGCTTTTTGCCTTACATCTTGAAAGAAGAGGCTAACCAGGTGGTGGAAACGCTGATTAACCAGATGTCATCAAATACCCGGTATCTGCCGGGAGGATACGTCTATATGTCCGATTTGCTTGGTAATCCAGCAACGCTGCGTCAAATTGGCCGGATCTTTGCGACCCAGTATTTAAATCAAGACGTTGACGCTGTCATGACAATCGCGACAAAGGGCGTACCGATCGCCCAGAGCGTCGCCGACTTTTTAAACGTGCCATTCGTCATTGTTCGCCATGACACCGAAATCACTGAGGGATCAACCGTTAACGTCAACTATGTTTCTGGCTCTTCGACACGGATTGAAAAAATGTCTTTGTCAAAACGAAGCTTAAAACCCGACTCAAACGTTCTGATCGTGGATGACTATATGCGCGGTGGCGGCACCATTGGCGGCATGATGTCTATGGTTGACGAATTTGACGCGAATTTAATCGGCGTTGGGGTGGTTGCTGAAAGCACTGCGCCTGGCGGCCGAGCAGTTAAGGATTATACGTCCTTAATGCGGGTGGACGCTGAAAATGACACGGTTATTTCCAAGCCGGGAAACTATTTGGAAAAAATCTTTAATTAACTTGTTTTTACTGAGGAGAGTTTAGAATGGCAACAAAAAATACGATCATATTAGCCGCTGGCAAGGGTACGCGGATGAAATCCAAACTATATAAGGTTCTTCACCGGCTTTGCGGTAAAACGATGGTTGATCACGTGTTGACGCAGGTTGAAAAGGCCGATATGGATAACATTATTACCATTGTGGGCTTTGGTGCCGATGCGGTTCGCAACAATATTGGGAACCGAACCCAGTATGCGGTTCAGGAAAAGCAGCTGGGAACCGGACACGCGGTCCTGCAGGCTGAAAAATTGCTGGGAAACCTTGATGGGATGACGATGGTCGTTAGTGGTGATACCCCGCTCTTAACCGCGCACACTTTCGAAAATTTATTCACCTATCACCGAAATAAGAAGGCTAAGGCAACTATCCTGACGTCCAACGCGCCTGATCCAACTGGCTATGGTCGAATTGTTCGCAATGATTTAGGAATTGTTGAAAAAATTGTTGAACAAAAGGACGCCACGAAAGAAGAGCAGGCAATCCACGAGATTAATACCGGCGTTTATGTATTTGATAATCAGGCCCTTTTTCAAGCACTGCATCAAATTAACAATCAGAACGCCCAGGGCGAGTATTACCTAACCGACGTCATTGAGGTCTTGAAATCCGAGGGCGAGACCATTGCAGCTTACAAAATGGCTGACTTTGATGAATCGATGGGCGTTAACGACCGGGTTGCCCTTGCACGAGCGACTAAAATTATGCAGGCAAGAATTAATCGCCAGCACATGATGGATGGCATTTCAATGATTGACCCGGAACGAACTTACATTGATGCTGACGTTAAAATCGGCTCAGATACGATTCTTGAACCCGGTGTTCAATTAAAGGGAACCACCACGATTGGCAGTGATTGTTACATCGGCGCGAATTCGGAAATTCGCGATTCAACCATTCATGACCACGTTACCGTCACGTCCTCACTGATTGAAGAATCCGAAATGGCCGATTATTCTGATATTGGGCCCAACAGTCATCTGCGGCCAAACGCGGTGATTGGTGAGCACGTCCACCTTGGCAACTTTGTTGAGGTTAAAAAGGCATCAATTGGCGCCGGAACAAAGGTCGGTCATTTGACCTATGTTGGTAACGCCAAGCTGGGTAAGAACATTAACGTTGGCTGTGGGGTCGTATTTGTGAACTACGACGGTGCCAAGAAGCATGAGACGGTCGTTGGTGATGATTCCTTTGTCGGCAGTAATTCCAACCTGATTGCACCGCTTCAAGTTGCTGATCACTCATTTATTGCCGCCGGATCAACCATTAACCGCCAAGTCAATCAATATGACATGGCCATTGCGCGGTCTCGTCAAACCAATAAACCGGGTTATTTCAAGAAATTACCATATCAGAAGGATTAATGGTCATTTTTCAATCGAAAACATTGTATAATTAAGATATAAAATAACAATTGGAGGATCATATGGCTCGGCAATATTTTGATTCTAAACTGAAAATCTTTGCACTGAATTCTAATCGGCCGCTGGCTGAAAAGATTGCTCAGACTGTCGGCGTTGCCCTTGGGAAGACTTCTGTTGATCGTTTTAGTGATGGTGAAATTCGCATTAATATCGAGGAAAGTATTCGTGGCGACAACATTTTTATCATCCAGTCCACATCGTCACCCGTTAACGATAACCTCATGGAACTGTTAATCATGATTGACGCGCTTCGGCGGGCCAGTGCGGGGACCATTAACGTTGTGATTCCTTACTATGGCTACGCTCGTCAGGATCGCAAAGCCCGTTCGCGGGAACCAATTACCGCAAAGCTTGTGGCCAACATGCTCCAAAAGGATGGTGCGGATCGGGTTGTTACGCTTGATTTACACGCTGCCCAGATTCAAGGGTTCTTTGATATTCCCGTCGACCATTTGATGGGCGCCCCGTTATTGGCCGATCACTTCATTAAAGAAGGATTCGGGTCAACTGACGTGGTTGTTTCACCTGATCACGGGGGTGTTTCGCGGGCTCGGGCATTGGCTGAATTTTTAAAGGCCCCAATTGCAATTATTGATAAGCGGCGGCCAAAGGCCAACGTTGCCGAGATCATGAACATCATTGGCGACGTATCTGGTAAACGCTGCTTGATGATTGATGACATGATCGATACCGCGGGCACCATTACGCTCGGTGCTCAGGCACTGATTGATGCTGGCGCCAAAGAGGTCTATGCTTGCTGTACCCATCCGGTCTTGTCTGGTCCAGCGATTGAACGAATTGCCAAATCACCAATTAAGCAGTTAGTGGTCACTGACACAATTCAGTTGCCGGAGGACAAACACATTGATAAAATCCAGCAGGTTTCAGTCGGCCCTCTGATTGGTGATGCCATTAAGCGGATTAACGAAAACAAACCAGTTAGCCCACTGTTTAATAACCGATTTCGTGGTGAAAATGACTAATGAAGGCCGTTGTTAAGCGATATCCGGTGGCAACTGGGATTGGATTGATCATTATGATTAACCTGATCTTTGTTGGGTTAAGAATGCCGCTAATGGCAGTGGGGAATCTTGACTTTCTTGCTGGCCTGTTCCTGTTGGTTTTGGCTTCAATCTTTATCGTGGGTTCCGGCCATCTGTTTACCGGCTGGCGTTTTTCGGTCCGCAAGAAGACCGATTTGGAAGCCGAAAACGACCCTAAGCATCCCGCTGCCAAGGACGTGGCGTCGATTAAGAATCGGCCAATTACGGTCAATAAGTACGCCCACTTTTGCTTGCTTGTGGGGTTGTTTTTAATCGTTCTGGGAATTGTTTTGACCAGTATCTAACATCAATTTGATTATGAGAAAGGGCCTTGAAATGGTGATTGCCATTCCAAGGCCCTTTAACCAACTGTTCAACGGGCTGATTTAATTAATCCGCTTGCAGAACCCAATGATTAATGGCGTAAGCGACGCCGTCTTCTGCGTTTGTTTTGGTGATTTCCTTTGCCGCGGTTTTAACGGCATCGATGCCGTTACCCATTGCGACGCCAAATCCAGAATATTTGATCATCGTGAGATCGTTTCCCTGGTCACCAATGGCCATGACATTTTCGGCTTTCAACCCCAAGTCCGCTGCTAGATCACGGAGGGCGTTTCCCTTATTGGCGTTTTTATTCATCATTTCAATAAAGAACGGCTCGCTTTGAACGACGTACAGTTGATCACGGAGCGCTTGCGGGAAATTTGTGTTGGCTTTCGAAATCAGCTTTGGAAAGTCAACCAGCATTGCCTTTGAAATGACCAGATCAGATGGGATTTCTTCTGGCGATCGGAACTTAATGGGCAGGCGCACCAAGTAACTTTCGCCGATACTGTACGGACTCAGGTCGCGATTAAACGCGTAAATGGCGTCCATTGTTTCAAATTGGTAATGAACCCCAAGTTTTCTGGCGATCATTTCGGTCTGCAAAAAATCATCGTACGTGAGGGTTTGGTGGGCGATGACCTTTCCGTCCAAATTTTGGGCCATTGCCCCGTTAAAAGTGATGGCGTACTCGTCAGCTCCGGAGATGTTTAATTGATCCAGGTAGGGTTGAACCCCACTTAGGGGCCGTCCAGTACAGAGGACGACTTTGATGCCGGTCTGACGAGCCTTTGAAATGGCGGTAATCGTTGCTTTTGCCAGCTGGTTATGCTCATTTAGTAGGGTGCCGTCGATGTCAATTGCAATTAGTTTGATAGCCATGCGTGATTTTCTCCTTTATGGGTTTGTTAATTTGCCATTGCGAATGTGACGTTTAAACTCATCATATTCAGGTTCAAAAAGATCAACATTTTCTTGGGGTTGAAGAACTTCCCGTGGGAAGAAGAAGCGGTTGTCACCGGTTTGCTTGTCTGAAATGGCACTGACGATGGGGCTGACGGTGGAAAGATCCACCAGCGAGCCGTCGTCTTGAAGTAATTCAATTTGTTTTTTACCCGGACGGTAAGCGTCATAGGGCAGGTCAAAGCTGTTATCGGTTGCGGTGTAGTATTTGGGATTAAATCCGGATTGCTCGATGATTTTACGTAACTGCGGCAGCTGACGCTTCGTTGATTGATCAAATCGAACCGATTTGAAAGGCTTTCTGTCGATAAAGCGGGTCGCTAAGTTGCTCAAAATGTCGTCTGGATATCGTTTCCAATGGATAAAGTAGGTGTTAAGAACCCCATCGTCGAGTTGGAGATAGTCGTCCAGATCGAAGTCGCCTCTCAAAAATGGCAACAGCATATAGGGAGTTGACGGCCCGTTTTGGGTGTGATCGCTAAAGATGTAGGTGGCTCGGGAAAGCAGCCGGTTTAACACAACTTCCATTGCCCGGGAAACCGGGTGAAAATAAACTTGCTGATACATTTGGAAACGACTGACGATGTAGTCTTCAACGGCGTGCATGCCACTCATCTCAAAGCAGATGTGACCCTTATAGGGGCGCATTACTTCCAAGATACGGGCCAGATCAAAGGTTCCGTACTTGACGCCAGTATTGTAAGCGTCGCGCAGCAGATAATCCATCCTGTCAGCATCCAGTTGACTAGAGATCATTTCAACGACTTGCCGATTGGGGTAGGTCTTATTAATGACACTGGCAACTTCTTGAGGGAAGTCGGGACTGACGCGTCTTAATACCTGATTGATTTCGGTTTTATCGGAAGTGATAATTTCTTGGGTGATTTGTTCGTGATTGGTGCCAAAAATGTGTTCAAAGGTGTGGGAATACGCCCCGTGACCGATGTCATGGAGTAAAGCCGCGCACAGGACCACTAAATCCTGGGAAGAATCCCAAAGCCCGTCTCCCTTGGTAGTGGACGGAAAGTTTTTTTCAAATGATTCAACGATCCGTCTGGCAATTTCGTAAACCCCAAGGGAATGGCCGAAGCGTGAATGTTCGGCCCCATGAAAAATTAGGGAAGTTGTCCCGAGTTGATGAACCCGGCGCAACCGCTGAAATTCCGTGGTATTAATTAAATCTAAAATCACTTGATAATTAACGTATACATAATTGTGAACGGGATCGCGAAAGACCTTTTCCCGCTTGAGCTGTTGATGTGCGTAATCCAACAGGTAAGCCTCCATTGATTTAAATTGTTGGTAACTGATCGTTTCTAAGCTGAATTTTGCGTAATTGTTGTTGAAACAGGGATTTAAAGGATTCAGAACGAGCCAACTGGGCTTGACCGTCCATATCCAAGGAGATGTCCTGCCGACTGACGCTTGTCAAAAATTTTTCTTCGACGGCCGAATTTGTGATTTCTGGGAATCCGAGATCCGCAACCGTTGTCATCACCCCTGGATCAACCTCTGGGAAGTGCCAACGATCTTGAGAATAGGCGTTTCCGGCAGTGTAAAAGTCCGCAACTGTTCGGCTTCTGGCATTCTGGTCGCCATTGACGCTGAGGTAGAGCATCAAAACAATGGCGTTGCGAGTTCTCCGTTGGGCAATGCCAGCGATTTTTTGACCGTTAACGCTCAGATCAAATTTTCCAGGACAGTACGAATTAACGATTTCGTAAGTGGCAATTGTTAGCGTTGGAAAGGTTTGCTTCATTAAATTAGCAATCATTTCGTAAGCTGAATCGACACTATATTCCTGGTTGGGATCGGGAATGAACAGTGAGATGTTTAAAATACCGGGATCACTGATCACTGCAAGGCCGCCGGAATTTCGTAAAAAGTGGTCATATTGATGAGACCGTAAACTGTGAAGGGCGGCGGGCAGATTCGGTAAGTGACGATCATTGATGCCCAGGATGAGTGTTGGTGATTCAGTGGTCCAAAAGTGGATGAACGGCCGACAATAGCGGTCGCAGTATTCCAGAAGGGCGTTGGTATCCGCAAAGCTGTCGAGCTTTTGGGATGGCGCGTACCGTTGTGAAATGACCGTGATTGGATTAGTTGTAAAAGCCATGAAAATCCCCCGTTCTGCTAAATAAACAATACAATTAATTATAACAGAACCCAAGCTCCCGCGGCAGTTTCCAACCGAATTTTGAGGCGGTCTGGAATTGGTGAATGATTGATTATCGATGGCGGCCAGCGTAAAATTGAGGGTAAATAGGATGCACAAATTGGCGGTTGGATATATAATGGTTGGTTAGTACAAGAAGTTTTGAGAGAAGGTGCATGATGGATAATTTAGCAACTGGCGTGCCCGTCCAAATTCATTTGGAAACCAACATGGTTCAAAACGGTGAACAGTCGAATTTCGTGTTCGACGTGACCGGTCAATTGGTCAGAGTGGGCTCGTCAATCTATATTCGTTATAGCGAAGACACTGATGACGGTCAGGTGCCGGTCACAATCAAAATAATGGCCAATGGCGACATTCGCC
This sequence comes from Lentilactobacillus parafarraginis DSM 18390 = JCM 14109, assembly GCF_001435895.1. Lineage (GTDB taxonomy): Bacteria > Bacillota > Bacilli > Lactobacillales > Lactobacillaceae > Lentilactobacillus > Lentilactobacillus parafarraginis. Next base: position 33,994 of record NZ_AZFZ01000008.1, on the reverse strand, counting down.
TTACCCGGTCAGCCGAGAATCGACTGCAGCTATTGTTTTCTGCGGGCAAACGGGTGGCAACCCGTTATCGAACACCATATGGACCGTTGGAAATTCAAACGGTGACGTCTTCACTTGATATGGAGATCCTTAATCAGCCTCTGCGTGGCAATATTAATATTGATTATTTGTTATATGCCGGCAGTGATTTATTGGGTAAGTATAATATTCGATTGCAATTTACAATTTAATCGGGTATAGTAGTTTTTAGACTGTTGAAAGGACGTGTACCAGTTTGGAATTAGAAGTCTTTAAAGGCCAAAACAAAAATGAACTATCGATGATTGAAGTTGCCCACGCGATCTTAGCTAAGCGGGGCGACACGATGCCGTTCGCGGATTTAGCCAACGCGGTACAAAATTATTTAGGCGATAGTAACAAAGAAATACGTGATCGCTTGTCGCAATTCTACACTGATTTAAACGTTGACGGTAGCTTTATTTCACTTGGTGATAATCTTTGGGGCTTACGAACATGGTACCCTTACGAATCAATCGACGAAGCAACTGTTCATGCCGAAGATGAAGATGAGGATCGACCGAAGCGCAAAAAGCGGAAGAAGGTTAACGCCTTTTTAGCTGACGCATCTGACGATGATGATGTGATCGATTACGACGATGACGATCCTGAAGATGACGACGATTTCGACACCGATGATACTGATTCAGACGATGACGATGATGATAGCGAATCAGAAGATCTTGGCAAGTACAACAAAGACCTTCAAGACATCGATGACAACACTGATGATGCTGACGATTCCGATTTACCTGATGGGATCGAAGGCCAGTTGAATGAGTTGGACGATGACGATGATTCGCTTAATGACGACGATGATGACGATGACGAATTTAATTCTAAAAAATAATTGAATCGATGAGTTAGTAATTATTCTTGACTAATTCGTTTAATGTATGTATCATGTTTTTTGGGCTCCTTGAGAAATCAAGGACATCTGAACGATGATAAATGGTTCCCTATTCACGTGGATAGGGAATTTTTTGTTTTTTCATTCCCCGGCAAACACTAAGAGGAGAGGATTATATAATGACCAAATATATATTTGTCACTGGTGGCGTTGTTTCATCTCTGGGTAAAGGCATCGTTGCCGCATCCCTGGGTAGATTGTTAAAAAACAGAGGATTAAATGTCACAATCCAAAAGTTTGATCCGTATATCAACGTGGATCCAGGTACCATGAATCCATACCAACATGGTGAGGTGTTCGTTACCAACGACGGCACTGAAACCGATCTTGACCTTGGCCATTATGAACGTTTCATCGATAATAATCTTAATAAATATTCTAACGTGACAACCGGGAAAATTTATGATGAGGTTCTTAAAAAGGAACGTCATGGTGATTATTTAGGCGCAACCGTTCAGGTTATTCCTCATATTACGGGAATGATTAAGGAAAAAATTATGCGGGCCGCAAAGGTTTCCGATGCCGAAATTGTGATTACCGAAATTGGCGGAACCGTTGGTGATATTGAATCACTGCCATTTTTGGAAGCAATTCGGCAGATGAAGACCGAAGTTGGTGATGAGAACACGTTCTACATTCACACAACGTTGGTACCATATTTGCACGCCGCTCACGAAATGAAGACCAAACCAACTCAGCACAGTGTTAAGGAATTGAGAAGCTTGGGGATTCAACCAAACTTATTGGTTGTTCGTTCTGAAAAGCCAATTACCGATTCAATGCGGAAGAAAATTTCACTTTTCTGTGATGTGAAACCCCAAGCCGTTGTTGAATCTTTGGATGTCCCAACCCTCTACACGATTCCACTGAATTTGCAGAAGCAGGGGATGGACCAACAGATTCTTGATCACTTTGGAATCACTAAACCCGCCGCTGATATGGAAGAGTGGAAGGAACTTGAACATCACGTCCAACATTTGAAGCGCACGATTCATATCACGCTGGTTGGTAAATACGTTGGCCTTCACGATGCCTACATTTCAGTTGCAGAAGCATTAAAGCATGCTGGTTACGTGGTGGACGCTGACATTGATTTGGAAATGTTGGATTCTGAAAAGATCACCCCGGAAAACGTTGACGAGCTGTTAGCTCCTGCTGACGGGATTATTGTCCCTGGTGGTTTTGGTGATCGGGGAATCGAAGGGATGATCACGGCGATTCGCTATGCCCGTGAAAAGGACGTCCCATACCTTGGGGTTTGCCTTGGTATGCAGATGGCCTGCGTTGAGTTTGCCCGGGATGTCCTCGGTGATAAGGACGCCAACTCAACTGAGATGAATCCACGGACTGAACACAACGTGATTGACTTGATGGCCGATCAGGAAGATGTTCATGATATGGGCGGCACCCAGCGTTTGGGCGCTTATCCTTGCAAGCTGAAGCCCGGGAGCGTTGCGGCTGCCGCATATGACGATGCCGACGTCATTTCAGAACGGCACCGTCATCGTTATGAATTCAACAATGCGTACCGGAAAGCCATGGAAGAACATGGCATGGTGATCTCAGGAACTTCACCGGACAATCATCTGGTTGAAGTGGTTGAAATTCCAGCTAACAAGTTCTTTGTGGGTTCTCAATACCATCCAGAATTTATCTCACGGCCAAACCGTCCGGAAGGGTTATTTAAGGCATTCGTTGCCGCTGCAAATAATCAGTATCTTGAAAAAAACGACCAGGAATAAATGATATAAAATTAAACGAAGTGGGGTTGCGGCAAAGATGAATTTGACCGCAATCCCACTTTTTTATATTCAAGTAAAGAAGCGGCCCTCAGGCGATTTTCCGATTCATGAAGCCGCAACCAGCACGGCTGGATCCACTTTGAAATTCTATTGTCCGGCCCGTCTGCATCTAAAACATGGTACACTATTATTGATAGTGTTTAGCCAGAGCCTTGGTAGGAGTATTACAATTTGCATAATTCAACTAGGGGTATTGTATTTTACACACATTTTCTATAATATGTTCCATGACATGAAAAATGTTCGAATGGAAAAAGTGAGGAAAGTTTCGATGAGTAAATTAATAATAAATGGCGGGAACCGCCTATCTGGCGAAGTATCGATCGGCGGCGCTAAAAACAGTACCGTGGCGCTGATCCCGGCTGCCATCCTAGCAGATACCCCGGTCAGATTTGATTCAGTTCCTGATATTCTTGATGTCCACAATTTAATGCTTATTCTAAAATCGATGAACGTCTCATCCACCTTTAGCGGGGATGTGCTCACAATTGATCCGACTAACATTGTGGAGGCACCGCTTCCCAGCAAAGCCATCAAGAGCTTGCGGGCGTCGTATTACTTTATGGGCGCCCTTCTTGGTCGTTTTCAACGGGCGGTGGTGAGTTTTCCTGGCGGTGATAATATTGGGCCTCGCCCGATTGATCAGCATATCAAGGCGTTTAAAGCCCTGGGAGCCGAAGTCAGTGAAAAGGACGGCACGGTTACCATTCAAACCGGCCCGGATGGCCTTCATGGTGCCCAAATCTTCTTAGACATCGTTTCTGTTGGGGCAACGATCAACACAATTCTGGCATCCGTTAAGGTTCCTGGAACGACGGTGATTGGCAATGCTGCCAAGGAACCGGAGATCATTGACATTGCGACTTTCCTGAACAATATGGGGGCAAATATTCGTGGTGCCGGTACCGACGTGATTCGAATTGAAGGTGTGCCAACATTGCAGGCCAAGAACACGCACACCATCATTCCTGATCGAATTGAAGCTGGCACATACTTATCTCTGGCCGCTGCAATGGGCGATGGCGTTCTCATCACCAACATTATTCCTGAACATTTGGAATCGTTTGTTGCAAAGCTCGAAGAAATGGGCTGTGACCTGACGGTTTATGAAGATAGCGTCTACGTGGGCCCATCCCATAATCTCAAGCCAATCCGGATTAAGGTGATGCCATATCCGGGATTTGCGACGGATCTGCAACAGCCCATTACGCCGCTGCTATTTACAGCAACCGGCGAAAGCATCATTATTGACACTATTTATCCCCAGCGGATTAAGCACATCTCTCAGCTCGCCAAGCTTGGCGGCCGCGTTAAGTCTAAGGATACCGATGAAGGCATTATCGTGGTTGATCCCTCACCCAAACTTGTCGGGGCAAAGGTGGATGCCGGCGAAATTCGCGCCGGTGCGTCCCTATTAATTGCGGGGTTAATGGCTAAGGGTACCACCGAAATTTCCCATGCCGAGAATATTCTTCGTGGATACGGGAATTTGGTCGACAAATTAACCGGATTAGGAGCCGATATTAAGCTTACCGTTGAAGACGAAGAAAAGGTTTGAAATTTTATTGTCGCCAATCATGAAGTGTGTTAAACTAATATGGTTGACTAATCGATAATCTCTGAGCCATCACATTGGCCCAGGGCAAAGGAGCGATATATAATGAAAAAAGGAATTCATCCAGATTACCACCAAGTTGTATTTCAAGATTCAAGTACTGGCTTTAAGTTTTTGTCAGGCTCAACTAAGACTTCTGACGAAACGATTGAATGGGAAGATGGCAACACTTATCCATTGATTCGTGTTGAAATTTCATCAGATTCTCACCCATTCTACACGGGTAAGCAGAAGTTTACTCAGGCCGATGGTGCCGTTGATCGTTTCAACAAGAAATACGGCTTCAAAAATAATGACTAGTTCTAATTGCGAGACACTTGGTGCCTCGCTTTTTTTGTTAACAGTGGTTTTTTGGTGAAGGGAATCGCCCCGATCACTTGGAAACGTGATTGAAAGAATCGTGACAACAATTACGGGTCCTCTTATAAGCGGGACTGGCGCTAATTGGTGCTGGTCATGATTTTTCCGAAGACGGCCGCAATCGGCTAAAAAAGCCTCGTTAGACCAGTGGGTGCACTGATTTTACGAGGCTTTATGCATGAGTTGCCAGCAATGGGCATATGCCATTAACGTGCGTGTCGATGGGCATTACCTGGCTGAAGCACTTCTAAGCGTGATTTCTTCTCATTACTTTTGTATTGTTATAAACTAAGATTAGATTCAAAAGGACTAATATTGCTGTCGAAATGAAGACCCCAGCATAGTCAAATTGCGATGCAACAACCGAACCAATCATTGGGCCAGCAACGTTTCCCAATGCCTGAAACGACTGATTCCAGCTAAAGATGCGGCCAGTCACTTCATAGGGGGTGTTTTTAGCTAGGATTGCTTGAACAGCAGGTAACATTGACGCGTTCGCAATTCCAATCAGGAAGCGCAGTCCGATTAATTCCCAGACGTTGGTCACAAAGGCCATTGGAACGTAGACAACAATTGCGAGGACAAACCCGATAATGATAATCCGGTCGGTTCCGATACGATCGCCGAGTTTTCCCAGTAACGGTGCGGCTACGAGGGTGGCAATTCCCGGTACTGCAGCCACCAGACCACTGAAGAAGGTGGTTGCCGGGCTGTTATTCATAATTTGGCGGACATAGAGGGCCAAAATGGGGGCGATTGAATTATTGGCTGCCTGAATAATCATCGTGGTGACGAACATGCCGAAAACCAATTTGGAGTTGGTTAATCGCTTAATTACGCCACGGGTGCTCAGCATCAGCTGCTTTTGAACTGGTTTAAAATCCTCGTGAACGAAGAAAAACGTTAGGATAAAAACTGATAATAATAACATCCCGGTGATGAAAAACGTGACGCGATAGCTGAAAAAAGACGCAAGAATTCCACCAACTAGTGGGCCAAGTAAGGTTCCAGAAACATTTCCGGTCACTAGGGTGCCAAGTGCCTGGCCACTTTTTTCTTTTGGGACCTGCGTTGCAATCAGGGCATTGGCGTTGCTGATGTAACCCGAAAAAACGCCCTGAAGCAGCCGTAAGCCAATCAACTGCCAAACGTTCATTGCCAGCCCCATCAGAAAGAAGACAATCGCCATTCCAGCCGCGGCTCGCACCAGCATTAATTTACGGCCGGTTCGATCGGCTAACTTTCCCCAAAGCGGGGATGCCAAGGCAGTGACCAGGTAGGTTGCGGCAAACGCCAGCCCGCTGTATAGACTTAATTCGTCATGGGAGAAATGCCCCATTGTATCGACGTAAAGGGACAGAAACGGCATGACCTCACTAAACCCGATACCAGCCATGAAAGTTCCGAACCACAGAATTAATAGATTTTTACGCCACGTGTTGGGTTGTGAGCGATTAGTTGCCAAAGAAAAACTCCTCTCGTTGCCGTTGGGCGATTTACCAGAATTTTGGAGGTTGTTATGAAAAAGTCAACCATGAAAAAAATAATTTATAATGGCATCTTTGTGCTGCTACTGGCTGTGGCGCTCGTGATGATTTTTAACCGGCCAATCAAGAACACGGTAATCGATTCCTACAAGCCGAAGATTACCCGCCAGGCCATTGTTAAAGCGCAGCGGCACGTGAAGAATGCGACTAACCACCATCGCCGCCAGCCGGTGAGCTATAACTTTAAAAAAGTAAAGTCGTTGGATTTTCAGACTGCCGTTGCTGCCAGAATGAATACCCGGACAATTCAGCCAGCGGGCCAGATTTTGATCCCCCAATCCGGCATTCACTTGCCAATTGGACTGGGGGTTGCCAATCAGACGCTCGCGCTGGCGGCAGGGACAATGCGACCTGATCAGCGGATGGGTCACGGAAATTATCCCCTCGCCGGTCATCACATGGTCAACCCAAAGATTTTGTTTGGTCCGCTGTACTATAAAACCAAAGTGGGCCAGCAGATTTATCTCACCGATATGAAGCGGGTCTATCAATACCGGGTTTACCGGCGAACGTTCATTGCGGCCACCCGAGTTGACGTTATTAATCAAACTAAACGCCCAATTGTCACTTTAGTAACGTGTGACGCCACTGGAAAGGGGCGCTTGATGATTCGGGGGCGGTTGGTTGCTCAATACCGGTTGAATGCCGCAACGCCAAAAATAAAGCGAGCCTTTTTGCGGCCCGCCAATAATCTATCGTAAATTTGATTTAACGTAATCCAACCACAACGGCAGGGTTTCGGAAAGCTGTCGATAGGTCCGACCAAATTGATGGTCAAACCAAGGGTCAGGGATGTCGGTTCCCTGTTTTCCGGGCACAATGTCGTAACACAGGCGGATCTTTGCTTGATTCGCCTTTCCAGCCATTTGTTTAAGGTAGTCAATATTTTGGCCGTCCATACCGATAATCAGGTCAGCTTTTTCGAAGTCGGCCGGGGTAATGGGACGAGAGACCATTCCTGAATAGTCCAGTCCGTGTTTGTCCATTTCAGCCCGGGCACCCGGGTGGGGCGGATTGCCCTGTTCTTCATCACTGATTCCTGCTGAATCCACGGTGATCTGTTGTTGTAAGTGCGCTTTGGAAACCATCTTTTTAAACATCGCTTCTGCCATTGGTGAGCGGCAAATGTTTCCGAGGCATACGAATAAAATTGTTGTCATTTCAACGACCTCATTATTAATAATAGATTAACTTTAATGATAACAATTATCACCTTCAAGGGCAAACATATCAATTTAAGATAAGTCAAGACAGATAGCCCAAAGCGGAGTACAATGAAAACCGAGAAGATAAGATGGAGAAATGAACGATGAAGGGTAATTTCATATTTTTTAATACAAATCCAATTACAAACATGATTTTGTCGTCCGGAATCACGGCTGCCGATTACATAAACGGGCTGGAGGAATTGCCGGATAATATTATTTTACTTGATAATAGTGATGATGTGGCCAATGGCTACAATTCACATTCCAAGTTCAACTTGGTAAACGGTTCCGGGGAGATTCGCCGTTATCTATTGCGGTCTCCAAACGTCCCCAAAAAGTTCATCGACTTCAACGATGAGGATAGTGTGAACGGACTGTCCCCATACGAAATCGCGGAACTTCTATACTTGGGGCACATGGGAATTCCCATGGGGCGGCCGTTTTCCTCAAAGTTGTTGAATCACTATATATACATTGATTTAAGTGATGGGGCAACGCGGACCTATTACCGCCGGTTTTCAGACTTTAATCACGTTTTAGAAATTGCATTAAAACGTAATTTAAGAGAAACTCACAATACCTTGCGGGTCTTCCTACGGCCACTTGCGATTAAGGATGTTGATAATAAACTGCTCATCAAGTTGATTACACTCGCAAATGATGGTTTGTTTATCGTCTTTGACGCGTTGCGGGAGCGCAACCGGACCTACCACGTTCCGCTTCGAATTTTGAAGGATCCTGACCAGGTATCCATCATTTTAAAGACGAGGGAAATTGAAACAAATACCGATTATATTGGTGATTTGACGTATAATTTACAAAAATCTGAATGGAATTTGGACCTTAATGATCAAACGGCAAGTGTTTAGCCGTTTGATTTTTGTTATAATGGTTCATAGCCGTAATTTAATGGAGAAACTAAATTTAGTACTGGAGCGTTTTTAAAATGAAGATGACGATTGGTGAAATTGTCAAAGCAATCGATGCCGATCTCGATAATGAGACCGACGACGTGTTACAAACTGAGGTTAACGGGGTCTGTTTTGATACTCGTAAAATTCAACCTGGCCAGTTATTTGTTCCGCTGAAAGGGGCCCATGACGGGCATGATTTTGTTGACAGTGCCATCAAAGGTGGTGCGGCCGCAACCCTATGGGCAAGTGACCATGCCAACCGGCTGCCGCTGGCAATTCCCGCGGTGGTCGTTGCTGACCCGTTGGCCGCCTTTCAGGAATTGAGTCGTTATTACCTGAGCAAGATTAACCCCCGGGTCATTGCGGTGACTGGCAGTAACGGGAAGACAACGACCAAGGACATGATTGCCGCAATTTTGGGTGACGAATTTCATGTGACCAAAACGTTTGATAATTTTAACAACGAAATTGGCGTGCCATACACAATTCTCCAAATGGAATCCAACACTGAATTTTTGGTCGTGGAAATGGGGATGGACCGTCCCGGCCAGTTGGACTTTCTCTCCCGATTGGTTCAACCAGATGTTGCCATTATTACCATGATTGGCGAAGCCCATATTGAATTCTTTGGCACTCGCGATAAGATTGCCGACGCAAAGATGGAAATCACTCACGGGCTCAAAGAAGATGGCTACTTTATTTATGATGGTGACGAACCGTTGTTAACGGAGCGCGCCAAGCAGGTTAATTTTGCCCAGCGTACTTTTGGCCGCAAAAATACCAATGACGTTTATGCAACGGCGACCAGCGATGGTCAGTTTGAAACCCGGTTTACGACTAATATTTGGCCGGACCAGTCGATCACGATTCCCATGATGGGCGACTATAACGTCAATAATGCCTTGGCGGCAATTTCTGTGGGGCAAATTTATCAAATTCCCCAACTTGAGATTGTTCAAAAACTTGCCCACTTTCAAGTAACGAAAAACCGGACTGAATGGTTAACTGGCAACCGTGGTGAAAAAATCTTAAGCGACGTCTACAATTCGAATCCGACGGCGGCTAAGGAAGTTCTCAACGCTTTTAGCCGGACGAAAACTGATGGTAGACGAATTGCGGTTTTAGGTGATATGCTCGAATTGGGTGAAAAATCCCCCGAGATGCACGCTTCTTTGAAGCAGGCGATTGATCCAACCGTTATTTCAGTGGTGTATTTGATTGGCGAAGATATGCAGGCTCTCTATCAGCAATTAAAGCCGGTTTTTGCCCCTGAAAATCTCCATTATTACCATGCGGATCAACTGGATCAATTGACGGCTGATTTACAGGCAGACATCCAATCCACTGACGAGGTGATGCTCAAGGCCAGTCACGGAATTCATTTGGAAAACGTCGTTAAAAAGATGCTGGCGAAAAGTGAATAACGATTTTTCCTTGCGTAATGAATCCAAACGATGTAAACTTAATAAGTTACTTTTTAAGAAGTCTTATTAAAATAAAAGAACTGCAATACTATCGAAATTTAGTCAAGTAATTAACGCAATACGAAAAACGGACTTTTTTCAGTTAATTACGGAACTGCTAGTGTTCCAAATATAGGAGGAAACATATTTGAAGTTTAGTGAACTAGGACTATCGGACAGCTTACTTTCAGCAATTTCAAGCAGTGGTTTTGAAGAAGCCACGCCCATTCAAGCTGAAACCATTCCAATGGTTCTCAAAGGTGAAGACGTTATTGGTCAGGCCCAAACCGGGACAGGAAAGACCGCCGCATTTGGTTTGCCGATTCTGCAGAATTTGGATTTTGACAATCCAAACGTTCAGGCACTGATCATTTCACCAACCCGTGAATTAGCCATTCAGACGCAAGAAGAAATTTATCGTCTTGGTAAAGATGAAAAGGCTAAAGTTCAGGTTGTCTATGGCGGCGCAGACATTCGTCGTCAAATTAATGCCTTGAAGAGTCATCCCCAGATCATTGTGGGAACTCCCGGGCGAATTTTAGATCACATTAGTCGTCATACATTGAAGTTAGCGCACATTAAAACGCTTGTCCTTGATGAAGCCGACGAAATGCTGAACATGGGCTTTCTTGATGATATTGAATCGATCATCAAGCAAACCCCCGAAGATCGGCAGACGCTGCTTTTCTCAGCAACGATGCCCCCGCAAATCAAACGGGTTGGCGTTCAGTTTATGCGCGATCCTCATCAAGTTAAAATTAAGGCAAAGGAATTAACCACTGATTTAATCGATCAGTATTACGTTCGGGTTAAGGAATACGAGAAGTTCGACACCATGACCCGATTCTTCGATGTTCAAGATCCTGAAGTGACGATCGTCTTCTGTCGGACTAAGCGCCGGGTTGACGAAGTTTCTAAGGGATTGGAAGCTCGAGGATATAAGGCCGCTGGATTGCATGGTGACCTGACTCAGGCTCGCCGAACCCAGATTATGAACGAGTTTAAGCAGGGAAAGATCGACATCCTGGTTGCAACCGACGTTGCGGCCCGAGGAATTGATATCTCTGGGGTTACGCACGTTTATAATTACGATATTCCACAAGATCCCGATGGGTATGTTCACCGGGTTGGCCGGACGGGCCGTGCCGGTAAACATGGGGTTTCAATTACGTTTACCACCCCGAACGAAATGGACTATCTTCACGAAATTGAGAAGTTAACCAAGGTGCGCATGCTGCCTTTGAAGCCCCCAACAGAGCATGAAGCCTTTGTTGGCCAGTTAAGTAATGCCGAATCTGACATTGGTGAACTGATCAAGAAGACGAATACTGAAAAATATGAAGAGATGGCTGACAAGCTGCTCGAAGAATATGAAGCAACTGACTTGGTAGCTGCCCTATTGAATGACGTTACCCGTGATTACGTGAAGGTTAAGATTACACCTGAACGACCATTGTCACGACGACATCATGGTAGCGGCGGCCGTGGTCGCAATAATAACCGGCATGGTGGCGGTGGCCACTGGAATCATCGTGGCAATAGCGATCGTAATTCTGGCCGTAACCGGGGTCATCATAGCAACGGTGGCAACCGGGAACGCAGCCATAAGGATGATCACCATTCAGGAAGCAAACGCCGGTTCACGATTAAAAACAAATAATTAAATAACCCTTTATTAATAGGGATATGGCAAAGCTGGGGCAAATTCATTTTTGTGCCAGTTTTTGCTACTTACATAATAAAATATGGTATTATTAATTGTAACTTTTTTAACATGTGGGGAGATTTAAATGATTGCTGGGCTTGGAATAGACGTCACAGATATCGCGAGAATTCGGTCAGCGGTTGCGCATAACCATCATTTCATTGACCGGGTTCTAACTAAACAAGAAATTGATCAGCTTGAACCAATGTCCGATAAGCGAAGAATTGAATACGTGGCTGGCAGGTTTTCAGCAAAGGAGTCGTATTCTAAGGCATACGGGTCCGGACTTGGATCGGCAGTTCGATTTCAAGATTTAACAATTGTTGACAATGCCCAGGGAAAGCCCGTGGTGGTGACCCACCCCTTTGATGGGAATGCCTTTGTTTCAATATCCCATACCAATGACATTGTGATGACCGAAGTAATCTTAGAACAAAAGAATCGAGGATAAAGAATGACTGTTGGAACCTTGCGTAACGCACAACTTGTTATTAATCAGCAGGCGATCTTCAACAACGTCAAAAACGCTGTTCAGCACACTGATGACCAAACGGATTTATTTATTGTTTTGAAGGCTAATGGTTATGGCCACGGGGCGATTCAGGTGGCCAGAATTGCTGAAAAAGCCGGTGCAAAAGGATTTTGTGTGGCCATCTTAGAGGAGGCCCTGGAGCTTCGCGAAGCCGGGTTCAACGAGCCAATTCTTGTGTTGGGCATTACGGATCCCACGTTAGCTCCTTTGGCAGCCGAAAATCATATCGCCCTCACGATTAGTGCGACTGACTGGTTAGAGGAAGCTGCAACGGCGATGGCGGTTGACCCGCGACTGCCTAAATTGGCGATTCATGTTGCTCTGGATACCGGAATGGGGCGGATTGGCTTTCAAACCCCGGCTGAATTAACAGCGGGACTTGAAACCCTTCAAACCCATCAGGATGTCTTTATTTTTGAGGGCATTTTTACCCATTTTGCCACTGCTGACAGTAAGGATGATGCCTACTTTAAGAAGCAGTATGCAAACTTTCAGGAATTGATGGCAGTTGTTGCTCATAAACCGCGCTATGTCCACGTTGCGAATACGGCAACCAGTCTTTGGCACCACGTATGCGGCGCCAACATGGTGCGCTATGGGATTTCGACCTATGGCTTGAATCCTTCTGGCAGAGAGATTACCAAGCTTCCCTACGACCTGCATCCCGCGTTGACGTTTACAGCTGGTCTCAGCTACGTTAAGAAAATCGCCAAGGGCAAATCGGTTGGTTATGGCGCCACTTACACTGCCGATGAGGATCAGTGGATCGGAACCGTTCCGGTAGGTTACGCGGATGGCTTTCCGCGAAAGATGCAGGGATTCTCAGTTTTGGTGGATGGTCAGCCTTGCCCGATTGTCGGCCGGGTTTGTATGGATCAATTTATGATTCGGCTGCCAAAATCCTATGCTGCCGGGACAACGGTCACAATTATCGGTAAGTCGGGCGATCGCCAAGTCACGGTTGATGACATGGCCGACTATATCGGCACAATTAATTATGAAGTGATTTGCGAATTTGGTGAACGGCTTCGAAGAAAATATGTCTAAATGCTACTGCTTTATTCACGCTTTCATGGTATATTAGAAGGTACAGTAATCTGGAAAATAGGGGATATTACGATGAAAAAGGCGACTAATCACAAGCAATTTTCTGTAATGATTAATGATCGAGTTGCAGACCGGTTGGATCAATTTTCAACGACGATGGGCGTTTCTGAGAGTGCAGCGGTTGAAATTGCAATTAATTATTTTTTTGATGATCCAAAGTTGATTAGTGGACTGATGAAAGGGTACCGCGAAATGGCGAACTTGAACCGTGAAATCAGCCACGATTTTTCATGCTGTGAAGAAGATGCCGATGTGCATCTCGCCCAGTATCGACGAAGATTACGGAGTTTTGAATAATTTAGTGACATGGTATGACGATGGGAGGTGTGAGGGTGACTGACGTTATTTTTAAACGCGGAGACATTTTCTACGCTGATTTATCACCCGTTGTCGGTTCCGAACAGGGGGGAATGCGTCCGGTGTTAATTGTTCAAAATGACATCGGCAACCATTACAGCCCAACCGTCATTGTTGCTGCGATCACCGCACGGATCTCGAAACCCAAAATGCCAACCCACGTTGGAATTTCCGCCAATAACGGGATTGAACGTGATTCGGTCATTTTGCTGGAGCAGATCAGAACGATTGATAAACAGCGATTGAAGGACAAGGTGACCCATCTAAATAATTCGACCATGGCGAAGGTAGATAAGGCGATTCGGATTAGTTTGGGATTAGGCAAGAACGGCTGAGAGATCAGAATACATAAAGCGGCATCGGTGTGAATCGACGTCCTTGGAAAATGTGAACGTGATAATTAACCGGTCATTTTATAACAGTTTAAAATAAGCTTGCGTGACAATGGCCCGCGCTTGGAGGCTCAATCTTCGGTAAGAACTCAAAATACCGGGATTGAGTTTTTTGATAGAAAAATAGTGACGAAGTGTCACCGACTGTGATATACTATTTCCAATGATAAAAGTGACACGATGTCACTTAAAAACCATTGGAGGAATTTAAAAATGAACGTACAATTAATATTAGCGATTATCACAATTTCACTGGCACTTGTCTTTTATACGACTGGGGTTTTCTCCGAGCGTCGGTCAGGATCACTGAAGTTACGGCATCTTGGCTTCTTCGGCCTGGGGTTAGTGTTTGACTCAACCGGGACGACAATTATGTCAATGATTGCAAATGCGTCGGGGCCAACCGCTGGGACTGGTCTTCATCAAGTCACGGGAGTTGCCGCAATTGCTTTAATGGCCTTTCATTTTGCTTGGGCGGTTTACGTGCTAGTCAAAGGCTCACAAAAAGCCAAACAGACTTTTCATCGTTTTAGCCTGGTTGTTTGGCTATTCTGGCTGATACCATACATTGCCGGCCTCGTCGTTGGGATGAGTCATTAATTTTGGGAGGGAGTTTTAAATAGATGGTAAAAAAGGTAGATCATAAGACATTTGCGATGGTCATCCTCATCATTGGGGTATTCATGTCGGCCCTGGATAATGGGATTATCGCAAGCGCCTTAACAAGTATTAACTATTCATTTCACGTAAGCGAGGTTCAAGGAACTTGGGGAATCACCCTTTACACCTTGGGAATGGCAATTTCCACGCCAATTATTGGCAAGCTTGCCGACAAGTATGGCAGACGAAAATTATTTCTGATTGAAATTGCTATTTTTGCGGTTGGGTCGCTGTTGGTAGCCCTCAGCCCAAGCTTTACGCTGTTTCTGGCTGCTCGAATCATCCAGTCAGTTGGTGGTGGCGGCATCTTTATTATTGCCTCCAGTCACGTTCTGTCTACTTATCCTAAGGAAGCCCAGGGCGGCTTATTAGGCGCCCTGGGAGCGGTGAACGGCATTGCATCGGTCGTTGGCCCTAACTTGGGAAGCCTGATTTTAAACACAACCGGTCGTTGGAATTGGTTATTTCTGATTAATTTGCCAATCGCAATCTTTGTGTTAATTGCCGGCTTTATCGCCATTCCGGAGACCAAGGGCAGTCATATCAAACGTTTGGATTTAAAGGGCCTGATCTTTTTGAGCCTCGGGATCTTTGCGGTCATGTTGGCCATTACCAACTTACAAAGCGGTCACTTGCTAGCAAGCTTGCTAACGCCACAAGTTTGGGGGATTCTGGTTCTTGGAATTTTGTCATTCGGAATTTTTGTGATGCTGGAGAAGCGGGTGTCTGAGAAAACTGATCCATTTTTACCCTACCAACTTCTGAAGAATCAAGGGTTTCTGCTGACGCTGACAATGGGGCTATTGTCAGGAATGCTGATTGCAATCTTTGTCTTTATTCCGAGCTTCGTTGAACAGCGCTATGGTGTTTCCGCGGATAACAGCGGGATTTGGATGAGCGGCATTGGGCTTGGCTCAATTGTCGGTGCTGGAGTTGGCGGGACCTTGGTTTCCAAATTGGGGGCGGCTAAAACGGTGGTTGTATCCGGAATTCTTTCCGCAATTGGGTTCGGGGCGATTGGCTTTTTCAGTCCGTCAACCGGCTGGTTTCTTGGCGCTTCAACGCTCGCGGGGGTTGGCTTTGGGATGCTCATGGGCGCACAGCTTTCGGTATTGATGGCTCACTTTGCCGGCCCAAAGCAGAACGGCGTGGCATTAGGAACCCTTTCGGTTAGCCGGCAAGTTGGATTGACAATTGCCCCAACCATCTATGCGACGGTGATCCAAAATGGCTTTAGCCGGATTCCCATGAAGGAATCGCTTGAAGCCTATTACCGCCAGTTATTACAGTCGACTGCTCAAGATCAAGCTGGGCTGCTGCGGATCTTTTACCGTACCGCGCAGGCTGCCTACGCCAATCTGTTTGTCGTTGCAATCGTTGCGTCTTTGATCATTGCCGTTGGTGGCTGGTACCTGAAGCGGCGCCAAGTGGCCGCGTGATCGTTAAATTTCAGTCAGTAAGCAAAAAAGATGGCCATCCAAAGTTGGGTGGTCATCTTTTAGTTACCCGGCTAAAATCGATTGGCCGGAATTTCGGGCAAGTTTACGAATGTTTGTGATTAGGTTGGTGGTTAGCGACGTTGCTTGATGGTGATTACAATCGTGCGAAAGTCGCCATTGACACTATTTGTTTTCTTCTTTGAGGTTTTCGACTTCTGGAACCCGGAATTCTTTTCGTTCCAGAGCGGCAATAATTCTGTTCAGGCGATCCTGATCAACTTCCGCAGGGAGGGTAAACATGATCCGGTGAACCAGTTCACCTTCTTGGGCGTCCAACGAAATGACGCTGGCGATGTTGGTGTATTTAGTGATGATTTTGGCGATTTCTTCAAGGTCACCCCGTTCACCACTGGCGACCACTGTCAGGACGTAACTGCCGATGTTGACGTTCCAAGACTGAGACAGCATATCTAATAATCGCGTATGGGTGAGAATCCCGTAGAAGTTATTGCGAGCGTCTAAAACCGCGATGTAGGGAAGATCTTTGATGGAGAAGAACACTTGAAAGAACGCGGAGTTAACGTTAACAAATTTAGTGGCGTTTTTGAGAAGGGTGGTGACTGGCAGCGACATGTCACCGCCTCGGGATTTGTGGCGATAAATGTGCATTTTATAAATGTTGCCACGGAAGATAGTGCCGGTTTCATCAAGAATCGGCACACATCGGTAGCCAGAATCCTCAAGAATTTTGAGGGCTTCTTCAAGGGTGGCGTCCTCCTTGACAGTGATTAACCGTTCTTTGGGTTTAACAAGTGTTTTTAATAACATTTTAAATTCCTCCAACTTAGACTATATATGATTATCATACCATAGCGGTCCCAAGAACAGTACCGTTAGAAATGGAAAGTTCTCATGATTATTTCACAAAATTAGAAATGGGGTGAGTGAGCGCTTTTCTTGGCGGAGAACATCCGCAACAAATGAATTGATCGGCCCAAACCAGTTGGGCGTTTAGATGATGGGGATGTTGTGGCCTTACTCACCAATCCATACAAAAAGTGGCGACAATTTGAGTTGTCGCCACTTTGATTTTGACCAGAGGAGTCATAAGCGCCCGATTACAGAGCAGCCATGCCATCCTTGGTTGTCTTTTGAAGGGTCTCAGCTGATGCAGTCATCTGAGCCTTTTCTTTGTCATTCAATGGGACTTCGATCACTTGAGCGATTCCAGAACCGTTGATAATGGCAGGTGAACCAATGTAAACATCGGTCAAACCATATTCGCCGTCCATTGGGGCGCCAACGGGGAGAATGGCATTTTCATCCCGTAAGATTGCCCGTGAAATTCTCATCAAGCAGGTTGCAACACCATAGAAGGTTGCGCCCTTACGGTTAATAATTTCGTAGGCCTTGTGACGAACTTCATCCTCAATGGTATCCAAGTCGTCATCGGATAAACCGGCTTTTTTGGCAACGTCCAAGAATGGCTGGCCGCCAATTCGAGCAGCGGAGTATGCGGCGAATTCTGAATCCCCATGTTCACCAAGAATGTAGGCATCAACTGATTGTGAACTGAGATTCAGCTTCTTGCCCAAGGCAACCCGCAGACGTGAAGTATCCAGCGATGTGCCGCTTCCGAATACCCGGTTCTTTGGGAATCCTGAGAATTTTTGAGCTGCGTAAGTCAAAATATCAACTGGGTTGGCAGCCACAACGATGATCCCCTTAAATCCTGAAGCAACTAGTGGTTTAATAATCGCCTGCATAATCTTCAAGTTCTTGTTAACCAAATCCAAACGGGTTTCACCGGGTTTTTGAGGTGCACCAGCGGTGATAACAGCTAAATCAGCATCTTTACAATCTTCGTAATCACCTGAGTAAACAGTCTTAGGTGAGGTGAATACTTGAGCATCTTCAAGATCCAGGGCATCACCAACCGTTCGTTCCTTGATCACATCGACAATTACAAAGTCTTCAGCAAGTCCCTGCTGCATCATTGCAAATGCATATGAAGAACCAACCGCGCCATCACCAATTAATGCAACTTTTTGACGTTTTAGAGCCAAAAGAATCATCTCCTATTCATTTAATATCACCATAATTATACCACAGGGTCGTTTTTGGTTTCACAAATTGGTTTATAATATTTTGATTAGAACGCTTCCATCTGCATTTTTCCGACATCTCAGGCTTGCTCAGTATGTATCTAGACCAATTCAAAAACGTTTGTCATCAAACCACCATTTTCTAATGATTTTTTCTGCCCAAAATTCAGCTGGGAATTTGGCGAGCCGATCGATGAGTTGACACCCAAATATTGACGCAATATGCTATAATTTACCGGACAAACTTTTTAAGAAAAACAGATAATTGACAACGAGTTAATCGTAGCTGCTGAACTTTTTGGTTCAGCCTTTTGTGTTGTCAGAATGTGAGGAAATAATTTTGATGAAGATGATTGTTGGATTAGGCAATATTGGTCCCCAATATGACGGGACCCGCCATAATACCGGCTTTATGGTTGTCGAAGCGTTTGCTAAGAAGCACGGCATTAACATTAAAACCCGGAAGATGAACGCCAAGTTGGGATCGGATTTTTTGAATGGCACCAAGGTCTTGGTGGTCGAACCCACGACGTTTATGAATGATTCTGGCGTTGCTGTCAAGCCCTTAATGGACTATTTCGACGTGAAACCAGAAGACGTGATTGTCGTTCATGATGATATGGATTTACCCATCGGCAAGATTCGCATCAAGGACAAGGGATCTGCCGGCGGCCACAACGGAATTAAAAGTATCATTGCCAATCTTGGCTCTGAAAACTTTTGTCGCATTCGAGTTGGCATTCAACACCCGGCCAAAAATAATACGGTTGTCAATTATGTTCTCGGCCGATTCTCCAAGGATCAGCTCCCTGAATTTAAAATGGCCAGTGATCACGCTGTAAACGCGCTGGAAGACTGGGTCGACGGTACCAGTATCCCTGAACTGGAAAATCGGTACAATTAGTGAAAGGACGATAACGTTGCAATTTGATCAAATACTTTCTAAGAGTCCTCAGTTTACTCAAATTGAATCAAATCTAAAGCCCAAAAGCCGTCAGTTGGTTACCGGCATTGGCGGGTCTGCACGGACGCTTTTGATCGATAACCTGTTGAAGGCCAGTGGTAAACCAATTGTCGTTATCGTCGACACGCTTTTTCATGCGGATCAATTGACTGGTGATCTGAGTAATCTGCTTGCCGATGATCAGGTGTTTGAATTTCCAGTCGAGGAAATGGGCGCTGCCGAGTTAGCGACAAGTTCGCCAGAGTATAAGGCCCAACGGGTATTAGCGCTCAATCAGCTCATTAGTGGTGAACCGGCAGTGATCGTGACGTCCGTTTCAGGGTTGAAACGGCTTCTTCCGGCACCCGAACAGTTTAAAAGTGCCAAGTTAACCATTGATATGGATTCAGACTACGATCTTGAAGCACTAAAGTTGAAACTCCACCAAATGGGGTACGCCTTTCAAAAATTGGTTGCGGCGCCGGGTGACTTTTCGATTCGCGGCTCAATTCTCGATATTTTTCCGTTAAACAATCAGGACCCCGTTCGGATTGATTTTTTTGATACTGAAGTTGATTCGATGAGAACGTTTGACGTGGGAAATCAACGTAGTATTAAAAATATTGATAAGATCGATATTTTGCCAGCAACCGATTTGCTCATCGACAATGACCAACGGCAAAAGGTTGCCAAGCAACTCCGTGGGGAATTGACCAGTGAAATGGCTGATTTAGATGATGACGCGGCCAAGAAGCTTCAAAACACGATCGAACCGCAGATCATGGATCTTGAGAATGGATTGAACGATCCGAAGTGGCTGCTGTTTGCTAACCAATTTTATGATCAGTCCCACTCATTGTTGGATTATTTGACTGAGGATGGGGTTGTCATTTATGACGATTATTCCCGAATTACCGATTCTGAACGCCAGCTGGAAAGTGATGATAACGTTTGGTTGGCCGACAAGTTAAAGAATCATGAACTGCTCAAAACAACTAATTACACGAATGATTTTAAAACCATTTTTAAAAAGAATTCAAAAGCCACTTTAATTCTGTCCCTGTTTCAAAAGGGGCTTGGCCGGATGCGGCTTGACGCAATTGTGAATATCACCGTGCGGCCGATGCAGCAGTTCTTTTCACAGATGCCCATGCTGCGGACAGAAACCGGACGATGGCAGAAACAAAAACAGACCGTGATTATCATGGTTGCCAGCGCGCAGCGACTGCAGAAAGTTGCCCAGACGTTGGCCGACTTCGAAATAAACGCGACTCAAACCGATCGTGATCATCTTCTGGCGCACACGGTTCAGTTAGTCGCTGGTAACTTAGACAACGGCTTTGAGCTGCCAAGCGCCAACTTAGTAATCGTCACCGAAAAAGAAATGTTTGGGACGGTCGTGAAAAAGCGGCCCCGGCAGACAACCTTTAACAATGCTGAACGAATTAAGAGTTATACCGACTTAAAGCCCGGCGACTACGTGGTTCATGTTAATCACGGAATTGGGCGGTATGAAGGTATGAAAACGATGGAAGTTGACGGCAAGCACCAGGACTATCTGACGATTTCTTATCGGGATAGTGCCAAGCTCTTCATTCCCGTCACCCAGTTAAACCTGATTCAAAAGTACGTTTCGTCCGAAGATAAAAAGCCGCGGATCAATAAGCTTGGTGGTGGTGAGTGGCAGAAGACAAAGCGAAAAGTTGCTTCGAAGATTGAAGATATTGCCGACGACTTGATTGATTTGTACGCCAAACGGGACGCTGAGAAAGGCTATGCCTATCCAAAGGATGATTCACTGCAAGCGGAATTTGAAGCGCGGTTTCCCTATACTGAAACGCCTGATCAATTACGAAGTGCTGACGAAATTAAGCGTGATATGGAACATCCAAAGCCCATGGACCGCTTGTTAGTTGGTGATGTTGGTTATGGTAAGACCGAAGTGGCGTTGCGCGCGGCATTCAAAGCCGTTGAAGTTGGCAAACAGGTCGCTTTTCTGGTGCCAACAACTATTTTGGCGCAGCAGCATTACGATACGATGATGGATCGGTTCGCCGACTATCCCATCGAAGTTCGGGTGCTGTCACGGTTCCAAACGACTGCCCAGGTTCGCGAAACGCTAGCCGGTCTCAAAAACGGCACGGTTGATATTGTGGTTGGCACTCATCGATTATTGTCCAAGGATGTTCAATTTAACAATCTTGGGCTACTAATCATTGATGAGGAACAACGATTTGGCGTCAAGCATAAGGAACGGATTAAGGAAATGCGGACCGACGTTGATGTATTGACATTGACCGCGACGCCAATTCCGCGAACGCTCAATATGTCAATGATGGGGGTTCGTGATCTTTCGGTCATCGAGACGCCGCCTTCAAACCGGTATCCCATTCAGACATACGTCCTTGAACAAAATGCCGGGACGATCCGGGAAGCAATTACCCGGGAAATGGCTCGTGGCGGCCAGGTCTTTTACCTGCATAATCGGGTTGAAGACATTGAAAAAACCGTTGAGCAAATTTCTGAGCTGGTTCCCGAAGCCCGGGTTGCCTACATTCATGGCCAGATGACTGAAAATCAACTGGAAGATATTCTCTATGACTTTATTAACGGCGAATACGACGTGTTAGTGACCACGACAATCATTGAGACGGGCGTTGACATTCCCAATGTCAACACGCTGTTCGTGGAAAATGCCGATCATATGGGACTCTCCCAGCTGTACCAGTTGCGAGGACGAATTGGCCGCAGCAGTCGGGTGGCGTACGCCTACTTTATGTATCAACCCAATAAGGTACTGACAGAAATCGGTGAAAAGCGCCTGGAGGCCATTCGTGATTTTACTGAATTGGGGTCCGGCTTCAAAATTGCGATGCGGGACCTATCAATTCGGGGCGCTGGGAATCTACTCGGAAAGCAACAGCACGGCTTCGTTGATTCCGTTGGCTATGACCTGTATACCCAGATGCTGGGGGATGCCGTTGCCAAGAAGCGCGGTCGCAAGGTGGCCTTTAAAACTGACACGACCATTGAACTGGACGTTGAGGCATACTTACCAAGCAGCTACATTCAGGATAACCAACAAAAAATTGAAATTTATAAACGCATTCGCCAAATTGAAAACGAGGATCAGCTTCACGAAGTTGATGATGATTTGATCGATCGATTTGGTGATTACGGGCAGCCGGTGGCCAATTTGCTGAAAATCGCTGAGATGAAGATGTATTCGGACGAGTCGATGATCGATAAAATTCACCAAGACGGCCCCCGAGTCACGTTAACCTTTGCCCCGCAAGCCAGTGACGAATTTAGCAGTAAGGAACTGTTGGCAGCGATTGCCGCAACGAAATTCAGAGCAACGATTAACAGTGCCGATCATAAATACCAGATCGTTTTGACGGTTCAGCCCAACATGACTGATTGGCTCGACCAAATTATTGCCCTGAACCAATCGCTGGCTAACCGGCGAAAGCAGCACCACAGCAGCAAGGTAACTTCCAATGACAAATAATTCCCGCCGCAAGCAGGTCTTAACCGGGACCTTCGTGTTAACCGCCAGCGCGTTCATTGCCAAATTATTAAGTGCCGTTTACCGGGTGCCGTTTCAGAACATGGTTGGTAACGTCGGCTTTTACGTTTACCAACAGATTTATCCCATTTATGGGATTGGAATGACGTTTGCCCTAAATGGGCTGCCGATGTTTATTTCCAAACTGGTAGTAGACGTTCGGGATCCTGCTGATCAAATTGCCTTAATTCGGCGACTGCAGGTCTTTCTGAGTATCATTTCACTTATCATCTTTCTAGGATTGCAGTTTGGCGCGCAAACCATCGCGTTGGCCATGACTGACGGCCATTTGGCACCCGTCATTCGCGCGGTGAGCTGGATGTTTCTGTTTACCCCTTTTTTAGCAACCTGGCGGGGTTATTTTCAGGGCAGGCTGGAGATGGGGCCAACCGCATATTCCCAGGTCATTGAACAAGTGGTTCGGGTCACGGTTATCTTAGTGATTGCCGGCTGGGCGATTCACGCGGGGGCAGATCCCTATATGATTGGGGAGTTGGCAATGTTCTCAGCCCCGGTTGCTGGGGCTTGTGCACTTCTCGTCCTGCTCTTTACGGTGCGTCGGAAACAACTTCCAAGGCCTTCGAAACGGGCAAACTTAACCCCTTTGTTTCGCCGATTGATTTTTGAAGGCGGAACGCTTTGCCTGGTCTCAGCCGTTATGCTTTTGCTACAACTGGTTGATTCCTTTTCCGTGGTTGCTGGTCTGCGGCATTTTGGCTTATCATTTGCCGCCGCCCAGAATCTGAAGGGAATCTACGATCGTTCGCAAACCTTGGTTCAGTTGGGAATGGTGGTTACAATGGCGTCAACCACTGCCGCGCTGCCAAGTCTCTCGTTAGCTCATGGAAGGGGCCAACAGACGACGTTTGACCATTTGGCGGCGACAGAGATGCGGGTTAATTTTGCGCTGGCTTTGGCCATGAGTGCCGGATTGTTTGTTTTGATGCCCCAGATCAATACACTGTTGTTTTCCTCGGCTGACTTGAGCTTGACGATTGGCGTTTATTGCGTCAGCATTGTGTTGGTGACGATCATTTTGACCGCCAGCACCATTCTTCAAGCCGTTGGCCGGTACCGGGCGACGATGGCGGCAATTATCAGCGGGGTGATCGTCAAAATCTTGATCAATCATTGGCTTGTGGCAAGATTTTCGGCTATGGGGGCAAGCGCTGCAACCCTGATCGGCCTGCTTGTGATGATGATTGTTCTCCGAGTTTTAGCGGCCCGCCAGCTTGCCCATCTGTTTAACGGATTGCAGGTTCTCAAACTCCTGGTGGTGCTGGCTGCGATGAGCGTGCTAGTTAAGCTCATCACGAGTGGCATTGCGGTGGGCTTTCAAATTCCATTAACACGAATGAGTGCCATGATTGAAGTGGTGATCGGTATTCCGGTCGGCGTCGGGATTTTTCTGCTTGGCTGCCGGGTGCTTAACGTTTTTTCACTTCGAGAATGGTTTGCAATTCCGATGATTGGTCGGTTGATGCGATTACTAAAAATTTAAGCGAAATATTGAAAGGATGCACACTAGATGAGAATCGATAAATTTTTGAAAGTTTCCAGAATTATCAAGCGTCGTTCCGTTGCCAAAGAAATTGCCGACCAGGGCCGAATCACCATTAACGACCGGACGGCTAAGTCTTCTTCCGAAGTGAGCCCCAATGATACCCTGGTGATTAAGTTTGGTAACAAGACCCTCACGATCCGGGTTAAAGAGTTATTGGACACCACGAAAAAGGACGATGCGCAGCGAATGTATGAGATTGTCTCAGAAGATTATGAACGCGATTACAAAAATGAGTAAATTTAATTCTTAAGAACGTCCCGATGGTATAGACAAACATTTTTTTATTGCTATAATTTAACTTTAGAAAGTGTTTTATCAGGGGGATTGAACATGGATCAACAACGGCAGAAGATTAGAAAACTCGATAATTCCTACACCCGGCAACGTGAGCGGGACTTTCAACATGCTCAGGCTGCAGCCTCAATCCGCCGTCGCCGGAAGAAACGGGCTTGCCTCATCATGGCTGTATTCATGTTCTTTGCGTTGATTTTTGCTGTCCAAATTGTCCGGGCGAAGGTCAATTATGCTTCGGTTAACGTGCAAATTACCAAGCAGGAGAAACGGGCTAAGAAGGTTCAAGCGACCCATAAGCGGCTAACTGCAGAGGTTTCACAACTTAATGATAAAAATTATGTTGAACAATTGATTCGGGATCGTTATTACTACACGAAGCCTGGGGAAACGGTTTATAGTTTTCCGAACCAGGCCCCCAAAGACGTGAATGATGACGATCAGTAGTAGTTTGAAGTTCATTATAAAACTGTGATAAATGATTGATGATTGCTGTCACTTCAGCGGTCATCTTTTTTGAATGGTTGGGGATGCCCAGCCGCAATTTGGAAATCTGATGAAGGATTGCCTCATGAATTTTTAATTAGATTTCCCGAACTAAAATTAAATATGCTATACTGGTTACACTTAGAACTTTAGGAGGAACAATTTTTTTAATGGCAATTGAAGTTGGGGAAAAAGTTAACGGTAAAGTTTCCGGAATTACAAATTTTGGTGCATTTATTGATTTAGGTGATCATCGAACTGGTCTAGTTCATATCAGCGAAGTTTCTGACGGATTTGTTAAGGATATTCATGATGTCTTAAAAGTCGGTGATGAAGTTACCGTCAAGGTTTTAAAGATTGAGGGTAACAACAAGATCAGTCTTTCCATTCGAAAGGCGCAAGATTCATCAGAATCCGAGGGTCATCACGAATCCAATCACAGTAATTATTCTCACCATGGCGGCCACGAACATGATCGTGAAAATGGTCATGAGTCTCATGAGAATTATGGGCATCATTCCCGTAATAATCATGGCAATAATCATGGTGGCCATTCAAGTAACCGACCAGAGAGCTTCGATGACTTAATGTCAGGTTTCCTAAAGCAAAGCGAAGATCGGCTTGCAACGCTGCGAAAGAACACCGAGGGTAAGCGCGGTGGTCGTGGCGGTAGACGAAGTTAAAATGCGTTATCGTTAAAATAGCTGAAGAATTGGCACAGGGCTGAATGGCTTGGTGCCGATTTTTTATTTATCGTTGAAAAAAGGGGGGCACCATGACATTACAGCAAAAATTTGACCAAATCGTTCAGCAAAATGATTGGTGGCAGGCCGGCCAACGGGTGGTTGTCGCAGTTTCAACCGGGGTTGATTCCATGGTGCTGCTGGATTTGCTCCAGCACTTGGCCACAAAGGCCCCGGAAGTGATTGTTGCCTACGTGGATCATCAACTTCGTGACCAAAGCCGCCAGGAAACGGCTTTTATCAAGGACTACTGTCAGGCTCATCAATTAACACTGGCAATGACGACTTGGCCAAAAGCCCAACATCCTGGTGGGGGGATTGAAACGGCCGCCCGCAAATTTCGCTACCGGTTTTTTGGCCAGGTGTTGGATAAATGGCACGCGGCCGTCTTGCTTACCGCGCATCACGGTGATGATTTGGCGGAAACGATGCTCATGAAATTGGTTCGGGGCGGTCAATTGGCATCGTTAGTCGGGATTGCCGACTGCCGATCAATCGCCAACGGGAAGCTTGTTCGGCCACTGCTGGATATGAGCAAGCAGGAAATTCGCGGTTACGCTGCCGATCAGCATCTCACCTGGTTCGAGGACGCGACTAATCGGGATCTTGGGATTGAGCGTAATCGGATTCGTCACCAGGTGCTGCCAGAATTAAAGCGGGAAAATCCGCATGTGTTACGCCATTTTCGCGAATATTCTCAACAACTCACTGATTACCTGGATGCGACTGACGAACTGGTGGGCGCCGTGGTAGATCAAGCGGCGACTAAAAGTTCGGATCAAAATGAAATGGTATTGAATCTTAATCAGCTTCCCACTTCCAGACAGGGACTTTCCCTGATACTGGCGTTCGTGATTGAAAAACGCATGGGAATCGTTGACGTGACTCACGGCGCCCGCCAGCAGTTGAACAACCTGGTCCTTAATTCCGCGCTTCCCCAGGCAACCATGCCGCTGCCACATGGCGGGATGGTGATTAAATCGTACGGGAAGCTGATTATTCGTAAAAAAGACCACCAGCCGGTAATTCCGGCTGAAAAAGCTCAGCAATTTATGGTAATATTAGACCGTTGGTATTCGCTTCAAGCAGGCGGCCGGTTTGGCCTTTTTCACAAACGACCGGACGGCCGCTACAAGGTGACAGCCATGAGGTTAACGGCTGAGCAGCTGCCAGCGATGGTGCGTCCTTGGCATCACGGTGACCGGATTGCCCTCAAAAATGGCGGCCATCAAAAGGTCCACCGGGTCTTAATCGACGCAAAGGTACCTAATGACCGTCGCGAACGGGTTTCGGTGTTGGTCGCTGCGACTGGCGATGTTTTAGCGGTTTTGGGGATCAAAAGTCGGCCAATGATTAACCCAGATGCTCCGCAATTGTACTTGGTCGAAAGTAATCAGTCATTTTTAGAAAGAAAAGGAATTGATAATGGATAACGACATTTTAAAGGTACTTTACAGTACTGACGAGATTCACGCGGCGTGCAGCAGACTTGGGCAACAAATCCAGAAAACGTATGCCGATAAAGTCCCGGTCGTCATCGGGGTCTTAAAGGGTGCAACGTTCTTTATGTCTGATATCGTCCGTGAGATTGATACATACATGGAAATTGATTTCATTGATGTTTCAAGTTATCATGGAGCAACTCAGTCTTCAGGCCGGGTTGACCTCATTACGGATATTTCAACGGACGTCGCCGGCAGGGATGTTCTGATTATTGAAGATATCGTTGACACCGGGCGGACACTTAAGTTTTTGATGACCAATCTTTCCGAGCGGGGGGCTAAATCCATCAAGGTTTGCACGCTGCTGGATAAGCCTGAGGGCCGCCAGGTTGAGGCGAAGTCCGATTTTATCGGGTTTCAGGTTCCGAATGAGTTTGTAGTGGGGTATGGTTTGGATTATGATGAAAAGTATCGAAACCTGCCTTACATTGGGGTACTAAAACCTGAGATTTATACAAACAATTAATGGTCAAACTTAGTCAATTGTGGTAGTATTTTGACTATCAACATGAATTAATTTTTTGAGGAGGACGTTGATGAACTCAAATAAAAATGGGCTTTTTAAAAATAGTCTATTTTACATTGTCATTTTCCTGCTGATCATGGGGGTTATCTACTTCTTTAACGGAAGTAATCAGACTACCCAATCACAAGAGGTCCAATCAAGTCAATTTGTGAAGGACTTAAAAAATGACAAGGTAAAAAGCTTTTCAATCCAGCCTTCAGGCGGTGTTTACAAAGTAACCGGTGAGTACCGACAGGGCCAAAAGGCAAAGGTGACGACTGGTCTGTTTAACTCTGGAAATCAGAGCCAGTCCAAGAACGTTACCAAATTTACCACTAGCGTCCTTGAGAATAACTCCTCAATTGCTGAAATCACCAAGGCTGCGCAGTCGAACAATATTAAGATGAATGCAAAGCCTGAAGAGTCAAGTGGCTTTTGGGTAAACTTATTAGTTTACGTCTTGCCGCTACTGTTATTTGTATGGTTCTTTTACATGATGATGGGCCGTGCTGGTGGCCAAGGCGGCGGAAATGGCAGAGTGATGAACTTTGGCAAATCCAAGGCCAAGCCAGCCGACAGTAAGCAAAATAAGGTCCGATTCTCAGATGTCGCCGGTGAAGAGGAAGAAAAGCAGGAACTGGTTGAAGTTGTTGAGTTCCTGAAAGATCCTCGTAAATTCACTACCTTGGGTGCGACGATTCCACATGGGGTTCTTTTGGAAGGGCCTCCCGGCACTGGTAAAACGTTGCTTGCTAAAGCGGTTGCCGGTGAAGCTGGCGTACCGTTTTACTCAATTTCAGGTTCAGATTTCGTTGAAATGTTCGTTGGTGTTGGTGCCAGCCGTGTTCGTGACTTGTTTGATCAAGCCAAGAAGGCTGCGCCAGCCATCATCTTCATTGATGAAATTGATGCCGTTGGTCGTCGCCGGGGTGCCGGTATGGGCGGCGGACATGATGAACGTGAACAAACTTTGAACCAACTGTTGGTTGAAATGGACGGTTTTAGTGGGAATGAAGGCGTGATCGTTATTGCTGCTACCAACCGTGCTGACGTGTTGGATCCTGCCTTAACCCGTCCTGGTCGTTTCGACCGGAAGATTTTGGTTGGTCGTCCTGACATTAATGGGCGAGAGGCAATTCTGAAAGTTCACTCTCAGAATAAGCCGTTTGCCAACGACGTTGACCTTCATGAAATTGCCAAGCAGACGCCAGGATTTGTTGGGGCCGATCTTGCCAACCTGTTAAACGAAGCAGCTTTACTTGCCGCTCGGCGTAACAAGACCAAGATTGACGCCAGTGATATTGACGAAGCCGAAGATCGGGTGATTGCCGGACCTGCCAAACGCAACCGGGTCATTTCCAAAGAGGAACGGGAGACCGTTGCTTATCATGAGGCTGGTCATACCGTGGTTGGCTTGGTTCTGAATGACGCTCGGGTTGTCCATAAGGTAACAATTGTCCCTCGTGGGCGAGCTGGCGGGTACGCAATCATGCTGCCGCGTGAGGATCAGCAACTCATGTCCAAACGAGATGCCATGGAGCAAATCGCTGGTTTAATGGGTGGCCGAGCCGCCGAAGAAATCGTCTTCAAGTCCCAGTCATCTGGTGCTTCAAACGACTTTGAACAGGCAACTAACATTGCTCGTGCCATGGTTACCCAATACGGGATGAGTGAACGTTTAGGCAACGTTCAATTGGAAAATCCCGCTCAAGATACTTATGGCCCGCGTTACTCTCAAGAAACTGCCGCCGCAGTTGATGAAGAAGTTCGTCGTTTGACGAATGAAGCTCATGAAACTGCCAAGAAGATTATTGAAGAGCATCGTGACAAGCATAAGTTGATTGCCCAAGCTTTACTGAAGTATGAGACCCTTGATGAAAAGCAAATTCTCTCCCTTTGGAACACTGGTAAGATGCCAGAAAGCGCCAAGACAAGTGAATTTCCAAGTGAACGGGCGGCAACTTTCGAAGAAGCCAAGCGGGAATTGGAACGTAAAGAGGCTGAACGTCAAGCGGAACTTGAAAAGCAAAATCAGGATGGTTCAGATGATCAACCCAAAGATTCTACGAATGGGTCTGATGATCAGGAAAAGCCCGATGATGTTTCACAAAACGATCAAAATCAAAATCACGATCATCCAGATCAACAGGATCCTGACGATCGTAACTAGATTAACGAATAGGAATGAGGCTGGGACAAACACGTTGTCTCAGCCTCATCTTTTGTTCCAAATATTTTATAATCACGGCGTGTGATTCAAAACCATTTACTAACAGGCGAGAAAGCGAATCCTTTATACGGTTAAAATTGAAGCTGGTTAAATGAGTCGTTGGCGTCTTACGTACTTGGATACTATTTAACTGTTTATTTTGAGAATGGAGACGATGTTATGAAAGATTATTTAGTAAAGGCCACCACTACAGATGGCATGTTTCGGGCCTATGCCACCAATGCAACGGCAACCGTTGCCACGGCACAGAAAGATCATCACACTTCACCGGTTGCAATTACCGCCCTTGGCCGGACACTTATTGGCACGATCATGCTGGCGACTTCGGTGGATAAGAATGGTGAAGCGATAACCGTTAAAGTTGATGGGAAGGGACCCCTCGGGCAAATTGTGGCCGACGGAGATTCACAGGGGCGTGTGAAGGGGTATCTTCAGCATCCTCAATTCAGCATTCCGGCCACTTCTCAGCATCAGGCACGCATTGGCGAAGCGGTGGGCACCAACGGCTTTCTTGAAGTAACGCGGGCTTCCGAACATGATGACCCCTATACGAGTAGCGTTCCCCTGGCATCTGGTGAAATTGGTGATGATTTAACCTATTACCTTGCCCAATCAGAACAAATTCCGTCGGTTGTTGGCGTTTCGGTATACGTCAACGATGATCTTTCCGTGGGGGCTGCTGGTGGTTATATGGTTCAAACGCTTCCTGGCACGACTGATGAGGCGATCAATAAGGTGATTGATCGGATCAAGCAGATTCCCCAAATTTCGCAGTTGTTGATGGATAATCAAACCCCAGAAGACATCCTGCACTTGATTTTTGGCAAGGGAAACTTACACTTCCTTTCGAAAATGCCGGTTGAATTTTATTGTAATTGTTCTAAGGAAAAGTTTGCCCGGGACCTGACCGGATTGTCGGTTGCCCAGCTTGAAACCATGATGAAAGAAGACCACGAAATTAACGTGACGTGTAATTTCTGCCAGTCGAAGTATCATTACAACGATGACGAGTTGGCGGCCATTATTGCGACGGCAAAAGCCCGCCAAAGCAAGTAAGTCTGGTATTCAATTTGGCGAAGATGTGATAATATACGAAGATGTGATAATATACAAGGCAGACTTTTACATGAATGAGAATTGAATTTTGAGGTGAAATATATGGAATGGAAAATTGGCGACGTCACGATTCCCAACCAGGTGGTTGTTGCACCCATGGCTGGGGTGACGAATTCAGCTTTTCGAATTATTTGTAAGGAATATGGCGCTGGATTGGTTGTCTGCGAAATGATTTCGGACCGCGGCATTATGTATAAGAATAAAAAAACCCTTGATATGATGTTTGTCGATCCCAAGGAACACCCAATGAGTATTCAAATATTCGGCGGTACCAAGGAGACGTTGGTCCAAGCAGCTAAATTCGTTGATCAGCATACGGCTGCCGATATTATCGATATTAACATGGGCTGTCCGGTTAATAAGGTCGTTAAAACTGATGCCGGCGCTCGTTGGTTGTTGGACCCTAAGAAAGTATATGAGATGGTTTCCTACGTCACCGATGCCGTTAAAAAGCCGGTAACCGTTAAGATGCGGACTGGTTGGGACGAAGACCATATCTATGCGGTTGAAAACGCGTTGGCTGCTGAACGGGCGGGTGCATCCGCCCTCGCAATGCATGGCCGGACTCGCAAGCAAATGTATATGGGTCATGCAAACTGGGATATTCTCAAACAGGTGGCCGAGGAAATTCACATTCCCTTTATGGGCAATGGGGATGTTCGCACCCCCCAAGATGCTAAAAAGATGCTTGATGAAGTGGGCGCAGACGCGGTGATGATGGGGCGAGCAGTCGAAGGGAATCCTTGGATTCTGACGCAAGTTACCCACTATCTTGAAACTGGCGAGCTATTACCAACCCCTACTCCTGAAGAAAAAATTAGGACTGCCAAGGAGCATTTGCATCGTTTGGTTGAACTGAAGGGGGATCACGCGGGATCCCATGAATTTCGCGGCCAGGCCGGCTATTACCTTAAAGGGATTTCCCATTCTGCTCGGACGAAGGTCGCCATTGTCAATGCCGAGGGAGAACAGGCGATGGACGACATTTTTGACGAATTTCTGGAGAAAAACGCCAAGCGTCAAGCGACTCGTCAACGAATGGCCCAATAAAGCAGCCATTTTTGTGGTATCATTTAAATAGCTTATTTTCGTAGGAGGTTAGACATTGGCCAAGGATAAAGAAATGAATGATCAAATGATCGTTCGGCGACAAAAGATGAATGAATTACGTGAAGAGGGAATCGATCCGTTTGGACATCGGTTTGTTCGCTCACATCTCGCTGCGCAACTTCACCGGGAATTCGATGATATCGATAAAGATGACCTGATGGATATGGATAAAAAGGTGACCATCGCTGGTCGAATGATGGCAAAGCGTGGTAAGGGAAAAGTCGGCTTTGCCGATCTCCAAGACCGCACCGGTAAGATACAGATATACGTTCGTAAAGACATCGTTGGCGACGACGTTTACCATATTTTCAAGCGTTCAGATATTGGTGATCATTTAGGAATCAAAGGACAAATTATTAAGACTGATATGGGTGAATTAACCGTTCGTGCCGAGTCAGTCACCTTTTTGTCCAAGGCACTTCGCCCATTACCAGATAAATGGCACGGCCTTCAAGATAAGGAGCAGGTCTATCGGCAACGATATCTTGATTTGATTTCAAATCCTGAAAGCTTTGAACGTTTCCATAAGCGGAGCCACATTATCACGGCGATTCGCAGTTATTTGGATTCTCATGACTATCTGGAAGTTGAAACACCGGTGTTACATAATCAGGCCGGTGGTGCGAACGCTCGCCCATTCATTACCCATCATAATGCTCTGAACATCGATCTTTATCTGCGGATTGCGCTCGAACTTCATTTAAAGCGTTTGATTGTCGGCGGCATGGAACGGGTTTATGAAATTGGCCGGGTTTTCCGGAACGAAGGAATGGATACGCGGCATAATCCTGAATTCACCATGCTTGAATCATACGTTGCCTATTATGATTTTCACGACGTCATGGATGAGACTGAGGGCATTTTTAAGGCTGCTGCCAAAGCGGTGACGGATGATAATATCATTACTTATCAGGGCCATACGATTGATCTCAGCAAGGAATTTAAACGTCAACATATGGTTGATGCGATTAAAGAGTACACTGGGATTGATTTCTGGAAACCGATGAGTGATGAAGATGCCAAGAAATTGGCCGATGAACATCATATTCATTACGAGAAATGGTGGAAGACCGGTCATATCATCAATGCCTTCTTTGAAGAGTTGGTTCAGCCTAAATTGGAACAGCCAACGTTTATTTATGGCCATCCGGTTGAAATCTCACCTCTGGCTAAGAAGAACGCTGACGATCCGCGTTTTACTGATCGGTTCGAGCTCTACATTTTAACCAATGAGTTTGCAAACGCCTTTACCGAATTGAATGATCCAATTGATCAACGCCAGCGATTTGAGGCGCAGGTCAAGGAACGTCAAGAAGGTAATGACGAGGCTGAGGGTATCGATGAAGATTACGTTGAGGCCTTGGAATACGGAATGCCGCCAACTGGTGGTCTGGGAATCGGTATTGATCGTTTGGTTATGTTATTGACTGATGCCCCGTCTATTCGGGATGTCCTCCTGTTCCCAACAATGCGTCCGGAAGACAATTCCCAAACTGAATAACTAAAATTGATTGAAGTTCTATAAAATCTTTTGATTTTGTGGAGCTTTTTTTGTCACTAAAAAGCCGAATGCGGTTTGGCTCAGTTGGCCGTTTGTTTCACCTATACCACTTTATAAACGAACGGCATCCGGATAAAATGTGGCTATCGTTCGTGATTTGAAGAATACGGTTTTTTTTCATCCGGGTTTTATCAGCTTTTTGGTCACAGATCCGTGATTTGTTTTCACATTTCCCTTGACGAAACGCTGAATTTTAGGTATA
>NZ_AZFZ01000079.1 GCF_001435895.1 Lentilactobacillus parafarraginis DSM 18390 = JCM 14109 | reverse complement strand
TAATCGTGTCTAAAAACTTGACTCAGATCCAGTTTGAGAAAAACCAACATAACCATCGATTAAAAGATTCATTAGCAACCTACATCTATAAATAGTATGATACCATGTCATTTATAGATGTAGTCGGCTATTGTGGCCCAAATTAATAAATACCACGTTGGCGCCAACTGAATTAACTATTAAAATTTCGGTGGTTAAAATCAGCAATAGTATAACTCTAACATTCACGATAAGTAACTACCAGCGACTGGATAAGTGTACCTTTTTAAGGAGGCCCAAAATTGATGTTACCATTATTGATCTTATTAGTTGAGTTTGTTTTACTCATATTTCTTGGTAAGATTCGAAAAAAATTATGGACTATACAAGATCAGACGAGCTATATTTTTGGGGACTTTTTCTAAGAAAGAACGACTCCCGTCGCAAAATGAGGCAGCTCAAGAAAAAAGTTCTTCAAACGTATCGTAGAAGTTCCCTAAAAAACGAACTACTCTTCTGGTTAGAATTTACAGTGGCTAAAGGTTGTTTTTATGGTTCACTCATATGGAGCTTTTACGTAATTGCTTTCGGAAATAGCAGAACTCCATTCTGGCCAGCCATTATAGGCTTTATAATGGCAATTCCACCTGCAATAGCACTTCCCCAACAACTGTATGATTTTTGGAAACAACAACCTATTTGGCATGAGCACCCCATTGAAAAACAAGCTTTCCTACTACCAAACGAACAGGACCACAAAGATTTAGTTAGGTACCATTTGCAATCCTACTCCGCATTGTTCGTCATGGCAATTATAGGATTTCTAGTATAGGAATCTGAGCGTTAAAAAAGACAAGGTGAGAAACTAATTTTGGTTTCGGGTATACTCCTACCAAGGTAGACAAGCAAATAATTAAAGCTTGTCTGCCAAGGAAGGAGTATTTTTTTATGGGCCGAAAAGGTACGAGATATAGTGAAGAAGATAAACTATTCTATATTAAATTGGTACAGGATGGGATGTCAGCTAATGCTATTGAACAGGAATATGGTGTGAAACGTGGTCAGGTTGCCCAATGGGTTGAGCGCTTCAACACTGGCGGTGTAGATGCATTGCGGCGACGTCCAAAGCACACCTATACTCCTGAGTTAATGCTTGAGGTCGTCCAGGCTTATTTGGCCGGTAGTACATCGTATCGCCAGTTAGCTCAACAATATAATATCTCTAATGACTCGGTTATCTTCCAGTGGGTCAAGCGGTATACTAGTGGTAAATCGCTCAAAACCACTAGGAGGACTACCCGGATGAAGAATGGTAGAAAGACTGAACAGGTCGAACGAATTGAAATCGCGCAGTGGGTCATCGCCAATGAGATGGACTACGTCGGCGCCACGACCCATTTTAACGTGTCCTATGGCCAAGTGTATGCGTGGGTTAAGAAGTTCAAGCAAGGCGGTCCCGATGCCCTCGCAGACCGTCACGGTAAGGCCAAGGAAGCCAATGGCCAATTGACCAAAATGGAACTAAAGGACTTAGAAATCAAGCGGCTCAAGGCCCGGTTAGCGCATGTCTCTACGGAGGTCGCCGTATTAAAAAAACTCCAAGAATTCGAAAGGATGGATGCCCAGCAAAAGAAAAATATCTCACAGTTCAAGCACTCTCGAAAAAAGTAAATCCCGACACTAATCAAGTGTATGGGATTAGTTTCATGTGCCAGTATGTCGGTGTATCTCGAGCTGCCTACTACAAGTGGCTTCACCGTAAAGTTAACGCGCATGAACTAGAGAATGAAGCCATTTTGGCGTATATCGTTAAGCGTGAAGAATCAAAGAATTATATTTTTGGCGTCCGGACCATGACAACGTATATTAATAAGGAGACCCCGTACCATGTTAGTGAGGGTCGGGTTCGTCGTATCATGCGTCGTAACGGGATTCAATCATCAATTCGTGCGTCTAAGCATGATCGAAAACAGGAGAAGAAAGACCACATTTACGCCAATAAGTTACTAAACGAAGATGGTAGCCATGATTTCAAACCTGAGCAACCAAATATGACTTGGGTGACTGATTGTAGTGAATTGAAATTTGGGCCCGACCAGAAGCAACGCTTACGTGTAAGTGCCATCAAAGACCTTTGTGACCGCAGTATTATCGCATGGGCGGTCGCCAGTACTGAGACCAAGGAATTAGTATCTGAAACACTCAAACAGGCCCTGAAAGCAACCCGTGGTGTGAAACCACAGATTCTTCATTCCGATCAAGGCTCGGCTTATACTTCTGGTGGCTACAACACCCTATTATCTGGAAAAGGAATCGTCCATAGCATGTCGCGACCAGGAACACCAGGCGACAACAGTGCCATGGAGTGTTTCTG
This sequence comes from Lentilactobacillus parafarraginis DSM 18390 = JCM 14109, assembly GCF_001435895.1. GTDB lineage: Bacteria > Bacillota > Bacilli > Lactobacillales > Lactobacillaceae > Lentilactobacillus > Lentilactobacillus parafarraginis. The sequence continues at coordinate 6,201 of NZ_AZFZ01000079.1, read as the reverse complement.
GAGCCAGCTAAAGACTGAAGAACTGGCTTTCAAGGCACCACTCTCGGAAGTTGAATTAATCGGGATTATCAAGGCGTACGTCACATGGTATAACACGGAACGACGTCAGAAAACACTAAACGGTATGACTCCGGAAGAATACCGGAATCATGCCGTTCAAAAGAGTGCATAAAGCTTTAATTATTTGACCTGTCTACTTGACAAGGAGCAGCTCCACCAGCTACCACGAATCGCTTTGGGGAACGTCTTCAATGTGTATTTAGTCTTTGCCTGTGCCGTCGTAGGTGTCGTCAATTCGGCACCAGACACCCCAAGCGTCACTGCAACAGCGACTAGACTGATCATTTTAGTCAATTTCATCATTAGCTCCTCCAAGTAATTATTTATAACAGAACTATTATACAAAAGCAGGACGACACATTATGACGCTGGCTAATTTAATTTGAAAGAAAATAAAAAACATCACGCTAATGTGATGTTTACCTTAATCCAAATATTGGTTTCGTGTGTTAGTCAACGTCTCTTTCATCCGCTCAACAAGTGACTGTGGAGCGAGAACCTTAACCGCCTCGCCCTGACTCAGCAGCCACAATACCGCTCCATCAACTTTTGCAAAGGCTTCAATCACCACACTGCCATCTTCATTATATTTTACAACGCGTGATCTAGGAAAGAAATCCAATGCCGTTTGCTCGTAGTATCGGTAACTAAATTGAATTCGCGTCAAATCCCCAGAATCCAGTAGATACGTTTGACTTCGATGATCCTGAAGTGAGAAACGTTTAATGTAATCGAGCTTTTCGCCCTTCTTTGTCTCTAGGATATCAACGATTCGATCAAGCCGGTACAGCCAATATCCCCCATGTTCTTCACTCATCATCGCAACGTAAAAGTAGTGCACTTCAAAAAAAACCGCAACGGGCTGCGCGTGATGTTTTTGTGGCTTGTTATACTTTTTGGCACTCCCCCGGTAAACGAAAACCATTTTCCTATTTTGGGCGATACAAAGGGCAACCTCCCGAAGTCGATTCAACAAAGGCGTTGGTTTGGATAGCGGCACGTAGCCGCCACGGGAAATTTTTAACTGTTTATGTATCAAATCCTGCATCGCCGGTGATAATTGCGAGATTAAAAAATCCAAGGTTCTCGTCAGTTCGTCCTGTTCTAATGATCGGCTGCCTAATAAAATATTGCTGACGGTCAAAACCATTTCAAAATCGAGTTGCTCACTTTGTCGCGATAGGCAGTAAGTCCCATCCGTTTCAACAACTTCACCAGCATCGTACTCTGACATAGCGCTGCGAATATCAGCTAAGTCTCGCTGGCTGGTCCGTTTGCTAATATCATATTGCTTCAAAACATCCATTTGTAGCAGCGTTTCCCCATTCATCAGCCGAACAATTAATTCGGCCACGCGATACTTACTTTTCACTACTCCACCCCCTTGATGAAGACACAAATAGTTGTACCTGTTTGAGGATAATTATAGCATGGTTTGATGTGTGAGCTATACTCCTCTTTATGGCTATTAATTCTCCCTATAATACTTCAACAACTCAATACAACGTTGCTGATTTTCATTTGGTAAAAATGATTTTCGAACCGCCAATTGCATATAGCAGTTCACTCGATCCTTTTCTTTTAGTGGAATTCGAACAATCTGCTTGCTTAAAACAGTGCCATCATCAACGGCAATTCCGACACCTACGTTACGGGCCACCAAGCCTTCAACCAGCTGATTTGTCGCCGCCTCATATAAAATGGTTGGTTTCACGTTACGATAAAAGCAAAACTGGTCCAGTGCCATTCGTGGAATTGTCTTTTTATATCTGGCGATGAGGGGAACTTCTTTCAAGTCTTTGGGCGAAATTTCTCGCAATTTACTCAGGGGATGGTTGACGTTAACCAACAGGCTCAATTGCCGAGTTTCCAGCTGTGTCACTTGTAAGTCAGCAGATTGTTCGGGCTGAATAGTAGAAAAAACTGCAGCGTCTAGCTTTCCATTTCTCAAATCATCCAGTAATTTTTCTGAATCCGCTACCGTTGTCGTGATTTGATCCAACAAGTTATTTTTAACAAATCGCTCAATCATGCGTGGCAACCAAATTCCACCCGCAACGTTTGAAAAACCAAGTCGAACTTGCCGTTCATTTGCATGTTTGACCTCTAATTCCACTTGCGAAATTTCCCTAATAATCTTTCGTGCCTTCACGTACAAAACTTGGCCAGCCGGAGTGACAACTAATTTAGCCCGATGATTAAATTGGGTCAGTAAGGTAGTGCCATATTGTGTTTCTAAGCGTTTTACCGCAGCAGAAATCGCTGGTTGGGTCACACCAAACTGCTTCGAGGTTGCCGTATAGTTACCCGTTTCAACCAAGTGACAAAAATATTTTAAATCACGTTCGTTCACGATGTTCGCCCCTTTTCTTCCATTAATCTAATTATAAACGTCACAAGCAACTAAAATTGAATCTTGGCAAAAAAAAATCCCAACCTGGGATTTTTTTATTTTGATTACCAAAAGCCAATAATCTTTGTCCAGAGGAGTCCTCCGCCAAGCCAAACCACATTGAAAATCACACCAATGATGGCACTCAGTTTCCAGAAATCCTTATTTTTAATATAGCCGGTACTTGCGATAAGTGCAGCAGGCCCTGCTGAGTAAGTCGATGTTGATAGGTAAATTGATCCACAAAAGGCAAGCATCAATGCAGCTAATGTAGGCGGTGCACCTACTCCGATTGCAACGGATAGGAACCCAGCATATAACGCTGAAATTTGAGTCGAAACACTTGGAAATAGGTAATGTAGGTAGAAGTAGGCAAGGAAAAGAATAATCAATACCCATAACCAGTTCATACCGTGAAGCATGTTACCAAGCGTTTTTGAGAACCATGGGAAAAATCCGAGTGTCATTAATTTCTGGGACATTAACATGATAACTGAAAGCCAAGTAAGAATATTCCAAGCAAAGCTTTCTTTCAGCAAATCCTTTGTCGTCAATACACCCGTCACTAACAGGAATACAACGGCAAGGAAACTAACTTGTGTCGCATCAATGCCAATCTTTGACCCAAATAGCCAAAGCAGAATTGCGGCAACAAATGTTCCAGTCATGATTTTTTCGCTAACTGACATCTTGCCAAGTTCTTTTAGCTTACCTTCCGCCCAAGCATGCGCATTTGGCGTTTCCTTTACTTCTGGTGGATAAATTTTATAAAGGACAAATGGGATAATTAACAAACAGAGGATTGCAGGAACGCTCGCTGCCGCAAACCATTCCATCCAAGTGATATTAATTCCTTGTGTTTTAGCTAATCCTAGAGCAACCATGTTACCTGCCAAACCAGTTAAGAACATCCCTGATGTCACATTATTTATTTCATATTCATTAAAAACCAAGAATGAACCAAGTTTCCGTTGCGTCCCATCTTTGGGATCAGAACCCATTTCTCGTGATAAATTATCAATAATCGGATACATAATACCATTTACACGAGCATTGTTACTAGGAATACCAATGGCCAAAACCGTTTCAACAGCAGATAATGCGTACGCTAGCCCCAACGTCTTCTTACCAAAAGCACTAACGAACAGATAAGCAATCCGACTCCCTAATCCAGACTTAATGAATCCAGCAGCCAAGAACATGCACATCGCAACCATCCAGGCTGTCGAGTTACCAAATCCTGCCGCAAACTCATCCATGGTAAAGATGTGCGTCACAGTCGCAATCGTAGCCCCCGTTAAAGTGACTGCCATCATCGGCATTGGCTTCGTGACACAGGCAATAATGGTTGCCAAAAAGATTGCGAATAGATGCCAAGCATCCACATTAATTCCTGCTGGCTTGATCGGCGTCAATAACCATAAGCCAATTCCAAAAATAAGTGGTAAAATCCAGGCTTTCCAATTTATCTTAATTGTCATTTTTTGCACTCCCTAATCATTAATTTGATCTAACGCATTTTTAACTGCACCTTTAATTCCCTTACTTGTTGCAGAAGCGCCCGTTATTGAATCCACATCATAGGTGTTGGCTTCTAGCATTTCTTTTCGTAACACCGGAATTGCCTTGCCACCAATACTTGGCGATTCAGATTGTTGCAAGACCTCAATCTCCGTCATTTGATTGTCCTTGACAGTCACTCGAACGGTAATTGGTAAATCGCCTATTCCTTGCTCCGCTATACCTATATATTGATTTTCAGCGGTTTCAAACCTTGCTGTGGTTAACGTTGCATCTGTCTTTAAGTCATCATTCGTTTTAGATGGAGAAGTAACAACATCTATCTCCATTTCTTTCCCTTTCGACTTGGCTGCATTCATTCCTGCCAAACGTCCAGAAATTAACAAATCCGCTACCGAACTGCCACCAATGTACTTAGTTGCAAATGGATCCCCCAGTTCTCCAGCCTCATATAAATGAGGAATGACATTGCCCTGTAGGTCTAAAACCTCGCACTGACCATTTCTGCGCGCACCCCCATGGGTATGTAGAATGTTGTGTCGAATTGCAACGGCATAGTACGGGCCATTGGTAAACTTCCTCATGGTGTTAGTCGGACGATTAGCAACGTAATCTCGACCCTTTTCCTCGAAAAAGTTAAAATCATCGATTGACTGATTTAACAATGGTGCATCAATCTTCTTTGCTAATTCATCGATTGAATCAGCTTTAATTGCATAACTGATTATCTGTTTAATTTGACCAGCTTTAGCTGAGCTGTTATTTTCTAATTCTTCATACTGAGCTTGATCCATTACAATATGCGGATGATTTTGATTCGGCAACATAACATAATCTCCATGATTGTACTGGTAACCGTGCCGATCTTCACATTGTTCATTCAAATAACGTGTACCATCGTCCCCAGCAATGAAAACGCTACCCGTAAATAAGTCTTTCCATTGAATCATGTATGCACACTGTTCACGCTCTTTGCCTTCATTGAGTGAAAATGCATGTGAATCAAAGTTCGACATGTGCCATAGACGGGCCCCAGCCTCGACTGCCAGGTCAATTCCTTTGCCTTGATTGTAAAGTGTTCCGATTGGCGCCAATGATCCTCTTCCTAGAAAAGTCTGAACCATTTCAGGATTGTTCTCATATCCACCCAAACTCATCACAACTCCATTTACAGCAGCTACATTTCGCAAATGACACTTATGTTCTATTTGGACACCCATAATTTCTTTAGTTTGTGGATTTTGAATTAAATGTTGAGCTGGTGACTCATACCAGATATCAATTTTATCTAACTGTGCATAGACTTCGTGCCGTAGCAGCTTCCAAAAACTACCATCATACAACGTGGTCATGCTTTGATGAATCATGTCGTCCGAATTCTCAAACTCATAATATTCTGGATGCTTGTGCATCCCAGATTGATGAGCTTCTAGATTATAATCTGTCTTTACATACTTAGGTAAATTGGTTATTTCTCGAACAAAACTATTTAAAGTATCCTCGTCATGTTCAAATGGTTTAAAACTTTGAAGGTAGTAATTCTTAGCCTTCTCAAAATCAACGGCCGTTGCAAATGCACCAGCAGCAAATCTTGTGTTTCCGCCTTCACTGCCTTCAGGTGCAGCATCTATTAATAGAACTCGACTATTTTGTTTAGCGGCGTAATTAGCCGCAGTTGCCCCTGCTCCACCAAATCCGATTACAATGACATCGTATTTGGCATCCCATTCTAATTCACTTGAGTAATTCATAGTGATCCTCCTTTAAATGACACTTCTTACTAACCTGTAATATAGGCTTTCACAATTAGTTATTCCAATTTATTTTTATAAGCTTTTCAAATGAATAATAGCTACCAATCCCATTACTCCAGTCTTAATTGCGTTTATATAGTGGAATTAGTATAATTAAAAAAGATTCACTTATAATTTATTTTTATATTTAATTGGAGGACCTAACATGGATGAACGTGACTTAGCCTACTTTTGCAAATTAATAGAATTAGGATCTTATACAAAAACTGCTACTTTTTTTGATGTCACTCAACCAACAATTTCTGCTTCAATCAAGCGACTCACTCTCAAATACAGTGATCCTTTGATTACAAAGGAAAACCGTAAAAGTAAACTTGTCCTCACTGCAGCCGGCACCATTCTCTATCAAAAAGGACTAAAGATTTTAGAGAATATAAAAAGTCCCTCGATTTAAAATTGAAGTGCAACACCTGC
>NZ_AZFZ01000078.1 GCF_001435895.1 Lentilactobacillus parafarraginis DSM 18390 = JCM 14109 | reverse complement strand
AAAAAGCTTGTTTTAAGACAGACCCTAATTAGCTTGACCAGATGTAACAATTTTTGGATTTGCTGGTAATAAGTAAATCCGGTAATTAATTTTTCCGATTTTGGTACTATTCGAGTTAGATGATGTTGCTTTAACTGCAACACCGATATGATATCCATTGTAGTCGCTTAAATTAGAATAGTTAATCTCATTGGAATGATTGACTAGTTGATTTTTCACTAGCGAAATGTTTGGCTGGCTAATAAAATTCCAATTTTGGAGTAAACCTTGTGGCTCACCTCCATAGAGTTGAATTAACCATTTAGACCAATATGCTTGTGAATCACTGTAATTATATTGTTCATCAAGTGATACCCCGTATTCGGCCAATTCATCGAGCTTTTGGTCTTCAACTAAATTTGGAAAAAGTTGTAAGATTTGCTTTTCAAACTGTCCTGCATTAGTTTCATTAAATTGCTTCGTATTATCTGAGTACGTCTGGTCTGGAGTGTTGCTATTATTTCCAGAGCTATTGTTATCACCATTTGAAGAGTTATCATTACTATCACCAGAATTACTGTTAGGAGTGGTAACACTGGCGGCATTCGGATTGATACCACTGGTTAAATAACCGCGCCAAACAATCCCACTCACCGTGCCGGCACCATTGGCAACGTAATAATAAACCCCTTTCTTACCTGTGTAACTGGAACGCATCAGGATACTTTTAGAAACATACCAGGTTGTCCGTGGGTAGTTTTTGAGGTTATGCAATTTCTGAGTATGCGTGGCGTTGTAAATGTAAGCGGATCGCTGACTGGCAGCGTGGTAAGGCAGGTTATTACGATCGATTGACTTCACCCAGTAGTAACGAGCCGAGGCCTGGGCAGGCTTTGCTTGAGTAGTGGCTCCCCAGATTCCCAAGCTGGTTAATGCAGATGCTAATAAAACAATCTCTTTCTTCATGATGTTGCGCCTCCAAATTAAATATAGTATAGCACCAAAACTGTTTTGATCCGGAGCAAATTTGACGGCATTTTGCGTTGGTCAATTTGTAAGCGCTTTTTACTAAAAACAGGGTTGCAAGTCCTCCCAACTATCAATATACTTAGGCGCATGATGATTAAGGGCCTCGATTGGTTATTTCACACTGTCACGCTTAAGAATCGCCATTGGGCCCGCCACACTAATCAATTGGGAATTAACAAATAGAATGATTGCTTTGGAGGATAACATGAATAAACAGGGAGGATAATATGAATAAACAGATGGAACGAATTTCGTTTGCTGGAATGCTGGTGACCCTCGGCATTGTTTACGGTGATATCGGGACCTCCCCGTTGTATGTCATGAACGCGATCATCGGGGATGCCGGGAAAATGGGAAATATCTCCCCCGACTATGTGATCGGGTCAATCTCGCTCATCTTTTGGACCCTGATGACTATCACCACGTTAAAGTACGTCATTATTGCGATGCGGGCCGATAATAACCGCGAGGGTGGGATCTTTGCGCTATACGCGCTGGTTCGTCGCAACGCCAAATGGCTGATCTTTCCAGCTCTGATTGGTGGCGCCGCCATTCTGGCTGATGGCACATTGACGCCGGCTGTGACCGTTACGTCGGCAATTGAAGGGTTAAAGAATCAGCGGTTGGGCGCCTTTGTATTCAGTAATTCCCAGCACGATGTTTTAATCGTGACCACCGCTGTGCTGCTCATTTTATTTGTCATTCAGCGCTTTGGCACCGGAACCATTGGCCGGTCGTTTGGACCCATCATGGTCATCTGGTTCGGCTTTCTCGCCTTCTTTGGGGTTGTTAACCTGTTGACATATCCCGGAGTATTGAAGGCCCTATCGCCTTACTATGCGATTAAAATCCTGTTCAGTCCGGTCAATAAAGCCGGCATCTTCATTCTGGGCAGTGTTTTTCTGGCAACGACTGGGGCCGAGGCGTTGTATTCCGACATGGGGCACGTTGGCAAGAAGAATATCTACGCGACCTGGCCGCTGGTCTATTTGGCGTTATTTCTTAATTATTTGGGTCAGGGCGCCTGGATCATTAACCATGCGCATGACGCGGCTTTCCGGGGTCTATCAGACCTGAACCCCTTTTATGAAATGCTGCCGCATGACATGCGGATTCTCGGCATTGTGATTGCGACCTTTGCGGCGATTATTGCATCCCAGGCGTTGATCACCGGCTCATATACGCTGGTTGCCGAAGCGATGGGGCTGAAATTTGTTCCCCGCATGATTATTAAGCACCCCAGCAACATTAAAAACCAAATTTATATTTCAACGGTCAACTGGCTTCTTTGTGTGATCACGTTGGGGGTTGTGTGGTACTTTGGCAGCTCCCAAAAGATGGAGGCCGCTTACGGGCTGGCGATTACCGTCACGATGGTGATGACGACCATTCTGTTATTTGAATTCTTGAAGTCTAAATTAGCCCACGTTTACGCGCTGGCGATTGCGTTATTCTTTGGTACGATCGAAACGATCTTTTTGCTGGCTAGCTTAGTGAAATTCATTCACGGCGGATACGTCACCCTGATGATCATGTTGGCAATCCTGTACGTGATGTGGGTCTGGTACTTTGGCAATAAGCGCCGGGATCATTACGAACGGGAAAGTGAGTATGTCTCATTGCTGGACTACCGGGATCAGCTGACAAGGTTGACGGTCGATGAGTCGGTGCCGTTCTACACCACCAATTTGGTATATATGACTAAAATTAAGAGCGACTATCGAATTAAGCGAAGTACCATGTATTCGATTCTGGATCAGGAACCTAAGCGGGCCAGGGTATACTGGTTCGTGACGGTCAACGAAACCAACGCGCCGTACGAAAGCAACTATACCGTTGATATGTTGGGCACCAAGAATATCGTCAACGTTCAGCTTCACTTGGGATTTCGAAAGCCGCTGACCGTCAGTGTCTACCTCCACCAAATTGTGGATTATCTGGTGGAAGAGGGTATTCTGGAGCCGCAAGAGCCGAAATATTCGACCCAGAAGAATCGCAAGGTGGGCGACTTTAAGTTCGTCATTATCAATGAGCAGCCGGCCGATTTGTCGGCCAACGATCAGATCAAGCCCCTGGATCGTCGTTTGATTGGCGGGCGGATATACCTGCAAAATGTCACCGCGTCGCCGGTTTCCTGGTATGGATTGGAATTTAGTAACGTGGTTCAGGAAAGCTCGCCGCTGTTCATCGTTCAGGAAAAGGATCAGTATTTGGTTCAACGGAAAATTTATCATAGTGTGGCGCGTCAGAAGAAGTAGGACAACGAAGGGTGGTCTCGCAGCTGGTTAAAGGCTGTTGGAGCCACTCTTTTGATTACTTTCCCTTAGAAGGTGAACTGATAATATGGATAAAGGGGGTCGTGGAATGGTAAACTTTAAGTTGTAAAGTGGCAATCGGAAAATGGGCAATTGAACAAGTCGCGGGTACCGTGATATTAATTTAAAAAGATATTCACTACATAAATCACAAACCCCAAGTTTTCGGTTTTCGTTATCCACCATTATCCCAGAAAATTCAAAAATAAAGCATAGCCAGTTCATTGATAGACCGGGCATGCTCGTATGACAAGCTTGATGGATCAAATTATCTGCCATATGTTAAGGAGGATCAAGATGAACAATATTCATTTTGCTCAAAAACTCAAGAAAGCAAGAAGTGATTTGGCGATCACTCAGCAGCAACTTGCGGATAAGCTTCACGTTTCCCGAAAAACCGTGTCTGGATGGGAAACGGGGCGGACCCGACCAGATATTGACATGCTGCGGCAGATGGCCGATATTTACCATATTTCACTGGATGAGTTGGTGTCGGATGCGAAGGCGCCTGAACATCATTCTGACTCTATTCATCGCGAGAAAGGCTTGATCACTCGTGTAACGACGACTACATTGGATATTATCTTAGCAATTCTAATTGTCCAGAGATTCACGCACAATTCTCGCTATGATAATGTCTTTCTTATGATGGATTATCTAATCTATTTCGGGTTTGGCCTGAGATTGTTGTTGACTAGGTGGGTTCTCAAGATACTTCACTCAGTGCGATCACCGATATTTCTGATTTGCTATTTCCTATTTGGAGCATTTTCAATTTGTGCGGCGTTTTCAAATTTGTTCAACATGGGATTTGCTTTTCAACTGACAATTGGCATCATTGGGCTAGCAGGGCTTGTTAATCTTATCGCGATTGGCTTGTTGAAGCCGAACGGAAAAAATGATAACCGAGTCTAGAGAAAGGTCTAATACAAACAAGATTACCAAATCACCGCTGTTTTCTTGAGGTAAAGACAGTTCGAACTCTATTGGGTTGAACTGTTTGCTCATTAAATACAGGGGTGATTTTTATGCTTAAGATTGATCATATGAATACGTTTATCGGACGAAAACGAATCATTAAAGATGTCTCGTTTCAGGTGCTTCCAGGTTCAATTGTTGGCCTAATTGGACCTAATGGCGCGGGAAAGACAACGATTATGAAAACCATTCTTGGTTTAACAAAGTTCACCGGCAATATTTCAGTCGAAAACCAAGCGGTCACAGAAAATAATCATGCCGCGTTAACACGTGTTGGAGCATTGATCGAGCATCCAGCAATTTATCCGTTTTTAAGCGGATTGGAAAACTTGAAACTATATTCATTGGATGAAGATGATATGAACCACGTTGTGTCACTTCTTCGTATGAATGAATATATTAATCGTAAGTCCAAGGGTTACTCATTAGGAATGAAGCAAAAGCTTGGAATTGCAATCGCCCTTCTAAACAAGCCGCAATTGGTGATATTAGATGAACCAATGAATGGGTTAGATATTGAGGTAACAATTTTGGTTCGTAAGATTATTAAACAATACGCTGCTCAAGGCACCGCATTTCTAATTTCTTCACATGTTCTGGGGGAGTTACAAAAGGTTATGACAAATGTTCTTTTGATCACAGAAGGTCAAATTATTGTGGATAAACCGATCGATGAATTTAATCAAGTGAATCATAAACACTATAAGTTATTAACTGATGATATGCCGGCAACCGAACAACTACTGTCGGATAACCGAATTTCTATAGAGAAGGAAGATCACTATTTAGTTATTTCTCGTAACGATTCCTACAAGATTCAGGATTTTCTTTACAAGAATCATATTCGGTTAGTGGAGTTGACACCGAAAGGTATGAGCTTTGAGCAAGCAATTGTTAGCTTAGTCGATCAGCAAAGAAGGCAGAGTCATGCAGAATAATTTGAAACAAGAATTCTTTAAGTTTAGTCATCAACGAATTCCGATAGTTGGCATTATTGCGTTGATAATTCTAATGTTGTATTCGGCGGTTTCTGGATCTGGCGTCAACCAAGCACTCATTGCCCAAGGCTTTGGTGCTGGTCAGTGGGTCACCATTATTATGATTACGATTTCTTCGACATTCGTTGCAATGGAATACGAAAATAACACAATCGCAACGTTGTTTTACAAAAGTTCCAGTAAAGCCAAAATTTACATGGCAAAATTTCTGATAATTGTATTGTACGGCGTTGCATTATTACTAGTAAGCATTGTGACGACTATGATATTTAAAGTCACCTTTGTAGGTGGACAATATCATTGGACCGAAGCCTATCAACAATCCAATCTCATCGGGACACTGTTTCTCAATTTAATAGGAACGTTTATTTACGTCTTATTCATTGTCTCGTTTGCATTCTTGCTCATTACCTTAATTAAGAACAACCCTGCTGTGGTGGGGATAGGACTTGCAATTGTTTTTTTGGGATCACCATTTTCAAGTATGATTATGAGCGGCTTCTCGGCGTGGATTCCAATTCTAAGGTGGAATCCACTTAATATGATCTACGTGATGAATCAAATGGCAATGCCAAGAGTATTTGCAAAGGTGTCATATTTAAGCACGTTTCAGATTGTCCTCGGGAATATTGTTTACATTGTTGGGTTTATACTGGTTGGGTGCCTGTTATTTAAGAAGCAGCGAGTTTAAAGGTAGCAAGATGACGTCGTCAGAAATGAAAGCGGTGAATATTATGAAGACTAGCTTGTATCAAGAATTTTATAAATTCAGTCATAAAAAAATAACCTGGGTTGCACCGATGCTGCTGTTGGGTTATATGGCGCTTTGGATTGCTTATCCAATGACTCGATTGATGACAATGATGACTTATGATTCCAGTGATGCGATCAACCTTATTGTGATCATTGTGGGGTCTACGATGTTTTCAATGGAATTTCAAAACAATACGATCCTTACGTTGATCTATAAATCGTCGTCAAAACCGACAGTTTACTTCAACAAGTTCATCACGATTTTTGTATATGATGTACTGCTACACGCGTTGTCCCTTGCATTCACCATTGTGATTGCATTGACAATTCGACCAGTGGCGTGGATGAAAGTTTACCGATATAACCAACCGTTGATTATAAATATGCTTTCAACCACGGGTATTGATGTGCTTACATCAGTGTTAATTATTAGTCTGGTGTTTGTAATTTCTACAATGATTAATTCAAATGCGGTGGTAATTACCGCAAGCATGGCAGTTGTGTTTTTTGGGGAAGCAATCTCTACTGATTTTATGAACCTGGATTCATCATTAGCATATCTGTTTAAATGGAATCCGTTTAATATGACGCTTCTAACACTTCAGTATTCAAACTATCCCCTGTATCACGAAACAACGTTATTAACTAACCTACAAATTAGTCTCGGCGCCTTGGCTTATATGTTGACGTTCTTGGGAGTGGGTTACTTGATCTTTAGAAAGAAACGATTTTGACAGAGTTCTCTTAATTAATTTGTGATTTACGAAATGTGTATTTGGAAATTTACCATAAATTTCGTGAGATTACCCAAGTTGGATCGTCCATGATTTAGAAGTTGCTAGCGTGATAGTCCAGATAGGGAGGTGGGGCAGGAATGATCACGGGTATATATCGTGAGTCTTACAAGTTTTTTCATAAACGAGTGGCATGGTTTGCACCGGAAATCATCGTATTCTTGATGATGGCAATGGGTTTGTCTGAAGGGCACACGCAACCACAACTATTGATAATGACAGGATTCGGATCAAGCGAGGGGATCCTACTAACTTTGATTATCGTCGCCTCCAGCATCTTTTCCATGGAGTTTCAAAATCACGCGATTTTAACCATTCTTTATAAAGCACCGGGTAAGTGGCACGTCTATTTAGCAAAGCTGATTGTGACATTTGGCTATAACGTTGCGTTGCACTTGCTTGCACTGCTTGTGACGTTCGGTTTGTCCTTGACGCCAATCATCAAACCAGTTGACTGGTCCGCCGTCTACCAACACGGTCAGCCGCTGATTATCAATTTGATTGCAACGACAGGGGTTGATGTGCTGACATCGTCCTTAATCATCGGATTCATTTTCCTGACATCGTGTCTAATTAATTCAAACGCGGTTGTCGTAACATTAAACATCGCGGTTGTTTTTATGGGCGCGTTTATTTCGTATAACTTTTTGCTTCAAAATCAGCGGTTGGCATCTGTGTTCAGATGGAACCCGTTTAACATGGTGAATCTGACCAAGCAGTATTACAATGCGTCCATGGTGCAATCAACTTATCTGAATAATGTGCAGCTGACCTTGGGGACANCTTTGTGCTACTGATTGCCGGCTACCTCATATTTCGCAAGAAGCGATTTTAGTCCAGCAACGGTTTTCATTTTGCTAGCACGACGTTAAATGGAACTGAGCGCAACTGCGCTTGACTGGGGTTATTGCAAGAAATACCGAGAATTGTTGTTTCAACACATCAAATTGAGAGCCATTTCCTGGGAAATGGCTCTCAATCTCTGCGCGCTCCTATTTTTCAAAAGTTTGAAATGAAATTGCTGAATGGTGGTGAAAACCAGTTTGATTATTTGAGTCCGATTGCTGAGGCAAATTGGAGTATTTGAATTTACTTGAGAGAGATAATGATTTGCGGGCGCAATTACTGATTATCCGATTGCATCCAATTTTGATTAGGACTGAGGGATACTTTTTTACGGAATCTAACCTTAGACTGTTTGGATTTGCAAATAACAGGAACGTGTTTCCAAACTTAGCACTGGACAAGGGATTGACAATTTATTTACTCTTAAATTCCGAAAAGTTTGAATAAATAAAAGTTGAGACCTGCCCAAATTACTGCGATCATCAAAATTACAAGAATTATGATGCCAGCAATCCATAATCCAGAGTGCTTTTTGGTTGTCCCTTTGAGATCATTATTATAAGCCGGATTCAAGCTTTCAGCCAGAGGATACTTACGAGATAGTCGTGGCTCTATCCATACGGTCTGAAATACTTTAATTACGCCTAAACCAATCGGCCATAAAATTAACCAAGCGATCCCAGCAATATCTAATATTCTGTCATTGTCCGTTAATGAAACCAAACTAATCAATATCAACATCAGTATGACAAATCCTACAATCAGACATAAGCGATAAAATTTATGCAGAACTAACCATTGATGGGTTTGGTCAGCTTTCTGTTTATCAAAGCCCTCAATTTCTTTGCCCTTATTCGAATCTGAAATTGATTCAAATAAATCACCTATTTGAACACCCAATGCATTAGCAACCATGCGTAACGTTTCTAAACTGGCATCTTCTCCAGCTTCTAGTCGTTGAATTGTCCGCGGATTAACCTGACTAACCTCTGCTAAATGTTCTTGAGTCCAACCACGCTGTTTTCTTAAATCCGCAATTTTATTATTAGTCATCATTTAGGGTCTGTCTTAAAACAAGCTTTTTA
>NZ_AZFZ01000077.1 GCF_001435895.1 Lentilactobacillus parafarraginis DSM 18390 = JCM 14109 | reverse complement strand
TGTTGCACTTAACTTGACAATTGAGGTAATTCGCGTAAAATGGTTGGTACACTGAAAAAAAGGAAGGGACCTTACGATGAGTAAAATTGCTGTAATTGTTACAAACGACGTTGAGGACATTGAATACACCTCTCCCGTTGACGCGTTAAAGAATGCCGGCCATGAGGTCATCACAATTGAAAATAAGGCTGGTAACCATATCAGCGGCAAGCATGGAGCTTCAATCACGGCTGATAAAAGCATCGCGGACGTTTCTGCGGACGACTTTGACGGCCTGCTGATTCCCGGCGGCTTCTCACCGGATCAGCTGCGGGCCGATGAGCGGTTTGTCGACTTTGTCAAAGCCTTTCTGTTGGCTGATAAGCCAGTCTTTGCCATTTGTCACGGTCCCCAGCTGTTCATTCAAACCGGCCTCACTAAGGGGCGCGCAATGACAGCCTATACAACCGTTCGGCCAGATTTGTATTATGCCGGTGCTGTCGTCAAAGATCAGCCGGTTGTCGTTGACCGCAACTTGGTCACCAGCCGAACCCCTGACGACCTGGACGCCTTTAATTCATCAATGTTAAAAACGTTGAGCAAATAAGTTAACAGGCGTCATTATTTTTCAGGAACACCCTATAAAGGAAACTAAAAAAGTTTCGGTTGCTATTTACTGAAACTCGAGAGCCAATAATCCCGCTAAACGCGTGTGATTATTGGCTCTTTTGGTAAAATGGCAACCTTAGCTCGTCGGCGTTGTATACTTTAAGTGATTACGGTAAAATTGCTTGGAACTAGTCATTCATTATTTTAAAGGTTTTCAATTATGCTGATAATTTGGGGAGGTGCGATCGATGAACTGGCAGGAACTGACTGATCTGGTGTCAAACCACTATGGATTGAAATTTGTATTATCGGGCGAAGCATCCCAGCACATCGAAGTCCTCATTCATCCGGTTTTAAGACGGCCCTTTGTAATTGCCAGCAGAGACGAACCGGTTCACTTGGATATCTATTGTGGCGGTCTCAGGCCACTCATCCAGGATCTGCCGGCTTTTTCAGCACCCAAATTCACAACCAATCAGCAGTGGGTCGGCACTTCGCTAAAATCAATTGATCAAATCACCCTGCAGAAGGTGCTGAACTATTCACTTAAACATTTTTCAGCTGATCAACAGCACGCTCCCCAGGAACAAATGATTTATTTACCGCCTGATAACGAATCAGACACGCCCTATCACGCGCAGCAAATTCAATTGCCAATTGGCTCAAAGGCGCACTCCGAGACCCAGAAAAAGCCCCACGTTCCTTCCCAAATCGAAAAGATGGTGCACGCCTATGACTACACGATCCCGTCATCTGAAATCGTTGCTTACAATTTTTACCATCAAGGCGAGATGATGGCCGACTATGAAGATCACTACGACGCCACCTATGAGTTGAAACGGTACTTTCCGGTCTATCACGAACTAACGGTTCATCAATTACGGACGTATTTTACCTGGCGAACTCAATTACGCCAGGGACATTTCCCGGTTACCAGCACCTCGTACGCCTACCTTTACATTTACGAACTCTTAAATAATATCGGGGTGGCCTCGCCTGACGAAGGCTACGAAAAGCTCATCCAATTCCGTGATAAGTGCGCGCCCAGTTATCATTCACGAATGCGCGATTTGCTTGATCTATGGCTATGTGACTACGTGTTGTATTATGAACTTGACCAGCAAAAGGCCCGGACCATTTTCGCGAAAAGGTTGACCGCAGATCAGGACTACCAGATCTTATTGCATCCGTCCGATGACTCACCCGAGCAGCTGCTAACGGTCTTTAAAAACCATTCAACCTATCTCAAGTCGTGTCTGTTGTTGAAAAAGTCGCCGAAGCAGTTCGCTGAATTATTGAAAGTTGTCTGGCAGCAGATTCTCGATTTACGGCAAACCAGTCAATTTGATTACTTCAATCAAGCCATTGCCACGCGGGTATCGACCTCCCACACGTACTTTAGAAGTGCCGTCTTTTATTTTCAAAAGCCGCCGCGGCTTAAAACATATCAAGTTGACGGCGACCACATTTACCATTTAGGCGCCCGAACATGCAGTTCTAATATCTATTATCCAGTCAAACACCAAGACAAGAAGCTCAACACGCTCCTGCATGAAATTGATCGCTTGGCCCGGGAATCCTTTCATTTGGGCCACCCGCTAAAGCCCCGGCAACTCAATTCCACCGTCCAGCAGGCCATTTTGACGGGCATTAAAACCTATCAGCGGATTCAGGACGAAAAGCGCCGGCCACGGGTAACGCTTAATCTGGATAGTCTCGACCAAATCCGAACGGACGCGTCACTGACCCGGGAAAGCTTGTTAACCGAAGAAGAAAAAGAGGCCCCGACTGCACCAAAGGAAGAACCAGTACCCCAGCCTTCTCCAGAGCCGGCCCCGGCTAGCAGCCAGTCTTTATTAAACGCTGATGAAACCATGCTGGTGGTCGCGCTATTAAAAAATCAGTCCTGGCAGCAATACCTAAAGGATCATCACTTAATGGTTTCGATTTTAGTTGATCAAATTAACGAAAAACTCTTCGATGAGATTGGTGATACGGTCATCGAATTTAATGCTGATAATCAGCCGGTCATCGTCGAAGATTATCGTCAGGATCTCGAACAATTATTTTTATAATGAAGGAGTTAATGCATCGTGGCAGACATAAAAAAGAGACGGGTTCCAAAACGAATTGCCCAAACAGTATTAAATTCCCTTAAAGGCGGGGTTGTCCCCAGAATTGGCCTTCCCTACGTGACTGTCGGTCGAAAAGCAGAGATTGAAGCCTTGCTTCACGATGTCGACGTCGTTTCTGAGGGCGGGGCTTCCTTTCACTTTATCGTGGGCCGGTACGGCTCAGGTAAAAGTTTCCTGCTGCAAACCATGCGCAACTACGTCATGGACAAGAATTTTGTCGTCGTTGACGGCGATTTATCACCAGAGCGGCGGCTTCAGGGAACCAAGGGTCAGGGGCTTGCCCTCTACCGGGAACTCATTCAGAATCTTGCGACCAAGACCCGACCAGAAGGCGGCGCGCTTACCTTAGTTTTGGACCGCTGGATCAGCTCCGTCCAAAGCAGCGTTGCCAGTGACAGTGGTTTGACCGTCGATGATCCCCAGTTTGCGGCGGCCGTCGACAAGAAAATTTACGCAGTCATTTCATCACTGAGCGAACTGGTTCACGGCTTTGACTTCGCAAAATTACTCAATATGTACTATCACGCTTATCTTGAGGGCGACGACACCACAAAGGCAAAGGTCATCAAGTGGTTCCGGGGTGAATACACCCATAAAACCGAGGCCAAACAGGAACTGGGCGTTAGCGTCATCATTTCCGATGATGACTGGTATGAATATCTCAAGTTATTTGCCTCATTCTTCAGGCAGGCCGGGTATGCTGGCCTCATCATTATGATTGATGAGTTGGTGAATATTTACAAGATCCCAAACAGCATCAGCCGCCAGTACAATTACGAAAAAATTTTAACAATGTACAATGACACCCTTCAAGGAAAAGCAAAGTATCTGGGAATTCTTATGGGCGGCACCCCGCAAGCCGTTGAGGATCGCCGCCGGGGAGTCTATAGTTATGAGGCTCTTCATTCACGGTTAACCCAGGGGAAGTTTGCGACCGCCGGTGCCCGTGACATGTACGCGCCGGTCATTAAACTTGAACCGCTAACTGCTGAAGAGATGCTGGTTCTGGTCGAAAAGCTGGCCAATATGCATGCCGAACTGTATGGTTACCAACGCACCATCACCGAGGCGGACTTAGCAAAGTTCATCAAGATTGAATACGCCCGAATTGGCGCCGATACCAACATCACGCCCCGAGAAGTCATTCGGGATTTCATTGAGCTTTTAGACATTGTTTGGCAAAATCCTGATACCACGGTCGAAAAATTATTATCCTCAAGCAATTTCGACTATCACAAGTCTGAGGAAGTTTCTGATAAAAAAGACAAGGACTACACTGAGTTCACCATTTAGTTAAGGAGGTGCGTCATGGACGTATTTTCAAGATATGCACCGTTTATCCAGGATTATATTTACAATCGCGGCTGGCATAATTTACGCGCCATTCAAGTTGCGGCGGCCGAGGAAATATTTAATACCGATCATAATGTGCTGCTATCGGCATCCACTGCTTCGGGAAAAACCGAAGCAGCCTTTTTCCCGATTCTGACTGATTTGAGTGAACGGCCTTCCAATTCAATTCAGTGTTTGTACATTGCCCCGTTGAAGGCCTTAATTAATGATCAGTACGAGCGGCTCACCGACCTTTGTCAGGATACCGGCATTAACGTGTGGCGCTGGCATGGCGATGTTTCCCAATCAAGCAAACGGCGGTTGTTAAAGCATCCGTCCGGGATCTTACAGATCACCCCAGAATCATTAGAATCGTTCATGATCAACAAGCACATGGATATTCCAAACCTCTTTCATGGTTTACGCTACATCGTGATTGATGAACTGCATTCATTTTTGCGCAGTGATCGGGGCGGCCAAACCTTCTGTCTGATCCAACGCCTCGCAAAATTGGCTGCCGTTCACCCGCGGCGAATTGGGCTGTCGGCAACCATCGGCAATATCGCGGCCGCCAGCAAGTTCTTAGGCGCCGGCAGCGATCACCAAACCGTCGCGCCCAAGGTAAATAGCACCGGCCAAATTTGGCGCCTATCCATGGAACACTTTTACAAAACCGATCCCCAGGCATCCGATAAAGATTTCGATCCGGCCGCGTTGATCGGGCCGAAAACGGATCAGGCTCCTGAATTAGCCGATCCGGGAATTGGCTATATTTTTGAACATACCCGGGGTAAAAAATGCCTGGTCTTTACCAACAGCCGGGAAGAATGTGAAGCCGTCTGCCAAGAGTTACGCTCATACGCGGAATATAATCACGAACCCGACCGGTTTTTAATTCATCACGGTAACCTGTCACCCGCGCTTCGGCAGACGGCGGAAGATGAGATGAAGGACGAAGACGCCAATATGACCACCTGCGCCACGGCGACCCTCGAATTGGGAATTGATATTGGTCAGTTGGAGAGTGCCTTTCAGCTTGACGCGCCATTTACCGTTTCGGGCTTCTTGCAGCGAATGGGCCGAACCGGACGGCGAGGAAACCCGCCGGAAATGCACTTTGTCATGCGCGAAGAGCACCCCGAATCCCGGGCAATGCTTCCTGACCTGATTGCCTGGCCCTTACTACAGGGGATCGCACTGGTCCAGTTATATCTCGAAGAAAAATGGGTCGAGCCGCCCCGGACTAATCGACTTCCGTATAGTTTGCTGTATCACCAAACCATGAGCACGATTGCTTCCAGCGGTGAAATGACGCCCGCAGAACTCGCTTCAAGGGTATTGGGATTAGCCTATTTTCACAATGTGAGTCAGGATGACTACCGAGTTTTACTCCGTCATCTCCTCAAAACCAACCATATTGAGCGAACCCCAGCTGGCGGCCTGATTGTTGGCATGGCAGGCGAACGAGTCGTTAATAACTATAAGTTCTATGCCGTTTTCCAAGACAACGAAGAGTTTAGTGTCCATTCCAAATCAGAAGAACTCGGAACCATCGTCAAGCCGCCTCCCGTTGGTGATAAGATTGCGATTGCCGGCCGGGTCTGGGTCGTTGAAGACGTCGATCCAAAGCGCCATCAGGTTTATTGTCATGAGGTTAAGGGCCGCATTCCCGCCTTCTTCGGCGATGTTGCCGGCGACATTCACCCAAAGATTCTTCAGCGAATGCGGAAAGTTCTGGATGAAACCAAGATGTACCCTTATTTGCAGGGAAATGCCCAGGCGCGTCTGACCCAGATGCGCGACACCGCACACGTTGCCGGCTTACCAGCCAATCAGTTGGTTAATCTTGGCGGTAATATGTGGGCGTTCTTCCCGTGGACTGGCAGTTACACCTTCTTAGCCCTGGAGCGGCTATTACGAATCAAGTGTGCCGATCGGCTCAATCTCCGTGGCTTTAATTCATCACGGCCATACTTTATGGAGTTCGCAATGGACTGCAGCGCGGATGAATTCTTCCAAATCATTCAAGAGGAAGCCAATAAAGACTTTCCGACCCTTGATCTGCTATTTCCAAATGAAGTGCCAACGTTTGACAAGTACGATGTCTATTTACCCGATGAATTAGTTCGCAAGGAATTCACGGACAGTGTCTTGGATGTCGCTGGCATGAAACGGTTAGTTACCCAAATGGCCCACGATTATCAGCAATCCCAAAGTCAGAACTGAAAATTGCGAAGAAAGCGTTTTAAAAATGCAACAATTTGGAGAATGCTGAATATTTAATTCGGTTATTGAAGATAATCAGTTATAATGATAGTATAAAAAATGGTGTTTTTATTTTATATCCGAACAATAAGGAGCTATTATCTATGATTAATTCAATCGCCAAGTTTTTCGACTTTGAGGGGCGAAACACCAACTTCCGCAAAGAAACCATCGCGGGAATTACCACCTTCGTCTCAATGGTTTATATCTTGTTTGTGAATCCAAACGTTCTCGGGGTAACCGGGATGGACAAGGGTGCCATCTTCACGGCAACCGCCTTGGCATCCGCATTCGGCTGTTTCTTAATGGGGCTGATTGCCAATTATCCGATTGCGATTTCCGCTAGTTTAGGGATTAACGCCTTCTTTGCCTACTCCGTTGTTTTGGGCATGAAGGTGCCTTGGCAGACGGCGCTGGCCGGGGTGTTCGTCGCTTCGGTGATCTTCATTATTTTGACCGCTTTAAAGTTACGGGAAAAGATTATCGATTCGATCCCCGCTGATTTTAAAGCCGCAATTGGCGGCGGCATTGGCCTGTTCATTGCCTTTATCGGGATGAACGATGGCGGCCTGATTCAGTCCAGCAAGGACACCTTGGTCGCCTTAGGGTCGCTGCATGTCGGGACCACCTGGTTAACGATTTTCGGCTTGTTAGTTTCCGTCATCCTCATGAGTATGCGGGTTCCCGGCGCCATCTTCATCGGAATGGTTTTAAACGCCATTCTGGGGATGGTCACCGGCCTCATCCCGCTGCCGCATCAATGGGTCTCGCCAATGCCAAGCCTGGCACCAACCTTTGGCGTTGCGATCACCCACGTTGGCAGCATCAACTCACTGCAACTGATCGTGGTTGTCCTCACGTTCTTGCTGGTCACCTTCTTTGATACCGCCGGAACCCTGGTTGGCCTCGCTGAACAGGCCGGCTTCATTAAGAACAACCGCATCCCAAGAATTGGGCGCGCCTTGATCGCTGATTCGTCAACGATGGCTGTCGGCTCAATTCTTGGAACCTCCCCAATGGGCGCCTTCGTTGAATCATCTGCCGGAATTGCAGTGGGTGGTCGAACCGGCTTTACTGCGATTGTCGTTGGGATCTTGTTTGTCCTTGGCACCTTCTTCTCACCATTATTGACAGTGATCACCAGTCAGGTAACCGCGCCAGCTTTAATTATCGTCGGCGTTTTAATGGCTCAGTCATTGAAAAACGTTCACTGGGAACAGTTCGAAATTGCTGCGCCAGCCTTTATTACCCTGGTTGGGATGCCGTTTACTTACAGTATTGCTGACGGAATCGCCCTTGGGTTTATCACCTACCCAATCACGATGATCGCCGCCAAACGCGGGAAGGAAGTCAGCGCCATGATGTACGGTCTGGCCGTTGTCTTCGTCTTCTTCCTCTGGATTTTGAACCGATAAAAAGTTTTTGACCTCACCTGAAAAAAGCGGTAAAGTTAAAAAGTTGACTAACAACTGAATAATTACTTAAGGAAGGAATTTATGATGAATTCTAAGACTAATGTTATCGGCATCGACAGCGTGTTGGACCTGACCAAAGCTGCCGTTGTTGCTGCACTCTACATCGTGTTGACGATGGTCTTTGCAGCCGTAAGTTATGGACCCGTTCAATTCCGCTTTTCTGAAGGACTGAACAACCTCGTCCCATTTAACAAGCGCTACATCATCGCCATTACCGTTGCTTGTTTCATCACCAATATCACGTCACCAAACGGCGCGATTGATATGCTGGTTGGGACATTTGAAACCCTGATTAATCTGGTCACCATTTATTTGGTTACCAAACACATGAATTCACTCGTTTTGAAACTGGTTGCTTCCGTATTAATCGGAACATTTTACATGTTTATCATCGGCTTTGAAATTGCCATCATTGCGCACAGTGCCTTTTGGCCAACATTCTGGGGGACTTACTTAACCGCCGGAATTGGTGAATTTGTCACCATGGCAATTGGTGCAATCGTTCTCTACTTGATTAATGCGAAGTATGATTTAAGTAAATGATCCTTTTTCGTAAACACTTAACGGGTTCTTTCCATTATCGTGTGAGAGAATAGAAATTTACTTGCCGGATCCTTTTATAAAACAGAGGACATGCAAATCTTAATGTAACGAATCACACAGGATTGGAAAGAACCTAATCACGCTTACGCTATAGCCACCTGTTTCTTCTTTCAAAAAATAAAAAAACTGGCCCAAATCAAAGCTCACTTGAATTTTGATTTTGGCCAGTTCTTTAGGGACTTATGTCACGGCTCCTATTCACGTTATTTGCTGATAAAAAGGATTGCGTGTCCCTTGTCAACACCGACGTAAAAATGTAGTTTTGGGGGTGCGGACATCCCTGAGCAAATTAGTGGAGGGCGCATTGCTTAAACTTCTGCAAAGTAATGTAAAAATGAATTATCTCTATTCACATTTTCAAACGTCTTTTTGTTAAATTCATGATCAATTTTATGATTATCCATAGATAAAAGGTGATAATCATTCACAAGAAGCAAATCACGAACATCATGGGTAATAATTAAATATGTTCGGTCTTTGTTAGCATTAATAACATGGAATACATTATTCACATTTTCTCTATCTAAAAAAGCGGTTGGTGTCAACGCCGATGTGAAAATGTCGTTTTTT
>NZ_AZFZ01000076.1 GCF_001435895.1 Lentilactobacillus parafarraginis DSM 18390 = JCM 14109 | reverse complement strand
AAGCTTGTTTTAAGACAGACCCTAATTGAATAATTACTGTCTTCCTTTGCTTTATCAATACTAATTCCAGCTTGAGCGAGTTGGGGGAATGTGAACGTAACGGTTCCAATTACTGGGTACCTAAGAGGTTCAGTTGTTTTATTAGTAAGTAAGGCACTTAAGTAGTCTGCTTCAAACTGTGCCGTAGAGGTAAATGCTGGTGCGGTTTTATCAACAATATCGCCCATTGCGTAAATGTTATTTGCTGATGTGGTCAAATATTTATCAACTTTAATTCCGCGGTTGCTGTACTCTACACCAGCATTATCAAGTTTCAATGCATTAATTTCAGGAACTCTACCACTGGCATTAATAACTTTATCAAAAGTGCCAAGGTTGCCGTTAGCTGATTGAACCTCATAGCCAGTTTGTGCTTCGGTAACAGCTGTAACATTTGTGTTAAATATAAAATTAATACCAAGTGAGTTTTTCATTTCATCAACTAACTGATGAACGTGTTGGCTGTAAAATCCCTTTAGTGGTTGGCCGGATCGGACAATAACTGTTACTTTAACCCTGGCAGCAGACAACAATGTAGCAAATTCCATACCAACGTAACCACTTCCGATAATTGCGACGTTCTTTGGAGTATCTTCGAGTTCAAAAAGGTTAGTACTAGTAAGTAGGTACTCGTGGCCAGGAATGTTAAGAGGATGCGGCTTTTTTCCGGTTGCGATTACAAAATTATCAGCAGTGATTTTTTTATTATTAACTTCAATGGTATGTTGATCAACAAATGATGCTTCACCCTTGATGGTAGTCGCACCCAGGCCTTCATACATACTTTGCATATTATTTAGGAATGACGCCATAGCCTTATTCTTTTGCTGAATAAGTTCTTTCCAGTCAAGCTTAGCTGGTTGAGTAATTCCCTTACCTTGCAAACGCATTGAAGTTAAGGTTGCTCGTGCTGCTCCTTCTAAGAAAATCTTGGGTTCGCAGCCTTCGTTAGGGCAAATTCCGCCAAACCGATTCTTTTCAACAACCGCGATTTTCTTTCCGCTATTCTGCATTCCCAATAGGAAACGATAAACTGATGGCCCACTGCCAATAACAACGTAGTCAAACTTCATTTATAGCTTTCCTCCATTTATTTTGTTTTCTTCTTCTTATCCTCAGTTTGCTTTTGATGTTCAGCGATATTACAACCGTCTGGCCCACATACAGCAGCATCATTATTATCGCCAAATATTGTATTAAATTGTGGCTTATCTTCGGTCATCGTAAATTCCTCCTAATTTTCTTCTGCTTGAACTCGCTTTAAGGCTTTAACAAAGACTTCATATGGTTGGGCACCACTAATTGCATACTTATTATTGATTACAAAAAAAGGTGCAGCATGAATACCGGATTGTTGAGCCTCTGCCTCGTCATTGACCACAGCTTGATGATATTGGTTAGAATTAAGCACTTTTTCTACTTCGTCTTTAGCAAGCCCAGCTTCCATTGCCGCATTTAATAGCACATCATGGTCAGAAATCGATTGACCATCACTAAAGTAAACTTGGTAGAAGCGTCTAATTACTCGTTCAGTCAAATCAGGATCATTTTTAGCTTCTGCGAATTTAATAATCCGGTGCGCATCCATAGTATTTGTAGGTACTACACTGTCAAGATCCATTGGTAGACCATCGTTATGCGCCATTTGTTCGATGTAAGCCATTTGCTTTTTGGCCTGTGGCTCCATTGCCTTATTTCCCTGAGTGAAGTGATTAATGTATCCTTCATCGGTTTCCTTTGGTGTTGCAGGGTTAAGCTCGAATGATTTGAACTCTAATTCAGTTGTGTCATAAATACCAATTTCCTTCATTGCTCGTTTCATTCGGTTAGAACCGATATAACAAAAGGGGCAAGCAATGTCTGACCAATATTTGATTTCCATAAAGTAATTTTCCTCTCTTTAATCTTTAACCGTTTGCCGATGCTTTATGGCTTCGAAATATTCAAAGGCGTTTTGCCCAGCAATACCACCATCGCCAACCGCAGTTGTAATTTGCCGCAGTTGCTTTTGCCGGACATCACCAATTGCATAGATTCCAGGAATTGTTGTTTCCATTTGATCGTTAGTTATAATCCAACCAGCTTGATCGGTAATATTTAAATTATTGAAAATTTGGCTGTTTGGAAAGTTACCGACATAAACGAAAACTCCATCAGTGTCTAGAGTTGTATCATCACCGACCTGATTGTTATGAATTTTTACTCCAGTAACATGATTTTCATCACCTAAAATCTTTGTCACACTAGTATTCCAAGTGAAATCTATCTTATCGTTATCAAAAGCACGATTTTGTAATACCTTTTGTGCCCGTAACTGATCGCGACGATGAATGACATTAACTCCATCAGTGACATTAGCTAAGTACAATCCTTCAGAAATTGCTGAATCACCACCGCCAACTACAGTAACGTTCTTTCCTTTAAAGAAAGAACCATCACATACTGCACAGTAAGAAACCCCTTTTCCGGAGAACTTTTCTTCACCTGGTACACCTAATTTTCGATTATTAGATCCTGTTGCAATAATTACTGCGCTTGCTACTAACTCGTCACTATCGGTTTGAATATGCTTCATTTGTTGATCATCAACGGTAACGTTTTGGACATCACCATATACAAAATTTACTCCGGCCTTAACGGTTCCTTGATACATTTTCTCACCAAGTTCAGGACCCTTAATTGTTGTAAAACCAGGGTAGTTTTCAATGTCATCGGTGTTGTTCATTTGTCCACCATAAATACCGCGATCAAGCATTGCTACATTTAAATTAGCTCGTGCTGCATATAAGGCAGCGGTCATTCCACCAGGACCGGCCCCAATCACTACTACATCATATTTCCTCATTAAATTTCACTCCAATCTACTTATTAGTCGTCACGTAACGCTAATCCCTTATCCAATGAACGATTAACAATGACTTCTTGTGCATCAATAATGGTTAACCACTATATAATCTAAATAGTCTTGGTCTTTATGGGTTTCAGTTTTCTTATTAAGGAGTCGGACATAACTTTCAGTTGCTAACGTCCCCATACCGCCAAGAATAGTAAAAAACTTCTTCATTAGTTAATAGTGTTGGTAATGAAGTTTTCGACTTCTTCTTTAGTCTTCCGATCTTTATTGACAAGTCTTCCGATTTCTTGCCCATCTCTAAAAATAACGAAGCTTGGAATACCAAAGATATTTAGTTCTTGAGCCAATTCGGTATTCTCATCACGATCGACACTGATGAAAGTGTAATCTTTGAATTCTTGTTCAATTTCTGGTAGATGAGGCTTGATAAAGCTACAATCAGGGCACCAAGAAGCCATAAAAACTAAAATATATTTTCCATTCTTCAGTTTTTTATCAAATTCTTTTTTATTCATTACTGATAGTTGTTCCATTTAGCTTCTCCCCTCTTAACCTAATTATTATATTGAGCAAGAACGGTTTTAAGTTGGTCCTTACTGTGGAGGCCAACCAGCTTATCAACTACTTGGCCATCTTTTTTGATAATTAAGGTTGGAATAGACATAATTCCAAATGCTATTGGTGTTTTTTGATTTGCATCTACGTCCATTTTAGTGATTTTGACTTTATCGCCAATTTCTTTATCAAGTTGTTCAATAATCGGTCCTTGCATTCGACATGGAGGACACCAAGTAGCCCAAAAATCAGTTAATGTAACACCGGTACTAGTTTCTTTCACAAAGTCTTTGTCAGTTAAGTTCTTAACCATAAGAGTCGCTCCTTTATAGGTAATATTTAATTAAAGTTGTTAATTGTGATTGATCAATAAAACGGGTAATTTTTTCAACGATTTTTCCATCACGCAGCAAAATAGTACTGGGTGCGGAATAAACATTGTATTTTTTTGCTAGTTCTGGGTGAGCATCTGAATTCACTACCCGAACGTTTAAATATGAATTAAAGTCATGGCTAATCTTATTTATTATTGGTCGCTGCGTATAACACTGGGCGCACCAATTATTCTCAAAATTAATTAAGGTTAGCGTTTTATCAATAGTAGACAAGTTATGTCACTGCCTTTCAATTATTCAATTGTTTACTTGAATAGTTTAATAATATCACATACTTTTTGTAGGTCAATATAAAAGCACGATTTAATCAATAAATGACTAAATCGTGCTTAAACTGTTTATTCTGTTATTTTATTCCAATTATAGTAACTTGAATTTAAACTAACTGCGTCAAAACCATTTCTATTTAAGATCTGTGTGGCAATGTTGGAATTAGCACATAGTCTTCCACGGCAATAAACAATAATTTTTTGATCTTTAGGTAATTTGGGCATTGATTCTTTTAATGTTTCCAATGGGACATTAATTGCCGATTGTATGTGGCCTGCTGCATATTCATCAGAAGGTCGTACATCAAGGACAAAGCTATTTTTGTATTCTTCTTGAGCTTGCTTTAAGGAAATGGTTTTAACGTTATCTTGAGCGTCTGATTTATCCTGAATTGTTTTCATATCTGAAAGTTCACTGTTGCCAATATCGGTTAATAGGTGCACAAGATCACTAATTTTGGGAGAACTAAGGCTATAAATAATATGATTGCCTTTTCGTTTTGTTTTAACCAGATGACTGTCCTTCAATATTTGTAGATGGCGTGAGGCGTTAGCTACACTTATTCCGACCCCGTTGGCAATAGTTTCAACTGATTTGGGTGCTTGAGTTAAAAGATCAAGAATTTCTAATCGTCGATCACTGCTTAGCCCCTTACCAATTTTAGATAGTTCTTTATATAGTCCATTTTTGTAGTTAACTGCTTGTTCAAACATTTTCTTTCCACCTTTTCAACTATTGTGTTGAATAGTTTACCAGTTTTCCTATGAAATTGAAATTCAATATTATTAGTTAATAAATTAATGGGCCTTGTCTTTTTAGATTTAGGAGTCATCCTATAAAAATGGACCCTATTTATAATTTTGTACAAGTTCGAATAGATTATCTTTTATTTTGTTTCGAACTTTTCTAAAGGCTTGTAGTTTTTCTTTTTCTGTTCCAGTGGCTTTTGCAGGGTCGGGTAATGGCCAATGAATACTTGTAGCTTGTGGTGGAATAACTGGACATTTATCTCGTGCATCACCGCATAAAGTAACAATTAGATTAGCTGAATTGAAGTAATTTAAATCAATCAGTTTTGAATACTGCTGACTAATATCGACACCATCTTCTGCCATAACTTGTACTGCATTTTTGTCTAAACCATGCTTTTCTACGCCCGCACTTCTAATTTCAAATTTATCGGAAGGAAAAAGTTCTTTTGCGTATCCTTCGGCCATTTGGCTTCGACATGAATTCCCGGTACAGAGAAAATAGATTTTTTTCATTTGGTTACTCCTTAATCATAATATTTTCTTTTAATCCATAGTGCTACATCAACTAATAAGATCATTACCGGTACTTCAACCATTGGGCCAATAACGGCAGCAAATGCTTCTCCAGAATTCAAGCCAAATATAGCGACTGTTACTGCAACAGCTAATTCAAAGTTATTACTTGCAGCGGTGAAAGATTGTGTCGCAGAAATTGAATAACTAGTTTTAGTCTTTTTCGCAATCCAAAAGGTTATGAAGAACATTAAGACAAAATATAGTAATAAAGGAACAGCAATTCTTATTGCGTCCATTGGTAGTTGAACTACTTTTGCACCCTTGACAGAAAACATCACTACTATTGTAAAGAGTAAAGCCCAAGTAGTAATTCTGCTTATTTTTGGTACATATTTATCTTCAAACCATTCTTTACCCTTTGTGCTAATGATAAAGTAACGAGAACCAATGCCCAAAATGAAAGGAATACCAAGATAAATAAAAACACTTTTAGCAATTTCACTCATTGTAATATTAATTGTCTGTGTTTGTAGCCCAAAGAATTTTGGTAAGACACTAATAAAGAAGTATGCATAAACGGAATATAGCAAAATCTGAAAAATTGAGTTAAAAGCTACTAGCCCAGCAGCATAATCGTTATTACCCTGCGCTAATTCATTCCACACAATAACCATAGCAATACACCGTGCTAAACCGATCATGATTAAACCAATCATATAGTTTGGATAATTGTGTAGAAAGATAACAGCAAGAGCAAACATTAAAATAGGGCCAACGATCCAATTTTGAACTAATGAAAAAGCAAGTTCCTTTTTGTCCTTAAATACATCACCCATTTTGCCATAATTAACTTTGGTTAGTGGTGGATATAGCATTAATATTAAGCCTATTGCTATTGGAATTGATGTTGTACCGATAGACCAACTATTAATTATTTTAGGGAGCGATGGAAAAGCTAAACCGCTAATAATTCCCAGTGCCATAGCTAAAAATACCCATAAGGTCATATAACGGTCCATGAATGATAAATTTTTAGAAGTACGCATAATAGCCCTCCATATAGATATTTATCTATGTATAATGCAAAATAAAAAAGCTAACAGTTTGAATGTGAATCCTTACATATGCAATGGTCAGTTTTAGATAGTATTTGTGTTAATTCACTAATCAGTCCTTCTTTTTTGTTTGAATTTAAAGAATAATAGTGCCACTTAGTATCTTTTCTTACGTTAACTAATCCACTTTTTTCCAGAATACTCATATGGTGGGATAGAGTCGGTTGTGTAAAGTTAAAGTGTGCAAGTATATCACACCCACACATCTCACCACAGGACAGCATTTCTAAAATCTTAAGACGGTTAGGTTCAGCAACCACCTTTAAAAGTGATGCCAAATCTTTATACTCATAGTGCATCAGTAAATTCCTCCACATTAAACATAGACGATCATCTATATTGTATCACATGAATAATGAAAAAGATTGCCGTTCGGACGAAATTAGATTTTTTACTATTATTACAAAACCAGCAGTATTAATGTGTTATTCGCCAAAGCCAACCATGTTTTTCTTCATTTGCCGATTTAGCTGTTACTTTTTGTGGTAAGAAGCTGGTTGTTTTGGCCTTGCTCGGTTTGAATCCGTTTGAGTGCGGTCAGATTTTCCTGACTGATCAGGTTGGTCTGCTTTTGAAACGTTGCGTAGGCGCTTTGTAAGGTCTGTTTTAATTGGGCTTGCGAGCTGGCGTTGCTGCTGTCTAAATATGTTTACTTAGCTTATTGGTGGGGGACAAGTCATAAAGGAATGAAAGGTGGCCTTATGTGGGTATTCCCATTCTCAATGACAAATGTTTTTTTAGGGACTTACAAGCCAAGTTATATTTATAAACTAACAACAAAATGAAAAAGAGGTGTGGATTAGTTATGCTTAAAAAGATTGGGTACGTAATAGCTTTATTACTAGGGTTCTTTTTAATAGTTTGGCTAGCCATTTATTGGCAACATCGCACTTATTTTACTGGAGCCGTTCGAACGTACATGGTTGCCCAAAAGATTCCAAAAAATAGCATTAAAAATCAGAAAATAGTTTTTAATTGGGTCAATATGGGACAATGGGAGGAAGATGTTTCAATTCGCCACCAACACCATACCTATCAATATATTTATAATATGTCTTGGCAGGATAAAAGGGTGTCCCTAAGTATCTATGATCATCGGGAGGGGGTTAAAGATACTCTAGCTCCTTATCCACCTTTAGAGTATGACCGTTAACTTTTGCAGATCTTAATATACTATAAAATCAATTAATTTATAAGGAGGTAAATGAATATTGACATTAACTGACTGGAGTGGCTTTGCACTGCTCAGCTCATTAGTCTACTGGTGGTTTTTAATGTGGCATTCATTTAAACTAACCAGGAAAACGTTAGTAATTTTAAATACAGTTGGCACTGCCTTAATGACCATTTTGACGTGGCCCATCACCTATGGAATGTTACTGATTCCGATTTTAATTATTTACGCTGTATCGACTTTTATCATCTTTAAATTACCACTGGCAGCCAAATAGTATGAGAATTTTTTTGCTTCTTATAACTATCCAAGGCGGTAGGAAAATGGGCTCTTTGTCAACTATTTCTGGGTTAGATTCCTGATTGCTTGATGAAAGGAGTAGAAATACTACCAAAAACGCCACCAACTATTATTGACTTTGTTTTTAGATACTTTGTTTTTAGATACTTTTTTTTGCCTATTATTATATTCAGCAACTCTATTTTCATTTTGCTTGTCGTTTTTATCCTTGCTGTGACGGGTATTGACATTATTCGACAAGGCATCGTCCTTGTCGTTTGATTTTTGCTGTTGAGTTGCACTAGAAGAGTCAAGCAGGCCACTCAATTTACGAACGTGCTCTTTTAATCGATGGTTTTCTGAAACCGTTGCTATCTGTAATTTTTGTTGCTGATCCAGGGCTTGTTGCAAATTTGCAATTTGTTGATCTTTAACATCAAGTTGCTTCAGCAAGATCTGATCAATATTTTTGTCCTTGTCGTTTTCGGCTTGCCGATTTGGTTGTCGTTCTTGTCGTTTTTGCTTGTCAAAATTAGCAAGCATTTTAACGCCTTGGTTGTCTATTTCTAGATGGTTTTTAACTTTGTAAGTGTGTTTGCTTCGAAAGCCATTAATGCTATTAATACGTTGATTAATGGCTTGTTTTGATAATTTCAATTCTTCTGAAAGTTGTCGAATAGTCTTGCCCAATAGTTTCACCACCTAATTAATCCGCCTTAAATTATAAGTTAAAAACGACAAGAACACCAATCAACAAGCAAAGCTTAAACTCGTTGTCGTTCTTGTCGTTTTTTTAAAGCTAAGTATCAATTTATTAAATAGTCTATTTGCAAATTAAGGTTTACCGGTTAGTAAGCGCTATGCTAGACTATAGTTAATTTAGCAATCAAATATTAAAAGATCAGGCTAATACATAAAAGAGATCCCAACCCATTTGGGATTGAGATCTCTTTTATAGTATTAGCAAGTAGCTCATACCAGCTACTTAGATTCAGTCGATTTTTTCGTGGAAGTTAAAATCGACTGAATATTGCTTTTAACTTTGTAAGATAATTATACCGCAGACTAGTCCATGAGGACAAGGCTCGGATAGTTAAACAACAAAATTGAAACCAATGGACTAAGTAGCTAGTAGAAGCTACCTAGTCCATTTTTATTTTGTTGTTAGAAATTAAAAAAGTTGCCGATTGGGCAA